>JBOGWY010000353.1:0-9075 GCA_050694015.1 Actinomycetota bacterium | reverse complement strand
CGCATCAGTTGATGCGCATGAACCTCGGCAACCAGTTCTACCTGCACAGGAAGAACATGCCGCAGGACTTCCGTCACAAGCTCGCGCTGTGGTGGGGGATCGTCGGCCTGTTCATCCTGAACATCGGGCGCGCCGCGTTCAAGAACGACTGGGGCCTGGTGACGGGGATGATCGTCGGCGGCCTGGAGCAAGCGCGCGGCAAGGGCCTCATCGATCCGGTGAGTGAAAAGAAGTGAAGCCCGAGTACATCCCCTCAGGGAAGCCGAACGTCATGACCTATCCCACGCCGCAATCGCAGACAGGTGCCAAGAAGCGCGACTACTTCTGGACCGTGCTCGCCGTCGATCCCGTCGCGTTCCCGATCGTTCGGCTCCTCGCCCGTAAGCGGTGGCTGAGCCCCGACCAGGTCACAGCTATCTCGTTCGTGATGGGTATCGCCACCGGGCCGCTCTACGGGATCGGCGAGCGGTGGTCCCTGGCGGTCGGAGCGGTCGTCTACTACCTCTCGTTCATGCTCGACTGCGTCGACGGCAAGCTGGCGCGCATCACCGGCAACTCGACCGATCGGGGCAAGGCCCTGGACGCGCTCGCCGACAGCGCGCGGCGCGCCAGCGCGATCCTTGGGATCATCTGGTTCCTGATCTACGACGGGGACACGAGCGCGACGGAGCTGTTCCTCGCGGCGGCGTTCGCGGTGTTGAGCTTCTATTTCATGGAGATCTCGGGAGCCGAGAAGCAAGAGCCGAAGGCCGGTGCGCTCGGCAAGTGGAACGCGATGCTCGCGAAGCGCCGCTTGCTGCCGACGCCGGGGATGCCCGATGTCTCGGCGATCGTGTTCTTCCTCGGCCCGCTGACGCTGCTGATCGTGCCGGCGCTGTGGGTCGGGCTCGCGATGGTCGTCGTGGGCATCGCGCTCACTGCCCGTAGGAGACTCCTCACGTGAGCAAGGTCCTCCTCCTCGGCCTCGATGGCGTCGGTTTCCCGATGCTCGAGCCGGCCTTCGAAGCGGGGCACATGCCCCGTCTGAAGGCGCTCCTCGACCGGGGCGCGTCCGGCATCCTGACATCGACGGTCCCGCCCTACACGCCGCCGGGTTGGACCTCGATCTTCACCGGCGTTAACCCGGGCAAGCACGGCATCTTCGGATTCACGCTCGGCAACGTGCAGCGGCGCGACGGGCTCGTTCGCCTCGACCGCGTGAAGGCACCCGCGCTGTGGAACGTCGCCAACGCGCAGGGCAAGAAGGTCGGGCTCTTCAACATCCCGATGACGTTCCCTCCGCCGCCCGTCGACGGTTTCTCGGTCTCCGGGATGCTCACGCCCGAGGGTGGGGGAGAGACGCCCGACGGGTTCACGTATCCGGAGGACCTCGCGCAGAAGCTCGTCGCTACCGCCGGTGATTACGAGATCGACATCCAGGTGAACTACGACGAGGACTGGAAGTCGACCGCGATCATCGACCGTCTGTCCCGCAACCTCGAGCTCAAGCGGAAGTCGCTGCGCTACCTCCTCGACAACCACGGGGACGTCCCGATCCTGTTCGCGGTCGCGGAGTGGCCCGATCGGCTCATGCACGTCCACTACAAGTACATCGACCCGCGCTGTGCGCACTTTGAGAAGCCGGAAGCCAAGCCGATCCGCGAGCGGGCGTGGGGGTTCTTCGACGAGATGGACGCGTTCCTCGGTGACCTGATCGATTGGGCCGGCGACGATGGCTACATCATCACGATGTCCGACCACGGTTTCGGGCCGAAGGAAAAGGTCGTCAACGTCAACCTCGCGCTGCGCGAGGCCGGGCTTCTCTCCGTCGGCGGTGCCGGCTCGGTCGCGAGCTCCGCCGGAGTTCGCAAGGTCGCGCGACGGATCAAGAAGGTCATCCCGAAAGACGTCTACAAGAAGGCCAAGGGCGCGGCGCAGGGCACGATCGACTGGAGCAAGACCAAAGCGTTCGCGTCTCCGAACCCGCAACAGGGCGTCTACATCAACCTCAAGGGACGCGAGCCGAACGGCGTCGTGGAGCAAGCGGATTACGAGCGCGTGCGCGACGAGGTGATCGAGGCGTTCCACGGCCTCATCGATCCCGACGACGGCAGGCCGGTCGTGACCCGCATCCACAAGCGCGAAGAGGTCGTCGAGGGTCCCGAGGCCCCCAGCGCACCGGACCTGTTCCCGGTGTGCCGCGAGTACTCGTACGAGCTCTCCGATGGCTTGTTCTCGCCGAGCGTGATCACCGACTACACAGATCTCCCGCGCGGTTTCCACCACATGGACGGGATCTTCGGCGTCGCGGGCCCGGGCATCGCCGCGAGCTCGGGACAGCGGGCGCACCTCTACGACATCGCTCCGACCGCGCTCTATCTCGCCGGCTGCACGCTGCCGGAGATGGACGGCGACGTCCTCACCCATGTCCTCCCGGCCGAGCTGCTCTCGTCCCGGCCCCCGAAGACGGAGGCCATGGACCTGCCGCTCGCCGGCGCGGGGGCCGAGTCCACCCCGTACTCGGCCGAAGAAGAAGCCCAGATCGAGGAATCCCTCCGCAACCTCGGCTACCTGTAACCGAACTAATCTGCACGTTCGTGCTACTCAGGTCAGAGTCGGCCCGCGACCTCCGTAACGGGGCTCCCCGGCCCGGCGTCTAAAGGCCGGGCAATCCGGCTTCGGCCCCCCTTCCGAAGGGTAGATAGAACCCAGGCGAAGCAGGGCTGACCAGTGAAAGGGGAACGGTGATGGCGACCACCAGCACAGCAACTACAGGGGGAGCCCGGACACCGGCGCAGACGTTCGGTCTGATCTTCGGTGCGGTCTACGTCCTCGTAGGCATCCTCGGCTTCTTCGTAGCCGACTCGTTCACGGGCGGGCAGGCAGCGGACAAGCTGATCCTGTTCCCGGTGAACCACATGCACAACATCGTGCACCTGCTGATCGGGGCGGCGCTGCTGTTCGGGTCGACCCGGGCCGACCTCGCGAAGACGATCAACCTGGTCGTCGGTGTCGCGTACGCGCTCGTGGCGGTCCTCGGCTTCATGGGCGTCGTCACGCCCGAGCTGATCAACGACCGCGGCGTGGCGGACGACTTCCTGCACCTCGCCACGGCGATCCTCGCGATCTACTTCGGGACGGCAGGCGCGAGCGCGCCGACTCCCGCAACGACCGCGTAGGTAACTAGAGTCTCAGGCAGGGTCCGCCTTCGGGCGGGCCCTGTTTCGCGTCAGGCTTGTTTGGCAGCCTCGATGTCGTCGACCGCGAAGATCAGTTCGGTTTCTCCACCGGAGCGCCGCGCGACGTATGCCGCCGAGATCGCGACACCTTCTCTCGCGAGGCGGCGGCAGTAACGTCCGAGTTCGCCCGGCCGGTCGTCGAGCGTCGCGGTCAATACCTGGCGCGTTCCATCGACCTTGAAGCCGTTAGACATCAGGACCTCTGCCGCATCGTCTCCGTCGTCGACGACGAGATGCACGACGCCCGTACCGTTCTGACTGAATGCGCTGAGCGTCTCGATGTTGACGCCTGCGTCGCCCAGGAGCTCTCCCACCTCGGCTAGCATCCCCGGTCGGTCGTCGGCGATGACGATGATCTCCTCGAGCATGGCAAAAGCGTACTCCTCGCGACACCGCGCGTTCCAGAGGGCTGGGCCCCCGGAGCTGCCTCCTCTCCCCGGTCCCAGCTTCTCTACTACGATGTAGTTTCGAAGTTGTCGACGAACGCATTCGAACTTCGGGAATCTCGTGCCCGGGGCCGAGACAGGAGCTCGCGGGGACAGCGCGCGCGGCGTGACGTTCATGCGTGCCTCCACGCGTTTCTGATCCCGCGCAACAACATTTCGTTGGAAGCGAGTCGTTCCGCTCGCTCGTCGTCAATCGCCGGTCTTTCGTCGGCACTCGGAGGCGATCCCGCTTTCACGCATCCCGATGCTTGGTTCGTGGAAATTTCTCGATCGAGATGTCCTAGTCCCTTCGGTTTTGTCCGAAAAGTGAGACGTTTGCAGCGTCGTTCGCGCGGGGCAGGTACACCCCACGATGGGGGCGCACCGTTTGGTGATCGTGGACGACGACAAAAATATCCGGGAGCTGATCCGTGCCGCCTTCGCAGGATCCACCTTCGAGGTCGTGGGAGAGGCGACCAACGGGATCGAAGCGATCGAGGTCGTGCTCGATGAGGAGCCCGACGTGGTGCTGATGGACATCGAGATGCCTCTGATGAATGGGATCGAGGCGACACGTCACCTTCACGTCCGGAGTCCGGGTATATCGATCTTCGGGTTCACGGGCTCGACGGGGGCGGACCGCGACGAGATGGTGCGAGCCGGCGCGATCGCGGTGCTGGAGAAGGGAAGCCTGAACACCGTGATCGACGCGCTCGAAGGATGGGCCGTCGAGCAGCCCGAGGACGGTTAGTGCGCGCCCTCTGCGGTGATCACGGCCCGGAACGTGCGCCACAGGATCCACAGGTCGAGCGATAGCGACCAGTTCTGTATGTAGAAGAGATCGAAGCGCACGTAGTCGGCGAAGCTCGTCTCGGTCCGACCGCTCACCTGCCACAAACCCGTGATTCCCGGCTTGACCTTCAGCCGATTGCGCACCCAGTCGTCGTATTGCTCGACCTCGATCGGCAACGCGGGACGCGGGCCGACGAGGCTCATGTCGCCGCGCAGCACGTTCCAGAGTTGCGGTAACTCGTCGAACGAATAACGACGAAGGACCTTGCCGGCCCGCGTGATGCGAGGGTCCTCCTTCAACTTGAACAACAGGCCCGGCCCCTCCGAGAGATGTTCGAGCTCGGCGCGCATCTTCTCGGCGTCCTTGTCCATCGTGCGGAACTTCCACAACGTGAACAGCTCGCCGTCGCGTCCGACGCGCACCTGCTTGAAGAACATGCCGCCTTCGGAATCGAGCTTGATCCAGAGCGCGAACAGCGCCAGGAACGGCAGCAGGATCACCAACCCACCCCCGGAGCCGAGGATGTCGATGCTGCGCTTGAGGGTTCTCTGGACCTTGTCCATACCGGTGCGGCGTACGAACAGCAGCGGCACGCCGGCGACCGACTGCACGATCATGCGGGACGCCATCAGGTCGATCGTCCCGGACGTGATCTGGAGGTCGACGTCCATGCTCTGCAGCTCCCAGAAGAGCCGGTTGAGCCTCGGTGCGTCGAAGGCCGTGGCCGCGACGAGCACGAGCGTGGCGTGGTTCTCCTCGATCAGCTCCTTCAGGTCGGCGGTCGAACCGATCACACGCTGACCGTCGTCGAGCTCCTCACCCACCGGTACGTTGTCGTCGACGAAGCCCAGGATCTTGTACCCGAGCCACCCCTCGCGCTCGAGCGTCCGGGCCATCGTCGTGGCTTCCTGGTTCGCGCCGAGGACGATCGTGATCGTCGCGTCGCCGCCGCGCCTCCGGAAGAAGTGCAGGGTCTTGCGCAGCACGAGCCGCTCGCCGCCGACGACGGCGAGCCCGGTCGCCAGCGAGATGAACGCCCACGCGCGCGACAACTCCAGGTTGAAGGCGGAGTCGGCCATGAAGAGGAGTACGACCCCGGCGACGACACCGTGGAACACCTGTTTGAACTCGTTCACCGGTCCGAGCACCTGCCTCGGCTCGTAAAGGCCGTAGAGCCAGAAGAGCACGACCGAAGTGGGAACCGCGAGCGCGATGATCAGCGCGTAGTCGAGCTTCGCCGCGGGGGTCTCGCCCATGATCTCGAAGCGGATGATCGATGCAAGGAACAGCGCGGTCGACACCGCGACCGAGTCGGCCCCGACGCGCAGCGCGATCCGGCGCGCCCCTCGTTTCTGTAGCGGGACGCGCTGCGGCGCCGTCGCCTTCTCTTCGTACGGAGTTGCGGCCTCGGCCATACGGCGTGTGGGCCTCTCTCTAGGGCGCCCTACAGGTAACCGAGGCCTCGCAGCGACTCTTCGATGACGGCCTCTTCCTCCGCCGAGTAGGGCGAATCCTCGTCTTTGGAACTAGATGATAGGGGGGCGGTCGTCGAGATGGGCCGATCCTGCAGGTGCTCGGGATCGAAGGCGGCGCTCATGACCGTGCCGTCGAGGCCCTCCGGGACATCAAGGCCCGCCATGTAAAGCAGCGTGGGCGTGACGTCCAAGACCGAGGTGTGCAGCGAGCCGCCCGCGCCGACCCCGGTGCCGGACACCACGACGATCCCGTCCGGGTGATGGACGCCCCGGGGCAGGTGCGCGAGGTCGGTGAACGGTTCCTTATGGAAGAGCTCGTCGTCGAGTTCGAACCGATGGTTGCGGAGCACCGGCAGCAGATCGGGCGCACCGTCGAGGGCGTCGCCGTGGAAGACCTCTTCTGAGCGCCACACGCGGTCGGTTACGGGCTTTCCCTCGGGGCCCGTCAGCGACTCGAAGCGGCGGGCGATGTCGTCCTTGAGCCCCTGCACCTCACTCTCCGGGACGATCCCGAACCGCTCCCGCCCCGCGATGTTGATGAAGATGCCCTGCTGCGGGATCGGCGAAGCGAACGCCTTCGTCTTCGACCAGTCGACCGCGGCGAACGTCTTGCCCTTCGCCTTGCGCGCGGTCTTCGCCGGCAGCACGCGCTTCGCGAGCGGCACCATCGCGCGCGCCGGGCCCGTCTGCATCGCGCGCGCCGCAGGCTTGATCTTGAGGTAGCCCCACTGCTGCAAGAGCGCGTTCGTGTGCACGCTGAACTCCCACGCGGTGAAACCGTGGTCGGAGCACACGATCACTCCATCGTCGGCGTGCTCCGCGACGAGCCCGACGATGTCATCCATCGCGGCGAAGCACTTGACGATCTCCGGACGGATCTCCTTACCTGCGGCGGAGTCGTACATCTCGTCGGCGGGATCCATGTAGCGGTAGTAGACGTGCTGCAGACGATCGGGGGCCTCGAGCACCGCGAACAGGACATCGGGCGTGTCCTCGGTGAGGAGTTTCTCGAGAACCAGCCGCCGTTGCGCGAGCGAGTCGACGATCCGTTTGCAGAGGCTCGCGTCTTTCCAGTCGGTCTCCCAGTTCGGAGAGATATCGAGCACGTAGTCGGGTACCCACTGAAGGATGCGTTCCTCGACGGGACGCGGGAAGGCGAAGCCCTTGAGGCGCTCGCCGTAACCCGGTGTCATCATCCCGGAGACCATCCAGCCGTCGAGCTCGCGCGGGGGATAGGTCAGGGGCAGGTTGTAGACGCCGACCTTCGCTCCCTGCGCGTTCGCGATCTCCCAGATCGTCGACGCCCTGATCTTCCCGGAGTGCACGAGCACCAAGCCCTCATTCTGTGCGTTGCCTTCTAGGAAGCCATAGATGCCGTGCCGCCCGGGGTTCACGCCGGTCGCCGCCGACGTCCATGCCGGAGGCGTGTATGTCGGGATGGTCGAGTCGAGTACGCCGCCCCCGCCGGACGCGCGGAGCGTCGCGAGATTGGGCATGTGTCCGTCGTCGATCAGCGGATCGACGAGATGCCACGCGGCCCCATCGAGCCCGATCATCGCTGCCTTCACGCTCATGGCCGCACCCTAAAGTGCCCGTGCATCAATGCCAGATCTTCTTCACCAGCGTTCGGAGTTCGTCCTCGTCGAGGTTGGCATCTTCGAGGATCGTGAAGCGGCCCGGCCTCGTGTTCGGCGCTTCGACCAGAACGCGTACGAGGTCGTCGGTGCTCAGTCCCAGTTCCTCCGGAGCTTGTGGGAGACCGAGCGTCTCGAGCGTGGCGCGGAAGGAGGCCGTGTCTTCGCCGTAGAGGGCAAGCGAGATGATGCAGCCGAACGCGACTTGCGCGCCGTGCATCCCGCGGCCCCCGAAGAGCTCGTCGATCGCGTGACTCACCTCGTGCTCGCCTCCCGATGCGGGCCGCGACGTGCCCGACACGATCATCGCCATCCCCGACAGCACGAGCGCGTCGGCGAGCCGACGCAGGAAATCGCGATCCTTCACGGACTCTGCCGGCGGGCGGACGAGGTCGTCCTTGATCAACTCGTACGACTCGACCGACAGATCCCACGCGCGCTGGTCGAGCTCCTCGAGGCTCCGATCGGCGGCAAGTCTCCAGTCCCGGAGCGCGAGCGGGTTCGCCAGAAGGTCACCTATGCCCGCGGCGACGGACTCCGTCGGCGCGTCGCGCAACGTCGGGATCGAGATGTAGACCGCGATCGGTGCGATCGCGCCGAGGCTCGCGGCGATCCCGCGGTCGTCGGGCACGACCGCGACCGGCGAGCAGATGCCGTCGTGAGAGAGCTGCGTCGGGACTGCGATGAGCTGGAGGCCGGCTCGTGCCGCTCCCAGTTTCGCGACGTCGATCCCGCGGCCCCCACCTATCGCTACAAGGGCATCCGCTCCCGAGTCATGAGCCCGAGAGCCGAGTCCTGCCGCCCACTCCTGATCGGCTTCGGGCGGCGCTTGCTCCAACGCGACCCGTCCGTCTAGATGCGCGGCGAGATGTTCGCCGTGCACGGACGAGAGGACGAACGGCGCGCGGATGCCGACCTCGGCCAGACGGCGAGCGAGGTCTTCGGAGACCCGATCGATGTCCTCACCGGCGATGAAGACGTGGGGGAACTCGGCCAAGAAGTCCTAGACCGGCTGCTCGCTGGGCCACGCGTCGTGATGGTGCCGCAGCACCTCGCGCGCGTCCGTCATGTCTTCGGGCATGTCGACCTCGGCATACTCGTCGCTTCGTACGAGCGCCGCCCTCACGTCGACGCGATCGAGCATCGACGCGTACACGTCTTCGTAGTAGCCGCTCGTCTGGGCACGCCACTCGAGATCGGTCGCGATGTCGGAGTAAACCGATGCCGCGGGTGGTCTGAGGAGGGAGACGCCGGCGAACTCACCATGGCTGCGCGGCATCTTGACGTGCTTGCCGATCTGGCGAACCTTCGTGCCGTCGAGTTCGACGCGCATGTCCTCCGGATCGAGCTTGGGCCGCCGTTGCGCGGCGAGCACGAGATCGCCCGGTGACGACGTCACGCGGGTGAACACTTCGGGATGGATCATCACGTCCGAGTTGACCGTCATGAGGTCGAAGCCGGGGGACTGGTCGATCGCCATACGTACAGTGTGGAAGTTGCCCCACGACGCCCACCGCGCGTTGAAGACAT
>JBOGWY010000352.1:0-4693 GCA_050694015.1 Actinomycetota bacterium | reverse complement strand
CGATTGGGGGCCCGGCGCCGAAGACCTCGTAGTGGACGGCGCCGCCGGCGCTATCGACAAAGGGCATGGCCCGGAATGTAGCCGGGGCTGAAAAAAAGAGGGACGGGCCCGCGAAAACCCGTCCCTCGAAGGATGCCCGAGCTTCCCCCCGCCCAGCCTGCGGACATCACAGAACTGGGACAGGTTTCGCTGCCTACCCCCGATCCCCTCCCGGTTTTTCTGTGTGGTCGACGCCGAGTAGCACGGAGGTGCGGATTAGTGCGAGTTTGGGGGGCTAGTGGTTGCGGCGGGCCTGCACCTCGAAACGGACCCAGGGATTCTTGCCGGCTCGATGGTCGACGGTGTCCCGCACCTCCGCCCGCGCCCGGTACGTCCGTCCGGTGGGCAGCGCGGGGTGACGGAACGACCATTCACCGTCGGCATTGCTGCGGACCCTCTTCTTGTCGACGTTGACCCACCGCGCGCCCTTCTTGCGTTGCGTGTTGATCACGACGCGTTCGCGGACCGTGGCCGGATCGATATCGCCGCGCATCGGGACCGGCTCTCCACCGCGGAACGTCTTGCCGCCGGTCAGGTTGAACTCGATGGTCGGGCGGGGGGCCTCGTGCTGGTAGACGTGTGAGAACGGGTTGGCACCCAGGCCGTTGATCTCCAGGAACAGCGCATGGAAGCGGCCTGCGGCAGCGGCGATCTCGGGATCGACGTCGTCGACGCTGCCCCGGTTCAGGTTGTCGATCGCCCATGGCTGACCCGCGCCCGCTCGCTTGGCGATGAACGCCTGCGACTGGGTCGAACCACCGGGATCGTCGCCCGCGCCATCGACCGTGTACGCGACCGCGGCTTGATCGACCGCGACCGAGACCGAGGGACCGCTGACGGCACGCCCCTCCGTCACCCGCTGGACCTCCTCGAGCGTCCATGTCGTGCCGGACTTCGTTGCGTAGCGCGTCGACACGGAGGTCACGTTCGTATCGTTCTCGGTGACGTACCCGATATGGGGAATCCCATCGTTGTCGACGACCATGTCGATACCGAACTCCCGGATCGAGTAACCGTCGATCGTGGTGGCGGTGGCGTCGACGGTTTCATCGGTCGAATTCAGCAGTGAACCACTTCGGTAGTGCAACTGGACCCCGGCGCCGGTGTTACTGACCCATCGGTACGCGAGGTGCAATGTCGTGCCGGAGGCCGCCAGCGCCGGATACGTGTTGAACACGCAGAGGGTGCCGTCGGTGTTGCCATGCGTGACGTTGGTAGGCGTGCTGAACGCGCCGGCCGAGAAGGTCGTCACAAAGATGTCGCCCGTTCCGGTACACGGGGATTGCTGGGTCGCCTGGAAGGCGACCGCCACGCTGCCATCGCTCAGGATCGCGAGGTCCGGATGTTCCGGCGCTGCGATCGCCCCGCTGTCGCCTGTGGTGGGGACCGGTATCGACACCCATGAACTGGACGCGTCGGTCGCGAGGAAGGTAGCCGGCGGCCCGACGTTCGGATCGAGGCTGTACGCGATGTACACGTCGCCGTTAGGCGCGACACCGATCGAGACCGTTCTCACTACCGTGTCGCCGGGGAACTCGGCCACGCGCTCGCTGCGGAACGTCCCGGTGGCGGTGTCGTTGGTCTTGAGATAGAGGCGGCGGAAGCCATCCTCCTGCCCCGCCACCGCCACATACGCACGGTTGTTGAAGGTGACGAGATCCCACCCGTCATCATCGTGCTGAGTGAAGCTGTGGACGAGCTGAGCCCGGATCCAGCCCGGGGCCGGGGTGCCTGCGGTGACCGAACCCGCCGGCACGAGCGCGGCGACTAGCGCAATAAGAAGAGTGATCGCGCGCACGCGCATCCTGGATCCCTTTCCGCGAGGCCCTGTTTCGCCATCACCCAGCGAACCCGAAGATAGGTTGCTCCGTCAATGGGGATCATCTTCGGATTGCTCGCTGCGGCCACCTACGGCGCCGCCGATTTCATCGGGGGCCGCGTGTCGCGGCGCGCCGACGTGTTCACCGTGGTGCTTTTGTCCCAACTTCTCGCCGCGATCCCGCTCGCACTGGTGATCCCGTTCACCGCGGGGAACGGCCCGACGATGGACGCCCTGGCGTGGGGTGGGGCCGCGGGCATCGCCGGAGGCACCGGCGTCCTCTTCCTCTACCGAGGACTCGCCGTGGGACGGATGACCGTCGTCGCTCCGGTCACCGGCGTGCTCGCCGCGGCCGCGCCGGTCGTATTCGGGCTCGCGATCGGCGAACGACCTGGTCCCGTCGCGCTGGTGGGCGTCGGGATCGCGCTGGCCTCGGTCGCTCTCGTGTCGTCGGCTCCGCCTCCGGACACCGAGGCCGATGCCGATCTCACCGCCGACATCCCGCGGTGGAAGGCATCGGGGATGCCGCTCGCGGTGGGAGCCGGGCTCTCGTTCGGTGCGTTCTTCATCCTCGTCGAGCGCGCCGGCGACGATGCCGCGATCTGGCCACTCATCGGCATGCGCGGTGCGTCGATCACACTCGTAGCGATCGTTGCGCTCGTCCTTCGCCGCTCGATACGGCCCCCGGCGGGAACGATCGTCCCGATCGGCGCATCGGGAGTGCTCGACATCGCCGCGAACGTCCTGTATCTGCTCGCGACGCGCTCGGGTCTGCTCACGCTCGTGGCGGTGCTGACGTCAATGTATCCGGCGGTGACGGTCCTGCTGGCGCGCTTCTTGCTCAACGAGCGTTTCGTGCGCACGCAGCTCCTGGGCCTCGGCCTCGCCGCGGCGAGCATCGTCCTCATCGTTATCGGCTAGGGCAACTACTACTCGGAGCTCGGCGCAGCCGAGCAACGGGTAGCACGACGACGGGCATGGCCGTCGGAACTACGATGGGGGTGTGAGAAGGCTCCTCGCCCTCATCGCAGTCCTCTCGCTTGTCGGCGCGTGCGCGCCCGACGATCCTCCCGAGACCGCACCCGACATCGCTCCGGCAGGACAACAGCTTCGCTGGGAACAGCTCGCTCCGGTCCCAACACCGCGCACCGAGGTCGCCGCGACCGCGCGGCGCGGCAGGATCTTCGTCGTCGGCGGGTTCGCCGAGGACCGCGGCACCGTCGCAACGGTCGAGATCTACGACATCTCGTCAGATTCGTGGCGCACCGGGCCGCGGCTTCCCCTCGCCGTGAATCACGCGATGAGCGCAACTCTCGACGGCGTCGTCTACGTCGTCGGCGGATACATCGGTGGCGGGCGCTCGACCAGGCGAGCGTTCGCGTTCCGCGACGGACGCTGGCGCGAACTCCCGCGCATGCCCCGGGTGCGCGCCGCAGGAGGTCTCGTCGCGGTGCGCGGCAGGCTGTTCGTCGTCGGCGGCGTCGGAGCGAACGGGGTCGCGGATTCAACGATGGTGTTCGATCCGGATGACCGTCGCTGGCGCGTGCGCGCGGGGGTGCCGACCCAACGACAGCATCTCGGTGCCGCCGGAGCGCGCCGGCGCGTGTGGGTCGTGGCGGGACGAACCGGTGGCCTCGACTCGAACATGGACACCTTCGAGCGCTACTCGCCGAGCGCCGGGAACTGGCGGCGACTCCCCGACATCCCGACCGCGCGCGGAGGCCTGGCCGCTGCAGCCACACGCAACGGTTTCATCGTTGCGGCCGGCGGCGAGGCGCCCAACCGCACCTTCGACGAGGTCGAGGCCTACAACATCGGCCGCCGGCGCTGGCGTTCGCTACCACCGATGCCGACCGCTCGCCACGGCCTCGGCGTCGTCGCAGTGGGGAACACGATCTACGTGCTGGCCGGGGGCCCGCAGCCGGGCCTCACCTACTCCGACGCCAACGAAGCTATAGACCTGAGCTCCCTCTGATCGCGTTTTGAACGCGGGAGCCGGTCATATCGACCGGGACTAAGTTCGCTTCCCATCGGGCAAAGCTCCGAACTTCAGCGAAGTCGTGGACCGCCGACCAAGCGCCCCAGAACACCCTCGTGATAATTGGGCTCCTCGCCGCCAACCGTGTCGACAAAGCTTGCCCACGGTGTTCCATCCGGACCGATCGCCACATCCATGAAGTCCAACAGCCAGTCGCAGCGTCGCGGTCCGCAACTCCCTTCGACCAGAGGATCGTCCTTGCCGTTGACGGCGGCAGAGAAGAACAGCGGGCGCGATGAGAGAGCGTTGGTCGTCGAGCCTATGTATCCGTTCCACCTCACGCCTGCGTACGAGGGCCGACAGCGCTTTCGGTCTGCGCAGCGGGCGAAGCGTGAGTTCTCGCTACCCATGTAGCCGAACGCGATCTTGCCTGGATCACCGACGGCAACGGTTACATGAGCGGCTTCCTTGACGCCGGGGGCCGCGACCATGAGCGGCTTGCTCCAGCTATCGCCACCGTCTCGCGAAACCGATAGGTATGGCAGCCGGTCGCGAGCGATCCACACGTAGTAGAGGTTGCCTTGCCGATCGACAGCTACCGCGGGATCGGGTCCCTCCTCGTGCCGCAGCGTCGCGACCCGTACCCGATTCCATGTCGCACCTTCGTCTTTGCTGATCGCCAGGAAGGGACGACCACAGTGCTCGGCCGGCAGGTAGATCGTGCCGTTGCGATCCGCAACTCCATGACCATGCAACCCGCCACACGTCCGCCCTTTGTCTGCCGAGGGATAAGCCGCCTCGTCTCCGGCGGGAAGGAACGACATCCCCCCGTCCAGCGACCTCGAGCAGAACGAACC
>JBOGWY010000351.1:0-2141 GCA_050694015.1 Actinomycetota bacterium | reverse complement strand
GGAGCGTGTTCCTCGGCCCGGTTTCCGACACCGCGGCGTTCCTCAGCGGCATCGTCGAGGGTCTCGGCGATGCTCCCGACGACGCCGCACTCGAGAGCGCGGCGAAGGAAGCTGTCGATGCGGAGCTCGCGGCCACTCGGCGCATCCCCGGCCTCGGGCATCCCATCCACCGCGACGGAGACCCACGCACGCCGCGGCTCTACGAGCTCGCCGCAGAGCGCGGCCTGGTCGGACCCCACTTGCGCTTGCTGCGCGCGGTCGCGGCCGCGCACGAGACGGCGACCGGCAAGAAGCTGCCGATCAACGGTGCCGGCGCCGCGGGCGCCGCCCTTGCCGACCTCGGCTTCCCCGCCCATGTGGGCCGTGGCTTCGCGCTCCTCGCGCGCACGGCCGGACTGATCGGTCATCTCGCAGAGGAGGCCGAACATCCCATCGGGATGGCACTGTGGCGCGACGTAGAGGGCCGCGTCCGCGACGTCGACGACGATGGCTAGAGAGCTTCCGCCGTTCCCGACCTCGATCGTCGGGAGTTATCCGCAGCCGGAGTGGTTGATCGACCGCGCCAAGCTGGCCGGACGCTTCCCGCCGCGTGTGCGCGCCAAGGAGTTGTGGCGCGTCGACGAAGAACGTCTGGCCGAAGCACACGACGATGCGACCTTGCTGGCGATCCGCGCTCAGGAGCACGCCGGCCTCGACATCGTCACCGACGGCGAGATGCGTCGCGAGAGCTACTCGAACCATTTCGCCACCGCGCTCGAGGGCGTCGACATCGACAACCCGGGAACCGCGCTCGATCGCAGTGGAAATCCGAATCCCGTCCCGCGCATCGTCGGACCGATCGAGCGACCACATCCGGTCTCCGTCGAGGAGGTGCGATTCCTGCGCTCGAACACGGATCGCGCGATCAAGATGACCGTGCCGGGCCCGTTCACGATGTCTCAACAGGCTCAGAACGACTACTACCCCGACGACGAGTCCGTTGCGATGGGCTACGCGGATGCGTGCAACGCCGAGATCCGGGATCTGCTCGCTGCCGGCGCGGACGTCGTACAGCTCGACGAGCCCTACATGCAGGCTCGGCCCGATGCGGCGCGTGCCTACGGGGTCGAGGCACTGAACCGGGCGCTCGAAGGCATCGAGGGCACGACCGCGGTTCACATCTGTTTCGGGTACGCCGCGATCATCCACGAGCGGCCGTCGGGTTACTCGTTCTTGCCGGAGCTCGCCCGTTGCACGTGCGATCAGGTCTCGATCGAGACCGGACAGTCGAACCTCGACACCGGGGTGCTCGCGGATCTCGCGGGGAAGACGATCATCCTGGGAGTCATCGATCTCTCGACACCGGATGTGGAGGCGCCGGAGGTCGTGGCCGGCCGCGTCAGGCGCGCGCTCCCTTACGCACCCGCCGAGCGCATCGTCATCTCCACCGACTGCGGCATGAAGTACTTGCCACGCGCGTCCGCCGACGGCAAGATGAAGGCGATGTCGGGGGCCGCACGGCTCCTACGCGCCGAGTTCGGGGCTTAGAGAGGTTCCTATGCCGCATATCGAGATCGATGTGGACACTTCACTCACGCCGGCAGAAGTCATCGGCGCGTTCACCGACTTCACGGAGCGGCGCACGGAGCTCTTCCCCGGCCTCGCGCCTCAGTACTTCAAGGTTCACTCGCAGACCGAGACGTCGGCCGACGTCATGGAGGGCACCGCGAGACCCAAGATCTGGGCCCGTGAGGTCTACGACTGGTCGAGTGGCGACTCGGTGTCGTGGAAGGTCGTCGAGTCGAACGTCTTCGACGCGGGAACGGTGATCAACGTCGCTCCATCAGCGACCGAGGGTGGGAGCCGCGTCCACGTCTCATGGGAGCGCCGGGCCAAGAGTCTCAAGGGCAGGCTGCTGTTGATGCTGCTGACGGCGAGCGGGGGCCGCTTCATGCACCGCTACTACAACGACATGTTCGACGACCTCGAGAAGAAGCTGGCCGGGGCCTAGCCGGGCGGGAAAAGGCTTGACTATCGAACGTATGTTCGATATATTCCTTATGTGGCTAAGGACGTACTTCCTCCCGATAATGAGGCGCCCCCGAGCCGGGCCGAGCTCCGCGAGGGGCTCGATCGGGCGAACGCCATCGCAGGTCGGGCCG
>JBOGWY010000350.1:0-23361 GCA_050694015.1 Actinomycetota bacterium | reverse complement strand
CCACCGACGACGCGCCGGGCGAGGCCGCCCCGGAGCCGGCCGCGCAGCCCGATCCGCCCGCCCCTCCCCCCGAGCCGGATCCGGTCACGTCGAACCCGAACGACGGCCGCGACGACTGCATCGACGGGGACGCGGGCAAGGGCAACGACGACAAGTGCTGACCGCTCCACCTCGCGCGTCGTCTGACGGCTAGTTCCGTCCCCAGCAAGACAATCCACCTATCCTGGGGCCATGGCCCTCGTAGTCCAGAAATACGGCGGAACCTCCGTCGGCGATGCCGAGCGCATCCGCCGGGTGGCGACTCGCGTCGTGCGCGACGTCGATGCCGGCAAGCAGGTCTGCGTCGTGGTCTCTGCGATGGGTCACACCACCGACGAGCTCGTCGATCTCGCCGCGCAGATCTCGCCCGCTCCCCATGCCCGCGAGCTGGACATGCTGCTCTCCGCGGGGGAACGCATCTCGATGGCGTTGCTCTCGATGGCGATCATCGACCTGGGCAAAGAAGCGATCTCGTTCACCGGCTCGCAAGCCGGCATCGTGACCGACACCGTTCACGGCAAGGCGCGCATCGTGGACATCCGTGCGAAGCGCGTCCTCGAGGCGCTGGAGGCCGGCAAGGTCGTGATCGTCGCGGGCTTCCAGGGTGTCTCGACGGAATTCGACGTGACGACGCTGGGCCGCGGCGGCTCGGATACCACCGCGGTTGCGCTGGCAGCCGCACTGGGCGCCGACGCGTGCGAGATATTCACCGACGTCGACGGCGTCTTCACCGCCGATCCCCGTGTCGTTGAAGAAGCGCGCAAGCTGCACGCGGTCTCTTACGAGGAGATGCTCGAGCTCTCGGCCGCGGGCACGAAAGTGTTGATGCTCAGATCGGTGGAATACGCTCGTAACCACGGAGTGCTCATCCACGTACGTTCCTCCTTCACCGATGAGGAAGGAACGTGGGTGAGAGAGGAGGATGAACGCATGGAGCAAGCGATCATCTCCGGGATCGCCCACGACACCTCGGAAGCGAAGGTAACGATCATCGGCGTGCCCGACAGGCCGGGCGTCGCGGCGCGCGTCTTCCGTCCGCTCGCCGACGAGGGCGTGAACGTCGACATTATCGTCCAGAACGCATCGTCGGACGCGCGCACGGACATCTTCTTCACGCTTCCCAAGGAAGACCTAGTCCGCGCGAAGCCGGTCCTCGACAGGCTCCGCGAGGAAGTGGGGGCCGAGGGTGTGGAGACCGATGCCGACATCGCCAAGATCTCGCTGATCGGCGCCGGTATGAAGACCCACCCCGGTGTCGCCGCCGACATGTTCGACGCGCTGGCCGACGCCGGCATCAACATCGAGATCATCTCGACGTCGTCGATCCGCGTGTCGTGCGTGATCCGCGCCGCGGAGGTCGACGCCGCGGTGAAGGCCGTCCACGACCGCTTCAGACTGTCGGAGGAGGTCATCCTGCGCGAGATGCATCCCGATACCGCTACCGGACAACTGAAGGCGTTGCGCGTCGATGGGGGCAACGAATGAGGACGGTACTCGTCGGGGCGACCGGCGCGGTCGGTCTCCAGATGCTGACGATCCTCGAGGAGCGCGGGTTCCCGGCCGACGACCTCGTGCCGGTCGCATCGCCGCGGTCGGCCGGCACGCGCCTCCCCTACGGGGACGCACAACTGGAAGTCGTAGCGCTCGCGCCCGAGGTCTTCGCCGACGGAGACCTCGCGCTTTTCGACGTCCCCGATGAGGTCTCCGAACAGTGGGCACCGATCGCCGCCGAGCGCGGCGCGATCGTGATCGATAACTCCGCCGCATGGCGTATGCACGAACGGGTGCCACTGGTGGTCCCCGAGATCAATCCCGAAGACGCTCTGCAGCGGCCGTTGGGGATCATCGCGAGCCCGAACTGCACGACGCTGACGATGGTCGTGCCGCTCGCGGCGCTGCACGCGCAGGCGCGGCTCGAACGCGTCGTAGCGGCGTCGTATCAAGCGACCTCGGGTACCGGCCGTCCCGGCGTCACCGAGCTGTGGCAGCAACTTCTCGACGCGGCCGAGGCCCCCGACGTCGTGACGACCGGCCGCGCCGGCGACGTTTTGTCTGCGGGCACCGCCTATCCGCATCCGATAGCGATGAACGTGCTGCCGCACGCGGGATCGTTCAAGGACAACGGATACACGAGCGAAGAGATCAAGATGTGCCACGAGACCCGCAAGATCATGGGCATCCCCGACCTGCGCGTCACGGCAACGTGCGTCCGCGTCCCCGTGATGGTCGGTCACTCCGTCGCCGTGCACGCGTCGTTCTCGCGTCCGATCGATCCCGACGAAGCGCGCAAGATCCTGGAAGATGCGGACGGCGTCGTCGTCCTCGACGATCCCGAACGGGCCGTGTATCCGACTCCGCTCCAGGCGGCGGGGCAGGATCCTTGTTACGTGGGCCGCATCCGCCAGGATCCGTGGGAGGCGAACACGCTCGAGATGTTCTGCGTCGCCGACAACCTCCGTAAGGGCGCGGCCCTCAACACGGTCCAGATCGCCGAGCTACTGCTCGACTGAAGCACCGAACCCCCTACCGCAATCGGCCGCGCCTTCGATAGCGTGTTCCGCATGGCTGACGGGATGCATCACATCGCACCCGATCGCGAGCGGAAAACGCCGGCGGTCTAAGGAGTGATGCGCCGCGCCCTCGCTGCAAGCGTCATCGCCTGCGTGCTGTTACCCGGGATCGCGTTCGCCCAGCACGACGATCCCCCCAGCGAGCGCCATTCCCCGCCCGGGCAGATACAGGTCGTGACGGCGAACGCCCGGCAGTTCGCGATCCTGGACCTCAACCTCTTCACCCGTCTGTTCGAGCTCGTCCGCGCGCTCCGGGCCCGGCCCGAAGCCTTCGACGGCGGAGTAGGCGCCGTGGCCATCCCCGACGTGATCGCGTTTCAGGAACTGCGCTTCTCCAACCTCGAGATCTTCGATCGGATCCTGGACCAGCGTTCGGGATCGACCTTCGAGATCGTGTCGGACGATTCCGCTTTCACCCGCATGCTCATCAACACTTCCACGGTCACCTTGGAGTCCGGACCTCACGTGATCACCGACCCCTGTCGCGACGGGAGCACCGGTGAAGTAGCGAAGCGCTACGTGTGGGCGCGGCTCAGAGAGAATGCGACCGGTGCTCCGTTCGTCGTCGTCGCCGTCCACTTCAAGGCGCGCTACCAGGACACCGGACTAGAGTCGTGGCAGACCTGCCCCCAGCGAAACATCCAAGCGATCCGCGGTGCACTCGCGGCCGAGACGGCGCCGGTGATCCTCGCCGGCGACTTCAACAAGCGCCCCACATCGGTCGAGCGAGAGTGCGATCCCGATGAGCGTGCGGCCCCGCCCGAGTGGTGGACCACGTTGACGGCCCCGACCGACGGCAGTCGTGCGTTCGTGGACGCGGTGCAGACGCACCACCGTCTCGCGAACGAACCGATGACTCACGAGTGGACCTTCGAGGGGGACGGCAAGAAGGACCTCTGCGACGGTCGCCGCAACTATCGCAGGACGCGTCTCGACTATCTCTTCGCCTCCGGAGTGCAGGTCGCCGAGGCACACGCCGATCATCCCGGCTGGGCGGCACAGGCGCCGGGGACCAGGGACGCGCACAACCCGCGCTACTCGGACCACCGCTTCGTATGGGGGCGTTTCGTGCTCACCGTCGTGCCACAGCCTCCCGCACCGGTCGCGGTCGCCGACACCGGAGGCGCGATCGACCTGACGTGGGACGCGCAACCCGGAGTGACCGGGTACGTCCTGCTCCGCGCCGCCGGCGGGCGGGCGTATTCGATACGCGCGCGGCTCACGCCGGAGACGACCACGTTCCGGGACGAGAGCACGCGGCACGGACTGCATTATCGGTACGCCCTGGCGCCGCTCGGAGTGGACGGGGGCCAGGGGCTGGAATCGGATGCCGCCTTTGCGATCGCCGACGCTGAAGGCCCCGTCGTCGTCGGCCGGCGCCCGCCGGACGGTGCGCGGGCTGCGCGGCGGTGGATACCGATCGATGTGTTCTTCGACGAGGGCATCGATCCGGAGTCGATCCGCGACGCAACGGTGTCGCTGTTCCGGAAGGGCCACCGGGTCCCCGGGCGGATCGTGCAGGTATCGGCCCGCCGCGTACGCTTCGACCCGTACAACAACCTCCGGAAGGACACGCACTACTGGGTGGTCGTGCGTCCGACGCGCGACAACCTCGGCAACCTCGGCACCCGCGACGTCTTCAACTTCCGGACGAAGTAGCTAGGGACAGGTGCTCCCCGCGCACCCCTTGTCGCGCGCCAGGGTTCGTCTGAGATCGCGGCGGGCGGGGTCGTTGTCGGCGTTCCTGTCGCCGTAGAGGTTGCGGAGCTGCGCCGGGTCTCGTCTGAGGTCGTAGTACTCGTGGAAGAGCGCGCGGCCCGAGTCGGCGTAGTGCTCGATGTACTGGTAGCGCCTCGTGATCGTCGAAGCCCAGGGCCACAACCCCCCCTCGGGTTCGAACTCGAGCAGCAACCGATCGCGGCTGCGGTTACCGAGCAAGGAGTGTCCGTCGATCGGATAGGCGTCATCGGGCGTGATCCCGGCCGCATCGAGGATCGTGGGGGCGATGTCGATCGTCGCGACGAGGTGACGGTCGCGGAACCCCGCAGCGACGCGGCCCGGCCAGCGCATCAACAATGGGATCCGTGTCGACGGGAGATACGGGTACCGCTTACCGCTGAGTCCGTGCTCGGCCCACATGTAGCCGTTGTCGGAGAGGAAGAAAGCCAGCGTGTTGCTCTCGCCGGTGCGACCGAGCGCATCGAACACGTCTCGGATCATGTCGTCCACCGAGAACAACGTTCGCACTTGGCGCCGGCGTATGCGTGCGCTCTCGCGTCGTGACGCGTCACCGATGCGCTCGAACGGGGGCTTGTCTCCAAGGCGCCGCTCGCCGACGGCGGCGTCCGGATCCCAGCGCGGAACCGTCGCACCGGCATACGTTTCGTCGGGGAGGAACGGCGCGTGCGGAGCGGCCGTCGACAACATCATCATCCATGGTTGTATGTCGACGCTCTCCTGCTCCTCGATGAATCCCACTGCTCGCTCGCCGATATAGGTCGTCGAGTAGCCCGGTACCTCCTGCACCGTTCCGTCGACGTTCCAGTTGCCGTCGCGGTATGTCATCGGGCTCCGGAGGAACGTCGCCCATTCATCGAAGTGTTCGGGATCGTCGTCCAGCGGCCGCCCGAGCAGGAACTTGCCGAAGAGCGCCGTCCGGTAACCCTGGTCGCGGAGATAGCGTTGGACGCTGAAGTCCTCGTCGAACGAGCCCGCCTGCTGGTTGTTCTCGACGCCGTGGTTGTGCGCGTAGCGACCGCTGAAGATCGAGGCCCTCGACGGGCAACACAACGGGGTCGTTGCGTACGCCCGCGTGAACTTCGTGCCTCCACCGGCGAAGAGGCGCGTGGTCGCGGGCATGGCGTCGCGTTGGAGCAGCTCTCGTCGTTGGTCGTCGGTGACGATGATGATGACGTTCGGCGACGGCTCGGCGACGGCGCCCGCGTCGCGCGTCACAGCCGCCGCGGTCGCGGCCCCCATGGTCAGCGTCACGATCACAGCCAGACGCGCGACTATTTGGAAAGGAGTTCCAGATGGTGTCCGCATGCGCCGCCGAGTGTCCCACGCGTCGCGACGGCGACGGGCCCTACGCCCCCAGCAGACCCCTGACCATCGGGAGGATCTCGGACACGCGGTCCTTGGTCAGGAACGCATCGGCCCAGTCGGGCTTCCTGGAGATCACGCCGGAGAAGGCCACGATCCGCGTCTCGGGCACGAGCGTGCGCAGGATCTCGGCGGTCTTCTCGCCGTTCTGCTCCGGCATCAGGTAATCGAGGATCACGAAGTCGGGGCGGTGTTCCAGCGCGACGGCGACGGCCTCGACCCCGTTGGCGGCCTCCCCGACCACCTTGAACCCGTCCACCTCGAACACCATCCGGAGCACGTCGCGGATGTCTTCGTTGTCGTCGACGATCAGGACGCTGCGTATCGCGCCCAAGTCTGTTTCGGAGATCTAGGCCTCCCAGGATCCATTGAGAAATGGGTCGAAGCTCAGGGTTGAACCTCGGCGCTCAGTATCTCCCGTTCCCTTCTGGTCGGGAAGGGGGGATTTGAACCCCCGACCTCAGCGTCCCGAACGCTGCGCGCTGCCAAGCTGCGCCACTTCCCGGAAGGGGCCCATCTTAAAGGGCGGGGGACAGGCGCAGGAAGGTGGCCTCGGGCGGGCAGTTGAAGCGGATCGGCGAGTAGAGACCGTTGCCGAGTCCCGGACTCACATGGAGCCACGTGTTGCCGACCCGGTGGAGCCCGGCCGCAAGGCCCGCCGGGAGCGAGCAGTTCGTAACCACGGCGCCGATGCCGGGGAGGCGCACCTGGCCCCCGTGGGTGTGCCCGGCCACCACCACATCGAAGCCGTTCAACGCCCATTCCGAGACGACGTCGGGGGCATGGACGAGGCCGACCGCAAGCGCGTCGCCGGCGGTCCTGAAGATGTGGCCGGTCCGGTGGCGGCGCAGGTGAGGATCGTCGACGCCGGCGAGTCGGATGCGACCCTGCGCCACCTCGATGTGCTCGGTCGTGTTCGTCAGCGGGATCCACCCCTTCTCCTGGAGCCCGTTCTCGAGCTCGGCGGTGGCCGTTCGCAGGGCCACGCTCGGCTTCTTGGACCGGCGGAAGTACTTCGAATAGCTCGGCCCCGAAGACATGTAGTAGTCGTGGCTGCCGAGGATGTAGAAGCGTCCCAGCCTCGCTTCCAGGTGGGCCAGGGCGTCGACGATCCGGGTGATGCCGGAGTTGCCCTCGATCAGGTCGCCGGTGGCCAGCACGAGATCGGGGGTCTCGCCGAGACGCTCCGGCAGGCTCTTCAGGAAGGCGTAGAGGCGGTCGTCCGATGCGTTCAGGTGGGTGTCGGAAACGTGCAGGATCGACGGGGCCGGCCCCCCACGGCGCACGGGCACGTCGTGGGTGACGACCCGGAACCGGAACGGCTCGTAGAAGGCGTAGGCGGCGAGCCCGGCGGTCAGGATGGCCCCCAGGCGCGGTGCGTGGGACTGTTTCATCTCCCGTCGAGGATACTTTTCCGATGCACCTTTCCCTGCGGTGGAAGATCGTGGGTGGCTTCACCCTGCTGATCGTCCTGATCGCCGTCCTCGGCTGGATCACGTTCTCGTTGCTGAGCTCGCTCACGACCGTCCAGCGGCGAGTGTTCGACCGCGCCGTTCCGGGCCTCGTCGCGGTGGACGAGATCGTTCGCTCCTACACGGCCCAGTCGGCCGCGATCCATCGCTACCTGATCGACAGTGACCCCTCGCTGCTGGCCCAGTACGAGCGCGAGATCGCCACCGCGGACGTCTACCAGCGCCGCGCGGAATCGCTCTTCACCGCACGCGAGGAAGGGCAGTTGCTGTCGGACCTGGTCGACGCCGGCGAGAGCTTCCACCTGCTGGTGGACGACCACGTGATCCCTCTTCACGCCGAGGGCCGGAGGTCGGCCGCGTTCCGCGTTCTCGGTGAGGACGGCACGCCCTTGATCTCCCAGATCGAGACGCTGGGACAACTGCTACGCGAGACGCAGGACCGCGCGGTGATCGCGAGCCAGCGCGACCTGCAGCTGCGCTCCGACGCGACGATCGTCGCGCTCGTCGCGCTGACCGTCGGCGCGCTGGCCGTCGGTATCACGATGGCGGTGATCCTGCCCCGCCATCTGGTCTCCGACCTGTCCAAGTTGGTCGACGCAGCACGCGCCGTGGGCCGCGGTGAGTTCGACCACCAGATCGACATCACCTCGCGCGACGAGGTGGGTGAGGTCGCGAGTCGTTTCCGCGAGATGCAGGTCGGCCTCAAGAAGCTCCAACAACTCGCCCTGCAGGAGAGTGAGCTGGCGATCGCAGCCTCGATCCAGCGGAACCTCCTCCAGCGAACGATCCCCGAGACCCCCGGGGCGCGCCTCGTGCCGCTGCAGCGCCAGGCGAACCTCGTCGGCGGCGACTGGTACAACGTCGAGGTCACCGGCCACATGCTTTCGGTCGTCGTCGGCGACGCGTCGGGCAAGGGCATCGCCGCCGCGCTGATGGCGACCCTCGCGCTCTCCGCGCTGCGCGCGGAGCGCGGACGCGGTGCGACGCCGACACAGGTGATCGAGTCCGCGAACCGCACGTTGCGCGAAGCGACCGACTCGGAGTCGTTCACGACGTTGATCTACTCGACGATCGATCTCGCCACGGGAGAAGCGCGGTGGATGAACATGGGCCATCACTCGCCGTTCATCATCCGCGGCCCGGCCGCGGCCTCGGATCTGAAGGGCATGACGCCATCGCCGCGCGGGTACTACCTCGAAGGGCCGCGCAATCGCGCGCTGGGATGGTTCGACGAGCCGGGACTGTCGGAGACCGTCGTGAACCTCGAACCCGGCGATCGGCTCGTTCTGTTCACCGACGGGTTCCTCGAGGCGAAGTCGCCACAGGCAGAGGTCTTCGGGGAACATCGGTTCGCCGAGTTACTCGTTAGTCTGGCCCCTCTTGCCTCCGAGGCGCTCGTCGAACAGGTGGTGGAAGAGGTCGAGCGTTTCGCAGCCGGTAAGCTGGACGACGACCTGACGATGCTGGTGATCGAGTGGTTGGGCGCCCCGACCGGCGAGGATCGCGAAAGGTCAGGAGAGCAGCGGTGGCACAGCAAAAGATAGACATCGATATATCCAACGCGGACGGCTTCCAGGTCCTCAGCCCCACCGGGGACCTGGACGTCTATACCGTGGGCTCGCTCCGCGACGCGATCGCGAACATCCTCGAGGCGTCCGGCGGCGGTGAGAACGCGAAAGTCGTCGTGGACCTCGACGGGGTGCCCTTCATGGACTCGTCGGGCTTGGGCGCGCTGATGGGTGGCGTCCGTCGTCTGCGCGAGGCCGGCGGCGACCTTGCGATCTCCTGCACCCGCGAGCAGCATCTCAAGCTGTTCACCATCACGGGCTTCGCCGAGGGCGTCTCGATCGCGCCGACCGTCGAAGAGGCCGCGCAGGGCTTCAGGAGCTA
The DNA here is from genome assembly GCA_050694015.1 of Actinomycetota bacterium. Lineage (GTDB taxonomy): Bacteria > Actinomycetota > CADDZG01 > CADDZG01 > WHSQ01 > JBOGWY01. The sequence goes on along the minus strand of JBOGWY010000350.1, from coordinate 14,288 downwards.
GAGCTTCTCTCCTCGTCGTCCTTCTTCGAGGTGTCGTCCCGGTCGCGGGCGCGGAGGATCGAGGCAACGACCAGCATCGTGAATACGGCAACGATCGCCGACGTCACTGAGATCAGGATGAGCTGCGACGACGTCATGGCAGACTCTTAGGCTACATGCCCGGGATCGAGGGAGGCTTCGAAGAGACGTTCCGCGGCATCGCCTTCTTGGTTGCCCGGTTCACGACCTTCACGGCCCACGCCTTCATCTTCGGGCTCGTCCCGTTCCTGTTCTTCGTCCTACGCCCCTCCTTCGCCGGCGTCGGCGAGGCCGGCTGGTCCGAGGGCCGGGCGCGGTTGTCTCGTCGCCTCGAGGACCTCGTCCAGGCCGCGCTCGTGGGATCGGCCATAGCCACGATCGTGTCGTTGCTCCTCCAGGCCACGCTGATCGCCGAGGGCACCGGTGGCGACGTTGGTAGCGACACGTTCTCGGCGATCGCATCTACTCCGTTCGGACAGTGGCACCTCCTCCGCTTCCCGCTGCTGCTCGGACTCGCGGTCCTGCTGGTTCGGCACGTCGAGAAGTCGGCGCTGGCCGGGGCCGGTGACGACCGGAGGTCTCCGACGATGACGTGGTGGGCCGCATGGAGCGGTCTCGCAACGGGTTTGTTGCTCACGAACTCGATGTCGGGCCACGCTTTCGTCGCGACGCCGCAGGTGGTGTCGATCCCGAACGACGTGATCCATCTCGCATCCGGGTCGACGTGGCTCACCGGCATCGTCCTGATGGCCATGGTTCTGCCGAGCGCGTGGCGGGGCAAGGACGACGACGATCGCGTGCGTATGCTCACACCGGTCGTCATCCGCTTCTCGAAGCTCGCGGCGATATCGATCGCGATCATCGCGATCACCGGCACGATCAACTCGTTCCTCGACATCGGCAAGCTGTCCGACATGATCGACACGCGCTACGGACGGAGTTTGACGATCAAGATCGGCGCGTTCCTCTTCGTGCTCGCGCTCGGCGGCGTCAACCATTTCTACGTGCGCCACAAGCTCGAGACCAACGACCGTGCGCGTTCGAGTGCGCATCTCTTCCGCCGCACCATCGCGATCGAACTCGCGCTCGGGGTCGCGATCATCGGCGTGACCGCGGTGTTGACCGGACAGGCACGTACGAGGGAGGCGACCGACCCGGCGTCGAGCGTTACTTCGGCGCCGAGAACCTGAGGAGGGCTCCGCCGAGGAGACCCAGCAGCGCGCACAGACCCAGAGACAACATCACGGCATCGGACCCCGGCCCCCGGAGATCTCCCGATGGTGCGCTCGTGATGTTGCGTGTCTCGTCGCGCTCCGAACCGGCGCCATTCGCGTGGTGGTCTGCGTGCTTCCCGTCGCTCGAGTGTCCGCCGTGATCCATCTCCGCGTGGTCGGTTCCGCTCCCGGCGTGGGCGCCGTGCGCGGACCCATGCGTCGTGGAGCCGTGCGCGGCGCTCTCGTGCGCGCCGGGGTCGTGGGCACCGGCTCCGGAACCGTGCTCCCCCGAGCCCTCGTGACCGCCACCGCCGTGGCCACCTTCATGCCCGCCGTCGTGCCCACCGCCGGTGCCACCGCCACCGCCGTGATCGTGACCACCGCCACCGCCGCCGTCACACTCGGCGCCGGCGTGAACCGAGAACATGAACCTGCCGGTCTGCTGTCCGGTGACCCCCGCCACACCCTTCGCGACGTAGGTGACGTGATACATCCCGCCCCAGTTCCCGGTGACCGGGACCGACATCTCGGTGCCGTTGACGTCGGTGGGCTGCTCGTCGACGCGGTCGCCGCAATGGTTTTCGACCTCGATGTGGGAGGACGGATCGAGCGGCTGGTCGAAGGTGATCGTGACCCGCTCGGGGGCCTCGTGGAGCTGTTCGCCCTCGTCCGGATCCGAGCTCACCTTGCTGGGGGCGGCCGAGGCAGGCGCGACGAAGGCCCCTGCCAGTACGAGCAGGAGGGCGCCGACGATCGAGCGGGTCGCGAGAGCTCTCATAGACATGTTCTTACCCAGGTGGTTCGACGACCTCACGCGGCCCTCCTGCGCGTACGTAGTGGGCGTACTGGGGCGTACGTGACCTAATGGGAGATAACTAGTCCGAACGGACTACCCCACGGGTGGTTCATACCCCCCCAACGGGACCAAATCGAAACGGTTCCGATGGGCTATCGGATTCTTGCGCTTGCGGAACTAGTGTCCCAAGGACAGAAACAGCCCCCGAAGTTACTTGTGGAGGTACTCGATTGCGTCTAGCCACCGGCGAAGACTGGAGAGCCGCCGCTCTCTGTGCCCGCAACGATCCCGACCTGTGGTTCTCGCCCGGAGCGATCGAGCACAAGGAAGCCAAGCGCATCTGCCGCGACTGTCCCGTTCGCGCGCAGTGCTTGCAGTACGCGATGGAGACGCCGGTCGATCACGGCGTGTGGGGCGGCCTCACGGAGCGAGAGCGTCGTCGCTACCGCCGCCAGTCCATCAATCAAGTAGCCGTCTAACGACGGGCAAGTAGCCGTCTAGCTCTCTAGCGACAGTTCCAGGATCACGCACTCGTCCCGCCACCGCTCGGCGGTGTCTTCGGGAGCCCCGGGGATGTTCAAGCGCTTCTCCGCGATGCGATCCGCGACCTCGGTCCACCTGGGGTCGTCGCCCGAGATGACGTCGACGAGAGCGTTGAGCTCGGCCACCGACGAGTTGCGGCCCTTCCATCTGAGGATGACCTCGCACTCGCGCATCTGCTCGGCCCCCGGCAGCGTCTGCTGCCTCTCGCCGGAGAGCACGTAGATCTTTCCGACCTTCTGGTCGTAGACGTACCAGACGGGCATCTGGTGGACCCGGCCCCCATGGCGCCACCGCAGCCACATGATCGTGGACTTCTTCAGCGACTCCAAAACCGCGCCGCTGGTGGCCGCCGCCGCGGTCGCAGACTGCAGCTCGCCCCACGGGAGCTCCGCCGACACCTGGTAACGGACGTCCGACCACTTGGTATCGGTCGCGGTCAGCACGTACCAGCCTGCGAGCTTGAAGAACGTGTCTATCGCTTCCCGTGGCGTCGAGTGGTTCGCGTACTGCTGCAGTTGGATCTCGCCGTCGGCTCGCTCGATGAACACGAAGACCCAGTTCTCGAACTCCTCGGAGAGATACGCCTCGGCCCAGTGCACGGTCGGTTCGGCAACCTCGAGGTGGAGCCCGATCGAGTAGCCGGGGACCGCGGCCTGGAACGGCGTCCAGTAGGCCTGCACGATGCGCTTGACGTCGCGCTCGAGCTCGATGCGCAGGATGCCCTTGGCGCTCGCGTCCCCTGGAGCGATGCCGTAACGACCGACGTAGCTCGCGACCTCGTCGAGCGTGGCGCCGATGCGGCCCAGGATGCCCGGGTCGGTGGTGGCCATCTAATGCATCCTCACGAAAAGGGTGATTCCTCGAGGGCGCTGCGCAACATGAAGAACGCGGCCGGTGTGAAGCCGATCACGAACAAGACGAACTCGGCATACGCGAACGCCTTCTGCTTGAGCGCGAGCTTCGGCCAGAAGTCGAAAAGGATGATGCGGAGCCCGTTCAGCGCGTGATAGAGCGTCGCCGCGATCAACGCGACCTCGAACGGCTTGAACCACCATTGCTGGTAGAGGGAGATCGTCTCGTCGTACAGCTCCGGCCCGAATCCGACCGCGAACGTGTCGACGATGTGACCGAAGAGGAACGCCACCACGAGCACACCGGTGATGCGGTGGGCGGCCCACGACCATTGCCCGAGCCCACCCTTGTAGCGCGTGCCGTCCAGCGCCGGCGACAGGCGGAAGAGACCCACCAGCATGTATGCAACGAATATCCCGGAACCGATGGTGAGTACGAAGACGAGGCCTTCGATCATCCGCGCGGCGAGCATGGCTGCGAATCCTATCCCGCTCGTTCCGCCGTCTCGTCGAGACCGAAGAGCTGCTCGGCGATCGCGATGAGACCCGGGAAGTCGACCGCCTCGCGCTCCAGGTACGGCACGCGCACCCATTTGTGGCGGGGGATCTTGCGCGCAAGTGCATCGAGGTTCTTCTCTTCCAGATGGACGAGGCGCATGAACGCGGCGTGGTTGTCGAGCAGCTTCGCGAGGAGCCGGGCGTCGTCGCCGCCCTGCTCGAGCTTGTTGAGTTGCCGCGGCTTCGCATCGATCTCGTCGCCGTACTTGGGGTGCACGCGGTTCACGACGAGCGCCCCGAACGGCAGGCCCGATTCGTTGAGGCGGGACGCGAAGAACGTCGCCTCGGAGACGGAGTCGGCCGACGGTGACGTCACGACGACGAACGACGTGACGTCGGATTGCAGGAGCCTCGCCACGTCGCGCGCCCGCTGTTTGAACCCGTCGTACATGCCCTCGAGATTGCCGAAGAACTCGGCCGTGTCCTGGAGGACGTCGGCCCCCACGATCCGCGTCACGACCTTGAGGAACGCCGACGCCGCGACGTTCGCGAACCGCATCACGCCCCCTCCGGCCTTGAGGTACGGGATCAAGAACCACCGGAGCACGCGGCTCTCGAAGAAGTCGGTCATCCGTTTCGGGGCGTCGAGGAAGTCGAGAGCGTTCCTCGTCGGCGGCGTGTCGATCACGATGAGGTCGAAGCCGCCCTGGCCGTAGAGCTCGTAGAGCTTCTCCATCGCCATGTATTCCTGCGTGCCCGACAGGGTCCCCGAGATGTTCTTGTAGAAGCGGTTCGCGATGATGCGCTCGGCCTGTTCGCGCGTCGGCGCGTACTGGAGCACGACGTGATCGAACGTCGACTTCGTGTCGAGCATCATGGCGTGAAGCTCGCCCTTCGGCTTGAGACCTGCCGCGGTGAACGTGCGCATGTTGACCTTGACCGGGTCGTTGGACAGTTCCTTGAGCCCCAGCGACGACGCGAGACGTTTCGCCGGATCGATCGTCAGCACCGCGGCCTTCTTGCCTTCGATCGCGGCTTGCAGCGCGATCGCGGCGGCCGTCGTCGTCTTGCCGACGCCGCCGGAGCCGGCACATACGATGATCTCTTTGTTCTGCAGGACGTCGGAGACCGCAGTCACAGTTTCTGGATCCTCTCTTCCATCACGTCCGCGAGCGTCTCCACGTCCGGCAGGGCAAGCCCGGCGGAGAACAGGAACGGCAGCTCCAGTATCGGGTCGTCGATGCCCTTGTGCAGGGTCTTGAGATGCTGCGTCTGGATCGCGCGCTTGGCCTCGAGGAAGCGCGCGTACCCGACGAGTCCTTCGAGATCGTCGGGGTCGAGATGCAATCCGACGGCTTCCGCCTCTTTGCGCAGCGTCGAGTAGTCGCCGTCGGCGGCCATCTGCACGAGCATCACCTCTTCGGTCCCGGAGAACAGCTCCGAGTAGATCGCGTTCGCGAACACCGGCCCGGAGTCGATGCCGAGCTTGCCCTCGAGCGCGTGCACGGTCTCGAGCGTCTCCGACACCGGCATCTCTTCGGCGAGTGTCACGAGGTGGACCCGCGTTCGCTTCGGATCCTGCAGCATGCCGACGAGCCAGTCCGACTGCCGGCGCACCGGTCCGAGCCGCACCGCATCGGACAGGCCCATGGGGGCCGAGAGGAACGTGACCATGTGCCCGGCCGCGGGCGCGTCGACGATGATCGTGTCGAAGGACTGCGTCGCGCCGCCCTCGGCCTCCGTGCGCCCCTGCTCGAGGTACCAGATCTTCCCGAGCACGAGGATGTCCTTCAGGCCCGGCCCCGCGGTCGTGATGTAGTCGACGAAGTGCGTGGTCGTGAAGATCCTGCTGAAGCGCTTCATGTGGTACTGGACGTTGAGGTACTCCTCGAGCGCCTTGTCCGGCACGATGTTCATTCCCCACACCCCGGGCGACACCTCGCTGGGCTTGTAGCCGAGGTCTCCGCCCCCGAGTAGGTGCGGCAGGTTCCCCTTGCGATCGACCTCGGCCACGCACACCTTGCGGCCCCGTCGCGCCGCGACCAGCGCGAGAGCCGCCGCCACGGTGGTCTTCCCGACCCCGCCCTTGCCCGAGACGACGAGGATCTTGGGGTCGAGGAACTCGTCGATCAGCACCAGCGCTTTCTACCCCACGAAAACGGAATCCCCCCCGTCTGCGACCATGGATGCATGAAACGCTCGCTCTTCGCGGGGCTCCTGATCGCCGGCTTGTTGCTGCTCATCGCCGGGCCGGCGCTGGCGCAGGACCCCCCGCCGGAGCAGACCGTCGACCTCGTCGAGATCACCGGTCCGATCGACCCGCAGGTCTCCGAGTACCTGAGGGACCGGATCGAGGGAGCCCAGGCCGACGGCGTCCATGCGCTCGTGATCCAGCTCGATACCCCGGGGGGCCTCGACGTCTCGATGCGCGAGATCATCCAGGAGATCCTCGACTCCGAGGTCCCGGTGATCGTGTGGGTCGCACCGCGCGGCGCCCGCGCCGCCTCGGCCGGAACCTTCATCGCCTACGCCGCGACGCTCTCGTTCATGGCCTCCTCGACCGAGATCGGCGCCGCGACACCGATCAACCTCGGCGACGGCGACACACTCGGAGACAAGGTCACCAACGACGCCGCCGCGTTCATCCAAGAACTCGCGATCGACCGCGGCCACGATCCGGACTTCGCCGAAGCCGCCGTGCGCGACGCGGCCTCGATCGGGGCGACCGAGGCCGCCGAGACGGGAGCCGTGAACGGGCTCGCGTCGTCGTTGGGGCAGCTCCTCGAGACGCTCGACGGGCGCGAGGCGGAGACCGCCGGCGGCACCGTGACGCTCGAGACCTGGGACGAAGCCGACGCGACGCCGAGCGTCGCGGTCCGTTTCCAGGAGATGAACCTGCTGCAACGCCTGCTGCACGCGGTGACGAGTCCCGATGTCGCGTACCTGTTGTTGCTCGTCGGGATGTTCGGGATCATCTTCGAGATGTACAACCCCGGCATCGGTCTCGCCGGCATCCTCGGCGGTGTCGCGCTGCTGCTCGGCTTCTACGCGCTCAGCGTTCTGCCGACTAACTGGGCCGGCGTCCTCCTCATCGTGTTGGCGGTGTCGTTCCTGCTGGTCGATCTCCATACCGCGGGACTCGGCGTGTGGACGGCGGGAGGTGTCGTGGGTCTGATCGCCGGAGGCATGCTGCTCGTGTCGGGCGCCGATCTCAACGTCTCCATCGGGGCGATCGTCGCCGCGGTCGCCGGAACTCTGATCTTCTTCATCTCGGTGATGACTGCGGCGCTGAGGGTTCGCCTAAGACGACCCATCACCGGTGAAGAAGGCATCATCGGTTCCATCGCCGAGGCCAAGACGGATATCGCTCCGGAGGGCACCGTCGTAACCAAGGGCATGCTGTGGCGCGCGCGCACGATGGAAATGGGCATCGCCGCGGGCGAGAAGGTTCAGGTCAAGGCAACCGAAGGTCTCGTTCTGCTCGTGGAACCGCTCCACGAGCATGAGGTCGTGAAAGGGGAGAGTTGATGGAGATCCTGGGACTCGCGGTCGTTCTCTTCTTCGGATTACTTATCTTCCTTGGGCTTGCGGTGCGGATAGTCCAGGAGTACGAACGCGGCGTCATCTTCCGACTGGGCCGTGTCGTCGGCGCGAAGGGGCCTGGTCTCTTCTTCATCATCCCGTTCATCGACAAGATGGTGAAGGTCAATCTCCAGATCGTCACGCTCGACGTGCCCCCGCAGGACATCATCACGAAGGACAACGTCACGATCCGCGTGAACGCCGTGACGTATTTCCAGGTCCTCGATCCGGTCAAAGCGATCGTCGAGGTGCAGAACTACCTCTTCGCCACCTCGCAGAAGGCGCAAACGATCCTTCGTGCGGTGCTCTCCAAGGTGGAGCTCGACCAGATCCTCACCGAGCGCGATCGTCTCAACTCGGACCTCCAGCGGATCATCGACGAGGACACCGATGCGTGGGGCGTCAAGGTCGCGTTCGTCGAGATCAAGGACGTCGACCTGCCGGTCGAGATGCAACGCGCGATGGCCCGCCAGGCCGAAGCGGAGCGCGAGCGCCGTGCCAAGATCATCAACGCCGAGGGTGAGTTCCAAGCGTCGGAACGGCTCGCGCAGGCCGCCGAGGTCATCGCCCGCCACCCGATCGCCTACCAGCTGCGCTACCTGCAGACCATCACCGAGGTGTCGTCGGAGAAGAACTCGACTCTCGTCGTCCCGATCCCGATCGAGTTGCTGGCCCCCTTCAAGGCGGCCTTCGGCGAGGACATGTCGACGTTCACGGGAGAGACCCCGTCGGGCCGGGCCCCGAGGCCCCCGGCGCCACCGGCGCCGTAGGTCCGGCCCTCGCACCACGGGCCCCCCGGCGGCTTCGGCGCGCTTTGGACCCAGCGTTCGCGCGCACCCACCTCTTTCCGGACCCGCGTGACATCCCGCCGTGCGTTGTCAGACATCGGCTCGATCTCGCCGCGCGCACACTCCTGCCCGGACCGCGTGACATCCCGCCCGACGTTGTCAGACATCCAGTTGTCTGACTTCATCCCCCTAGTTGTCACTCGGTCCTGGCAAAGGGGTGCGCGCGACAAAGGGGGCCTATTTCCACCGATGTGGCGGGCGCCACAGGCCGTCGCGGCTAGGTCGTCTCAGGCCCTCGTTACCGTCGTACACATGTACAGGTCCCCTCCGAAATTCATGAAGGTTGTCGCTTTGCGTGAGCTGCATCGCGCCACGGGAGCGGTGGTGAAACGTCTCGAGGAGGGCGGCGAGCCCTTCGTGATCACGAAGTGGGGACTTCCCGTCGCGGTGCTCTTCCCCTGCGCGATGGACGCACCGCCCCAACCGGTCGTCTCGCTCGAACCGCCGTTGCCCGTCCCGGAAGGTATCGATCGTCAGGTGTTCGAAGCGGTGGACGACACGCAGCAAACCGCCGAACGCATCGCGCGCCGAATCGGCCTGCCGTGGCAGGACGTTGCGGTCGCAGTGAGCCGCCTCGAGGTTTGGGGATACGTGCGCCGGATGGTGATGGGCTACGTGTTGTCGAGGAAGGGAGTCGAATTGATCACCTGGATGCAGCAGAGCGACGCGGACCCCGATGCTAGTTAGAGCATTCCTTGCACAGCCCGAACACCTCGACGACGTGGCTCGGCGCCGTGAAGCCGTGCCGGTCGGCGACGCCGGCGGCCCAGCGTTCCACCGCGGCCGAATCGACCTCGACGGAGTGCCGGCACGATCGACACACGAGATGGTGATGATGATCGTCGGTTCCGCAGATCCGGTAGAGCGCTTCGCCGTCGCCGGTCTGGATCACGTCGACGTCGCCTGCTTCGGCGAGACCCTGCAGCGTGCGGTACACCGTCGTCAGTCCAACGGAATCTCCGCCGGCGCGCAGCTCGTCGAATAACTGCTGCGCCGATCGGAAGCCGGATGCGTGCTCGAGCGCCGTTCGGATCGCGGCCCGCTGCCGGGTCGACCGCTGCTTATTCAAGACCGAGGAGCGCATACATCACCGCGACCCCGGCGACGAGCGCAACGACTTGGACGAACGACTTCCTGACCTCCGGTTCCTTGTGGAGCTCGGGGATCAGGTCGGTGCTGGCGATGTAGACAAACGCACCGGCCGTGAAGGGAAGCAGCAAACGCTCGATCTCGGCGAAGTCTGCAAGGAGCAGCGCAGCTACGGCTCCGATGATCGAGGCGATCGCACTCACCAGGTTCATCCCGAGAGCACGCCGCGGCTTCATCCCGGAGTGCACGAGGATGCCGAAGTCACCCAGCTCCTGCGGGATCTCGTGCAGTGCGACGGCGATCGTCGTGGCGATGCCGAGCTCGGTCGACGCGAGGAAGGCGCCCCCGATGATCGCCCCATCGATGAAGTTGTGTAGCCCATCGCCGACGAGGTTCGTGACCGCGACCGGATGGATCACGTCTTCGTGAGGGATGTGCGAGTGATGCCAGTGCAGGACTTTTTCCAACATGAAGAATGCGATCACCCCGGCCAAGATCGCCAGTGACGCGTTGACGTCGAAGCCACGAGCCGATTCGGACAGCTCCGGGAGGATGTGAAGGAACGCGTCGCCGAGAAGAGCTCCGGCGGCGAACGAGACGAGCACCAGGAGGCCGCGGTCGAGCACCGTCTTGCGGAGGAACAGCAACACGGCCCCGCTGGCGGAGCACAGGCTGACCACCCCTACGGCGACGAGCGACGCTCCCCACGTGGCGGCTTCGGGCATGGCGGCACCCTGCCCTAGATGAAAATGATTGTCAATAAGTGACCTAGCGAGTGACCTTGCCGAGCGCTAGCGAGTGACCTTGAACGCGTTCGGGAAGAACGTGTAGCCGTTCTCCTCGACGATCAGGCACGGCGTCTCGAGTTGCCGCTTCCACGCGAATCCATCGGCGAGAGCGGTGCCGGTCGGCGTGTACGACTTCAGCTTGATCTTGACGTCGGCCTCGCCGTTCTGGTCCGTGATGCCGAAGCCGAACAGGAACACCTCACCGATCCGCAGACCGATGCCGACGTTGACGTCGGGGGCCGCGTAGTGCTCGGGCGAGTCGAGCGGTACGCCGAGCTGCAGCGGATCCTCGTCTGCGGGGCGGGTGACCTTCGCCTTGATGACGGCCGTCTCCCCGATCTTGTAGCTGGGCTTGGCGGACTTCATCTCGAGCGTGAACGTACGCAGCGCGACCGTCTCCATCGCGCCGGTCCTCATGAGCGAGCGGACCTCGTTGCGCGCGCACGGGGCCGGGGCGCTAAAGCCGGTCGTGACGGCACGTGCCGGGGTGACGAACGTGGTCGCGAGGACCACGGCGCCCAGCAGGAGGCTCAGCCGTCGCATCGTTGGTATCTCCCAGCTACAGCTTCGGTCAGTGATGGTGCCCGAGGTCGAACAGGTCCTTCGGGTCCCGCGGCGCGTTCACCATCGGCAGGATAAGTCTGGTCTTACCCTGCTCCCAGTTGATCCGAACCTGCACACACTCGAGCGACGTGCACGGGTACGGCTTGGGAACGGACCACTCGTTGAGCTCGGTAGCGACCAGCAGGCCGATCTGGTGGCCCTTCTTGAACGTGTAGTCGGTCGGGTGCGCCGGGATCGTCATGGCGAGCGGCTGCATCGGCTTCGCGAGCTGCTGCTTCGCGAGCCCGTTGCGGTAGCGGGAGTCCATCCATCCTCGCGTCACGGAATAGAGCGAGCGCGGTGCGGTACCGGCACCGGTCTCGGCCGTGCATTCGGGGTGCTGCACGTGCTGGTTGGCGACCGACTCGTGACATGACGTCTTCACGTCCACGATCGTCGGCGTCAACGTGATCCACTCACGATCCGCGGTGACCTGGATCTCGATCCGCGGGCGACCGAATATCCGCACGTCCTTCTTGAGCACCGGGCTCTCGAACCAGTACCAGTCGTGGTTATTGCGCGCGTGGTGGATCGCGTGATACTCGGTGTTGACGTTGGCCGAGTTGAAGATCGCCGCGGTCGGCATCATGCCGGTCAGCGGCTTGTCGGGGTAGAGCTTCCAGCCCCAGTCGGTCTCGCTCGTGCGCGGCATCTCCTGCGCGATCAGCGCGACGTCGCGTGTCTTGACCGAATCCGCGGCGAGGTACTTCAGGGGACCGTCGTAGTTCGCGCCTTCCGACACGATCGTCGGGGTGTCCTCGATGCCGTTGTCGACGCCCTTGAGATAGTGCGCCATCCACGCCTCTTTGTATTTGTCGTACTTGCCGTCGGGCGTGCCGTGGCCGGTGTAACGGTCGCCCATGTACAGGACGCGCTTCTCCGCGTTCGTCAGCGCGTTGAACAGGTTCCAACCCTCTTCCTGCTTGACGTTCCAGTCGCCCCAGTTGTGCGCAACGAGGACCGGGATCTTGATCTTGTGGGCGTCGCGCAGATAGTCGCGTTCGATCCAGAACTTGTCGTAGTCGGGAGTGTCGTCGTAGCCGTGCTGCATGTGCTCGAGCTCGTCGCACGGCTGCATGTTCTCCGCGAAGCGCTCCTGGAAATCGGCACCGTCGGGATCGAGCGGGGGCGGCACCGCGAGCCCGAAGTCGAACGCCGCCGGCGTGTCGACGCCCTCGTCCGACGGGTTCTCGTTGTTGAGGAAGTAGCGGATCCCGTTCGAGTACGCGTAGCCGTACCAGCGCGAGATCGCGGCCTCGGGAACGATCGTGACGAGGCCCTTCGGCTTCATCACGGCAGCGGCCGTCGCGGTGGTGCCTTCGTACGAGCCACCGGTCATCGCAACCTTGCCGGTCGACCACTTCTGCTTCGCGATCCACTCGACGAGTGCCGCGCCGGTGACCTTCTCGCGCTCGCCGCCGTAGTCGTAGCAGCCACCCGAGTTGCCGGTACCGACGACGTCGGCCCACACCGCGTTGTAGCCGAGCGGGACCCAGCTGTCGTTTGACGAGCGGCGGAAGTTCTCACCGTCGGTGCCGAGGACCCAGTACGGCGAGTAGGTGAAGATCGAGGGAGCCTTGACCGCCTTGCCCTTGAGCGTGGGGTGAGCGACGCGCACGTAGAGCTTGCCGAACTTGCTACCGACGATGTGCTCGGTGACGGTGAGGCCGTACTCCGGAGCGCGCGGCGTCGCCGTGGCGGCGCCCGTCGGGAGCAGACTCGCGACCAGCATCGCGACCAGAGCCATGGTGACGGTCAGTCGACGGCGCATCTGTTTCTTTCCTTCCCTGAAAGTCCGTTTGGTCCTTTTGGTTCGGATCTCGCAGGGGGCCCGGATGGGTGTCCCGGTGCGTATCCCCTTAGCTCGAAGGGTTCTCCCCGACCGAGGGGAGTCCTGCCGTCGCCGGGAGCACCAAAAAGACCGGGGCGGTGGGAGCCGCCCCGGTCTCTAGGTGTTACTTGCCAGTAGCTCTATTGCTTAGCTGCCGTCCCCACCGGTGGGCTCGACGGCCTCGTGGACCGACGCGTTGGTGGGCTCGGCGATCAGCGTGCGGGAGCCGACGAAGGCGTCCGCAAGGGCCTCACCCATGGTGTCGGTGTCGTAGTCGGCGAAGACCACGATCTCGACGACGTTGTTGCCGTTCGCCGGGTCGTCGAAGTTGAAGCCGATGTCCGTGGCGAGCCAGTTGAAGGCGTTCGCCGTACGGGTGCGGATGAAGTCGTCTTCCTCGTCGATGCCGTCCTGCGGGTCTTCCTCATCCGTGACGGTGCGCGAGTAGGTGCGGTTGCAGAAGGTGACTTCGCCGACCTCGGGGTCGTCGTCCTCTTCGCCCTCGCCCTCTTCGCCGGCGGTGATCTCGTCGGTGGCGACTGCGACCGGGGTGCCGTCGATCTCGATGCGCATCCGGACGGAGCCGAACGCCGTCGAGGACGGGTTGTCGTTGTTCGTGGTCAGAGCGGTCAGGATCGAGCACTCCGCCGTGAGCTGGAGCACGAGGTCCTGGGTGCTGGAGACGCGCACGGTCTCGGTGAGAACCGGGGTGTCGTCCTCGACCTGGTCGATGTCCGAACCTGCGGCGGCGACCTTCTGCGCCGGCTCGTGATCCGCCGCAGCCTGCGGCGTCGTTGCAAGCAGGATCATTGTCATCGCCGTGATGACGCAGAGGCCCGCGATAGCCCATCGATTGATGGAACTAGGCATATGCCCTCCTTCTGAGTAATCGTGGGATCGACCGAGCGCCGATCCACGTGGCGAGAGGTGTTTTCGCCCGGTTTGCTTAGCTTCCTTCCCTTGTAAGGCAATTTTTTCGAAAATTTCAGTACACGTAGCCCAAACCTGCGACCCGGTGGTATCCCGGTACCATCAAGGCGGCGCGGCGACGGATCCCGAGCTCTGGGGGGCACCGATGAACATCGTTTTCACGAGGTCCGAGAGGCCGACCCTGGGGGTCGAGATCGAGTGCCAGGTGGTCGACGAGGCCGGGGCGCTGACCACCGACACGGCCGCCACCAAGATCCTGGCCGCCCTGGGCGACGACACGGCCTACAAGCACGAGCTCCTCGAGTGCACGATCGAGGTCATCACCGGCGTCTGCCAGAACGTGGATGAGGTCCGGGCCGACATGGGGGCCAAGGTCGAACGTCTGATCGACGCCGCCGACGGGCTCGGCTACCGGATCCTCTGCACCGGCACCCACCCGTTCTCGGCGTGGGCCGACCAGACCGTCTCGCCCGACCCCCGCTACCACCGCTTGATCGAGAACTGCCAGTGGACGGCCCGGCGCCTGCTGATCTTCGGGGTCCACACGCACGTCGGCGTGGGCTCGGGCGAGGAGGCGATCGCGGTGGCGAACGGGCTCTCGACGTTCATCCCCCACTTCCTCGCGCTGTCGTCGTCGTCCCCGTTCTGGCAGGGCCGCGACACGGGGCTCGCGTCGGTGCGCTCGAAGATCTTCGAG
>JBOGWY010000349.1:0-2119 GCA_050694015.1 Actinomycetota bacterium | reverse complement strand
TGCGTAGGCTGCATCGTCTGTCGAACAGCATCCACCAACTGTCCGCTGACCGCACCGAGATCGACCTCGTCGCGCAGATGTGAAGTGAAGTCGTCGATCGTGCGTTGGGCGTTGAACTTCCGACGGTAGAAGCGGTGGTCGATGAAGCCCTGTACGCGGGCTCTGAACGGGCGGAACAAGGCGGCGACGGCAAGCGTTGAGCCGGCCACCGCCAGATCGGATTCGGCGGTGAACGGCGACAGCGCCGCTTGCAGTCCGAACACGATCCCCACGTAGGCAAGCACCAGTAGCGCTGTAAGCGCACCGTAGACCAGAGCGCGATTGATGATGAGGTCGATGTCGTAGAGGCGGTAGCGCAGGATCGCGATCCCGGCGGTCACGGGGAGCATCGTGACCACTACTCCGAAGAGGAAGTCGTTCTCCCCGATCGCGGGGATGAAGAACGAGCCGATGAAGCCGATCGCCAACACCGCGCCGGCGAACGCGATCCACTTCACCTGCTGTCGCTCCTCGCCTCGCGACCGACGGAAGCGAATGATCAAGGACAGGATGCTGAGGCCTCCCGCCAGCAGGATCGAGGGGAAGAAGATCGCCGCAGACAACTCAACCGCGTCACCCAGCGCCGGGATACCGAACGGATTCTGGACCTTGGGCTCGCCTTCGATCAGCCTGTACGGCGCCGGATCGAACGGAAACATCAGGACGCCCCCGATGATCGCGAACGCAGCGAGGTAGCCGACCCAGCGCCACCGTCGCGACAGCAACTCTCCGTTCGGGAACAGGAGCATCGGGAACGTAGGCATGAGAGCGAGCGCCGGCCACCACGTCCAGTTGCTCAACCATGTGAAGAACTCGACCGTCCCACTGTCGAATCCGGTTCGAAACGCGTTCCACAGCGCGAACTCGCTGGAGAACCACGTCACCCCCTGAAGGAACGGGATCGCGAGAAACAGCCATCCGATGGGATTCTGCGAACGCTTGTACGCAACGACGAAGCCGACGACTGCGAACGACGAGAAGGCAACGATCGCCGCCGACACTCCGCCCCAGTCTGCGTCGCGATTGACGACTTGCAGGGAGCCCGCGGTCACGACGAGACCGATAGTCACGACGGCCACGCTGGGTGCTAACCAGCGTAGGGCCCTCATCGTCCGGCCCCCTGCCCGCGCAGCCACAACGACACGTGAGCCGGTTGCATCGTCTCCTGCACGGCCCGCACGAGCTGCGCGCTCAGCGAGTCAAGTTCGACCTCGTCACGGATGTGCGCGTTGAACTCCTCCAGCGTCATCCGTGAGTCGAATTTGCGGCGGTAGAAACGCCGATCGATAAACGCTTGTACGCGGCTCCGCAACGGGCGAAACAAGGCCGCCACCGCGAGCGTCGAGGCCGCGATCGCGAGGTCGGACTCTGCCGTGACCGGCGCGAGGGCGGCCTGCAAGCCGAACACGAGCCCGACGTAGATGGCGGCGAGGATCGCGGTCAGCCCACCGTAGACCAGCGTCCGGTTGATGATGACGTCGATCTCGTACAGGCGGTAGCGAAGGATCGCTATCCCGATCGCCGCCGGGATGCCTAGTGCGACGTTGGCGAAGATGAGGATGTTGACGACCACGAGGGCTTCATCGCGGCCGCTCAGATCGAGGAACAACCCGATGCCGATCGCCACAAAGGTCATCGCGACGACGTATCCGAGGTAACGGAGCTGTTGCCGTTCGATAGCGCTCGCCTTGCGGATCCGGAACAGCGGAGCGGTGGCGCATGCGGCGAGCGCCCACACCGCGACCGGGATGAACCCCCCTGCGTCTACCGTGTCGCCGAAGCCCAGCGCCGTGAGCGCCATGATGGCCCCCCACGAGACGTAGAAGATGGTGGCGACCGGCACCCACCGTTGGGACGGGAGACGGCCGGTCGGGAAGAGGAGTAGCAGCGGCCCGAAGAAGAAGCTCGCCTGCCACACGAATTCCCCGACCCCACTGTCATGGCGACAGATCTCGAGTTCCCGGAATCCCCCGTCGCAGAGCTGGATGAATACGCCTGCCGCGGCGATGAAGAGACCGAAACCGAGAAAGAGCGTGCCGATCCGATGCGGCCGGCGCATGAGGATCAACGCCCCGACGAT
>JBOGWY010000348.1:0-10349 GCA_050694015.1 Actinomycetota bacterium | reverse complement strand
TCGGCGACTTCGTTCGCACGAGTTCGATCCCGAGCTCCCACGCGCGCGCCTGCGCCTCGATGTCGATGTCGTAGAGCACCTCGAGGTGATCGGTCACGAAACCGCACGCGCAGATCACGATCGCTTTCGTGCCGGCATCTGCCAGCGCACGCATCTCGTCGAGGATGTCGGGGCCCAGCCACGTGGCCGCGGTCCTGCCGGCGCTCTGCCACGCGGTCGACCAGCGCGGCCAGCCGGTGAGCACGCCCACCGCGTTCGCGGTCTGAGTCAGTTGCTGCGGGTAGGGATCGTCGTCGGCCAGGATGCGCTCGGGCAGGCTGTGGGCGCTGAAGATCACATGTGTCTCCTCGAGCTTCTCGGGAGAGACACGATGGAGCGCCTCGTCGACGGCTCCTGAGAGGAACGACAGGTATCCCGGCGCCGTGTGCCAGCTCAGGATCATCGTGAAGCGCGGCGCGTTCTCGATGCTCTCGAGATGGGTCCGCACGCGGCCCTCGTACTGCGCGACGCTCATCGTCGAGTAGTGCGGTGCGAGGACGACGCCGACGATCTCGTCGACGCCGCGCATGATCAGTTCGTCGAGAGCATCCTCGATGAACGGAGTGGCATGCTTCATGCCGAGTACGACCGGCACGCCGACGAACGCTTCCAGCGCCGCGGCCTGACGGCGCGAGAGCTCGAGCAGCGGTGAGAGCCCACCGATCGCGCGGTAGCGCTCGGTCAATTCGTCGAGCAACTCGGGCGGTGGTGGGTCTCCGTGACGGATATGCGTGTAGTAGGGCTCGATGTCGGCTTCGCCGGGTGGCGTGCCGTACGCCATCAACAACACAGCCGTGGTCATGACTTCATCTCCCATCCGTGGACGAGGTCCACGACTCTGCGGAGGATCTCCGGGTCGGTCTGGGGCAGGACGCCGTGCCCGAGGTTGAAGATGTGTTTCGCGTCGGACCGGCTGAGGACGTCTTTCGTCTTGGTTTCCACGACCGGCCAGCCGGCGAGGAGCGCTACCGGATCGAGGTTGCCTTGCAGCACGGGCCTCGGGCCGAGCTTCGTTCGGGCGACGTCGAGCGGGGTGCGCCAATCGACGCCGAGGACGTCGGCGTGCGTCTCCTTAAGCGCGCTCATCAGGTGTGCGGACCCGAGAGCGAAGTAGATGCGAGGGACCCCGAGATGCTCGAGGCCGCGCATGATGTGCTGCACCCACGGCAGGACGTGCGCGCGGTAGTCCTCTTCGGACAGCGAACCGGCCCATGAGTCGAACAACTGCACGGCGCTCGCCCCCGCGTCGACCTGTGCCTCGAGGTAAGCGATGGTTGCGTTCGCCAGACGAAGCATCAGTCGCGACCACGCTTGCGTCCCCGAGAGCATCAGGGCGCGCGTGCGGGCCTGCACCTTCGAAGGGCCGCCCTCGATCAGATACGAGGCCAGGGTGAACGGAGCACCACCGAAGCCGATCAACGGCACCTCGAGCTCGGCGGCGAGGATCCGTATGGTCTCCAGGACGAAGGGCACGTCGGTGGCAGGATCGAGCCGATGCACCTTGGCGATGTCGGCTGTGGTACGGATCGGGTTCGCGAGCACCGGGCCGACCCCGTCCTCGAAGCGCACCTCGACGCCCATCGCTTCGACGGGGACCATGATGTCGGAGAACAGGATCGCCGCGTCGACACCGAGACGGCGGACCGGCTGGAGCGTCACCTCGGCGGCGAGGTCGGGGGTCCGGCAGACCTCTTTCATCGAGTGTCGGTTACGGATCGCGCGGTACTCGGGCAGCGAGCGACCGGCTTGACGCATGAACCACACCGGCTTGCGGGCGACCTCCTCGCCCCGCGCCGCGGCGAGGAACGGGCTCTGAAGATCTGCGGCTACGACAGCCATCGCGCGATCTCCTTCGCGGCGTAGGTGACGATGAGATCGGCGCCGGCTCGCTTGATCGAGGTCAGTGTCTCGATGAGGGCGGCGGTGTAGTCGATCCATCCGCGCTCCGCCGCTGCGTGCAACATCGAGTACTCGCCGCTGACGTGGTACGCCGCGACCGGCGCACGGAAGGTCGTCTTCGCCGCATGCACGACGTCTAGGTACGTCGTGGCCGGCTTGACCATCACGACGTCGGCGCCCTCTTCGAGATCGAGTTCGATCTCGCGGAGGGCCTCGTCGAGGTTGGCCGGATCCATCTGGTGATGGCGACGGTCGCCGAAGCTCGGCGCGCCTTCGGCGGCGTTCCTGAACGGCGCGTAGAAGGACGACGCGTACTTGGCCGAGTAACCGATGATCCCGACGTCGGAGTATCCGGTGCCATCGAGGGTGTCTCGGATCGCGGCGACCTGTCCGTCCATCATCCCGGAGGGAGCGACGAAGTGGGCGCCTGCGCGCGCATGCGACCTTGCGATCGCGCGGTAACGCTCGAGAGTCCTGTGCTCATCGATGCCGGCGCCGGACAGGATGGTGCACTGACCGTGCGAGGTGTACTCGCACAGGCACACGTCGGAGGCGATCAGCATGTCGCCACCGATCTCGTCGCGAAGCCGCGCCAGCGCCACCTGTGTGATGCCGTTGTCGTGATCGGCCTGCGAGCCGTGACCATCCTTGTGCGACGGGATCCCGAACAGCAGGAGACCGGCGACACCGTCGTTGGCGAGTACTCGCGCCTCCTTGACGAGCGAGTCCACCGTGTGCTGGAACTGGCCGGGTATCGGGTCGATCGCGATCGGCTCGGCGATGTCTTCCTTGACGACCAGAGGCGCGATCAGGTCGCCGGGTGTTAGACGCGTTTCGGCGACCGCGCGGCGGATCGCCGGGTTGGTCCGGAGACGGCGCGGCCGCGTGCGGGAGTTCATGGCGTCTGTCCACAGAGCGCCAAGAACTCCTCGCGTGTGGCCAGGTTCTCGCGAAGGAGGCCCGTCATCGTCGACGTGACCGTGGTCGACCCGGCGGCCTGGATGCCCCGGATCGTCATGCACTGGTGCTCGGCCCGGACGACAACTCCGACACCGCGGGGCTGCAGCTCGCGATCGAGCCAGTCGGCGACCTGCTTGGTCAGACGCTCCTGGACCTGCAGGTTACGAGCGAAATAGGTGACGACGCGCGCCAGCTTCGACAAGCCAATGATGCGGTCGCCCGGCAGGTAGCCGACGTGCGCGATGCCGGAGAACGGCAGCATGTGGTGGGCGCACAGGGACGTGAAAGGGATGTCGCGCGCGATCACCATCTCGTCGTAGCCGGCGTCGTTCTCGAACGTCGTCGGGTTGAAAGGTCTCGGCGTTAGCAGCTCCTCGTACATGCGCGCGACGCGACGGGGCGTGCCGGACAGATCCTCATTGGAGAGATCGACGCCGAGGGCCTCGAGGAGATCGGCCACGGCCAGCTCGGCGCGCAGCCGATCGACCCGGACCGCCCCCCTGGCGTCACGGTGCACCTCACGTAGGCCGGGTGCGACTTCGATCACTTTTCCCATCGATCTCCTCCTCAACGCCGTCTTCGTGAGCGCGACTCTAACAATAACTTTGACTGGTGTAAACCCCCTTCACCAGGCGTCAACTTGGTCTAAAAAAATCGAGGTTTTGCGCAGGTAGGGGTTGACAGGGGACCGAGCCGGGGGGAATCTGTACCGCAAAACAAGACTAGCGTTAGAGAGGAGGGTGTGATGTCGAACCGAACGAGGGTTCAGGGGCGGTGTCCGACGTGCGGGCCGCTCACTTTGCTGCCGGGCGACGTCACGTGTTCCGTGCCCGACGGTCCCGAAGGCGCCGGGCTGGCGGAGTTCCACTGTCCGGTCTGCGACGGTCCCGTCTTCTACCGGGTGACGGCGCAGGACGCGAAGGTGCTCCTGCTGCTCGGGGGTCGGAAGGCGACCGGGTCCGTACCTCTCGAGCTCACCGAGGAGAAGAGCGGGCCCCCGGTGTCGCTCGACGACCTCGTCGACCTTCATCTGGAGCTCGAGCGGGTGTGCTGTCCGCAGGCCGAGCTGATCGGCGGGGCGGGCGGGCGGCGAGAGTGAAGGTCAGGGTGCGCGTCCGCAAGAGGGTGCGCCGGTGAACGCGTTCGTCCTGTCGGGTGGGGCGAACCTCGGCTCGATCCAGGCCGGCATGCTCAAGGGCCTGCTGGAATCCGGCATCTCCCCGGACCTCGTCGTCGGGACCTCGATCGGTGCCGCCAACGCGGCGTACATCGCGGCGGATCCGACGCTCGAGCGCGCTCGAGACCTCTGTCGCGTGTGGCGGGGCGTGCGTTCACGCGACATCTTCCCCGTCAATCCACTGCGCGCGTTGCGAACCTTCACGCGCGGCGGCGCGCTGTTCTCGCCGGCCTCGATGCGACGCCTCTTCGAGAGGGAACTCGGTTACGAGGACATCGAGGAAGCGCGCGTTCCCGTCCGCATCGTCGCGACTCGCTTCGCCGACGGATCCGAGTTCGTCTTCGAGCGCGGTTCGGTGATCGACGCGATCCTCGCCAGCACCGCGCTCCCCGCGATCTTTCCGCCGCACGAGATCGACGGTGAGCTGTATCTCGACGGCGGTCTCAGCGACCACGTTCCACTGCAACCGGCCGTAGCAGCCGGAGCGACCCGCGTGTACGTGCTGTCCGTTGGGTTCCCGTGTCCGCCCCCGGCGGACCACCGCTCGCCGCTGTCGATCCTGGCGCATTCGATCGGGATCCTTCTGTCGCAACGCATCCGCGTTCACTCCGGCGATCTGTTCACGCAGCCGGGTCTCGAGATCATCCAGATCCCGCCGGTGTGTACCGAGGTCGGGCTCCGCGATCTCTCCAAGGCCCCGACGCTCATCGACCAAGCGCACGACCAAACGCTTCGCTTCCTCGCCGGCGAGCCCTGCTCGACGTGCGACCACAACCACGATCACGAAGAAAAGAAAGGAGGGAACGATGGAGATATTCCAGTGCCCCCGCTGCGACCTGCGGTTCCGGTTCGCCACGGAGTTGCGTGACCACCTCGGTCATGACCACCCACGGTTCAGCGCGCTGCCGCGCTCCGTGGGGGACGACCTACTCGAGGCTTGCCACTGCCACCACGCGCACCCCCGAGCCGGACGGCTCGACGCACCGAGCGCTGCGACGAACGCCGCGTGAAAGCACGAACGACGAAAGGAAAGAGAACATGAAGAGAACCATAGCTATCGCTCTGGTCGCCGCCGCCGTGATCCTCGGCGCGTGCGGGAATGACGCCGACGTCATCAGCGCGTCATCGTCGGACGACATCGCGGTCGAAACCGCCGAGCTCATCGATAGAGATACGTTCCGCGACGACGTCCGCGCTCTATGGGAGGACCACATCGCCTGGACCCGTCTCTACATCGTGAGTGCGGTCGACGGCCTCAAAGACACCGACGTGACCGCCGCGCGTCTGCTGCGTAACCAGAAAGAGATCGGTGACGCGATCAAGCCGTTGTTCGGCGACGAGGCCGGCAACCATCTCACCGAGCTCCTCAACGAGCACATCCTCACCGCCGCCGACCTCATCGCTGCGGCGAAGGAAGGCGACGATGCCGCAGTCACCAAGACCTCCAAAGCGTGGTATCGCAACGGCGACGAGATCGCCGACTTCCTCAGCACCGCTGGCATCGCTCCTCGTGCCGCGACGCGCGAGATGATGAAGGGCCATCTCGACACGACCCTCGACGAGGCCGTCGCGCGCCTGACCGGCGACTACGAGGCCGAGATCAAGGCGTACGACGAGGTCCGCGCGCACATCCTGCACATGGCGGATGCACTGGCCAACGGGATCATCGCCGCGATGCCGGAGCGTTTCGCCGAGGAATCCGACTCGAGCGACGCGGCGCAGATCCGCCGTGATGTCCGCGCCTTGTGGGAGGACCACATCGTGTGGACGCGTCTGTTCATCGTGAGTGCGGTCGACGGCCTCGCCGACATCGACGTCACTGCGGCGCGGCTGCTCCGAAACCAGACCGAGATCGGGGACGCGATCAAGCCGATATTCGGTGACGAGGCCGGCACCGAGCTCACCCGGCTGCTCAACGAGCACATCCTGATCGCGGCCGACCTCATCCGCGTCGCCAAGGCAGGCGACGATGCCGCCGTCACCAAGACCTCGAAGGCTTGGTACCGCAACGGCAACGAGATCGCCGACTTCCTCGCCACGGCCGGTGTCGGTCCTCGTGCCGCGCTGCGCGACATGATGAAGGTCCACCTCGACACCACGCTCGCCGAGGCCGTCGCTCGCCTGACCGGCGACCACGAAGCCGAGATCGAGGCGTACGACGCGGTTCGCACCCACATCCTGCACATGGCGGATGCACTTGCCGAGGGCCTCGCGGCCGTACGCACGTCGGCCGACGCCACGTACGACTATTAGATCGCCATAGATCTCCGGGGGCGGGGGTTTTGTACGTCCCCCCGCCCTCGCCCCCGGGTTCCACACGCATCGAAACGACGGAGTGACGGATGGCGCCTGTAAGGATCGTCGGACTGGGCGGATCGCTCGCTCCTTCGTCTCGAAGTCTCACCGCGCTGAAGCTCGCTCTCGACGCGGCGCACGCGGCAGGAGCCGTCACCGAACTGATCGACCTGAAGGAGCTGGATCTTCCGAACTTTCGCCCCGGCGTCGAGGTCTATCCGGCGTCCGTGCTGCGACTGATCCAGGCCGTCGACGGCGCGCACGGCCTGATCTGGAGCAGTCCCACGTACCACGGCGGCGTGAGCGGTGCATTCAAGAACGCCATCGACTGGTTCGACGCGCTGAAGACGCGCGGGCGCCCTAAGCTGGACGACAAGGTGATCGGCTTGATCGCCGTGTCCGGCGGCCCTCATGCGCTCCATACGGTGACGTCGATGGACTTCATGGTGCGCTCGCTGCGTGCCGTCGCGGTCCCGACCGTGGTTGCGATCCCTCATTCGCGCACGGCCTTCGATGAGCACGGGAGACCGTCGCGCGATGGCTTGGAGA
This sequence comes from Actinomycetota bacterium, assembly GCA_050694015.1. GTDB lineage: Bacteria > Actinomycetota > CADDZG01 > CADDZG01 > WHSQ01 > JBOGWY01. The sequence goes on along the minus strand of JBOGWY010000348.1, from coordinate 3,430 downwards.
AACAGTTGCACCGTCTCGGTGCCGAGACGACGAGACTCGCCACGCAGCTCTCGCGCGGTGAGCACGCCGAGCCCCGCGTAGTCGCGGGCTAGCGATCGCAAACGGCCGGCGGGGTACTCGTGACTCGTTGCGCTAACCCTGGAAACTTGCGGCGCGCAGTCTGAACGGGAGCGAGGGCCGGGTACCCCACCCGACGATCTTGCCTGTTCCTGCGGCCATCCACTGGTTCCTGCGTCCTGTTGTGACGAGCACCCACCCGACCGGGGCGACCGAGAGGTTCCACCCGGGACCCGGGCCCTCTGTACGAACGTGGAGATGCCGGTCTTCGATGATGTAGTACAGATCCGAGCCACGCCGGATCCGGACGCGAATGGTTCCGTTGAAGTCCAGCTTCTCGGCGCTGACGAGGTACGGCGCGATGTAGCCGAGGCCGTAAGAGATCGCTCGGGCGGCATCCGGATCTATGACCCATTCATGCTTGGCCGCAGCGGCGATGTCGAGGCCATGAACCGCGGCTTCACCCAATCTCATCGTGATGGCAACCTCGACCGGGATCCGATTCCCGGCGTACCACCTCACTTCACTTGACGCAGGTACGTTTTCTGCGGACCGGCTGAACTCGTCGGTCGCCACCTCGATCCGGTCGGCCAGGCTGGATAGATCGGCCGGTGGTAGCGCGCGCACCGTTTCGATGTTCCACCGCGCCATGTTCTCGACCGCATCGAGATCCGGGGCATCGGCGCCTTGAAGCCATCGGGTGTAGTTCTCGATCCCCCACGCAACGTGGTTGGCGACATCCCCAAGAGTCCACGTACCGATCGCGGGCGAGTCCCTATCCGGATCGGTGCGAAGGATGGCGCACAGCCGAGAGGTGTAGGAGACCAGCGCGCCCGATGCTGCGTCTCGGTCGATGAGTGCGGCAACATCCTCTCCCACGGGAAAACGATACGCGGGGCGGGGGCCGATGGTGGCCACAGCTCTCTTCTTGCAGGAGAAAGGCTGTTACCGAGGAGCGCTTACGTCGTACTCCATATGTGACCTCGACAGCGGTAAGGCTGGTCTTCGCGGCCCTCATCATCCTCGGGTCGGTTCTGGCTTTCGCGCGAGTCGCTCCCGCTCAGTCGCCGCGCTGTAAGGAGGCGCAGAGGGCATACGACACGGGCGGCGCGCCGAAAAGGGCGGCCGTCGTTAACGACCCTCTCTTCCCTCAGCAGTGGGGGCTCGAACGGATCGATGCCTCGAACGCGTGGGAGCAAGGAGCTCGAGGCGACGGAGCGGTAGTCGCAGTTGTCGACACCGGAGTGGACCTGAGCCATCCGGATCTCCGCGGCAATCTCGTCCAAGGGGTAGACCTCGCCATCGAAGGAGACGGTAGGAACTGTCCCGGGCCACAGGACCAGAATGGGCACGGAACGCATGTGGCAGGAATAGTGGCTGCGCGTGGCGACAACGGCATCGGCACGGTGGGCGTGGCTCCCCGAGCGAAACTGATGCCGATTCGCGTCCTTCGGGGCAACGAGAGCGAGCTTGAGCTGAATGAGGTAAGCCGCAGTGTGGCACAGGGGATCCGGTACGCCGCCAAGAACGGCGCGGATGTGATCAACCTCAGCCTGTCAACCTTCCTGGTGACGGATAACCCTTTGAGCGGGGTTTCCGAAGCGATCGAGTTCGCGTGGAGGCGTGGAGCGGTGATCGTTGCAGCTGCAGGGAATGGTGAGGATGATCCGCTATGTATCTACCCCGCGGCAGACCCCCTGGTCGTATGTGTTGCGGCCACGAACCGGGAGGGAGAAGTGGCGGATTACTCGAGCGACCCCGTCAAGCCGACCGATGACAAGGCCGTGCTGGCGCCTGGAGGTGAGTACCAGGGTGGTCGAGACTTCTGCGACGGTAGAAACCTCATTTGGTCGACGTTCCTAGCGCGCGACCAGTTCGACTGTGGCATGAAGGGATACGCGACGCTGTGGGGCACATCGATGGCGACCCCTCACGTAGCCGGCATCGCCGCGCTCCTGTCGGGCCGCGGACTCGACAATGAAGAGATCGTGGACTGTATCTTGAAGACTTCTTCGAACAACGGTACGTACGACCGAGCGACTGGGTACGGGATCGTTAACGCGGGCAGAGCCGTGAGGAGATGCTCGTAGCGCTGCCGGGTACGCAGGACTCGGTCGATCCCGAACTGCGCGTGTCAGAGCGCGCTGGCATGTTGCTGAGTTAGAAAAGTTCGGGGGCTAGACCTTACGGAAGGCTACGCAGCACATGCCCGGCTGCGGTTCCAGCTTCGCTTCGAGTCGCTCGAGACCGAGTTCTTCGACCATCGCCCGCATGATGTCGAGGTTCATCCCACACACGAGATTCGTGTACTGACGCGACAGAGCGTGGAACGGGCAGTTGCGCAGACGGATGTTCCCGTCCTCGTCGTGGAACGGCTCGAAGCCGTAATCCTGCAGGACTTCCTCCGCAGTGCGCGTGAGTTGCTTGACGCCTCGCTGACGACCGGCGCGCTTCTTCGCTTCGTCGGCCATCTCCTTGCCGAACGATCGAGCAACGTCACCTAGTGGCCTGGGGCCGCCGTCACCGCTGAGAGCTTCCGCGAACAGACGCGCGGCGAGCTCGTACTCGCGGTGAGGGAGCGACACCTCGATGTCGTTGGACGATCGTTTGTAGAGCTTGGCCGGTCGTCCGGCCCCCGGACCCTTCTTCCCCGACAGACGCCTGTACTCGACCTCGAGCAGGCCTTCCTCGGCGAGCTTGTCGAGGTGGAAGGCCGCGAGGGGGCGTTTGATCCCGACGGCGGTGGCAGCTTCGTCCCGTCCGACCGCGTGGCCCTGGGCAACGACGTACTCGTACAGACGTCGCCGGACGGGTTCGCCCAGGAGGGCAACCACTTCAACGGCGTCGCTCATCTCGGTCTCGGTCCCGGTTCTACCTACAGTCGTCATTGACTTTGCACGTTAGCACCGGATCGACCGAAATACAATGGTAGGGCGCCGACGTGGGGATCTGCCCCCCCATCTACCGGGTAGGGAAATAATTTTGCTAGTGCAGGTTGACAAGCCGACCGCGCTCCCGCATTCTCTTGCACTAGTGGAAACTATTGAAACAAGGAACCGCCACGCCTCCCCCGAGGCCCCCGCGGCCCGTACCAGGAGCCGGGCGATCGAGCTCGAGAGCCTGTCCCGCTTGTTCGAGCACCGCCCGGCCCTGGTTCGGGTCGACCTCACCGTCGAGCGCGGCGAGGTGCTGCTGGTCCGCGGACCCAACGGTGCCGGCAAGAGCACGTTGCTGCGGGTTGTGTCGACGGCGCTGTCGCCGTCCGAGGGGGAGGGACGCATCCTCGGATTCGATCTCCGTACCCGGCGCCGCGACATCAGGCGACACGTCGAATACGTGGGCCACGCGACCCGGCTCTACGAGGACCTCACGG
>JBOGWY010000347.1:0-24768 GCA_050694015.1 Actinomycetota bacterium | reverse complement strand
TACTCGCCCCAGAAGGTCTTGAAGCACGCACGGGCCATGTACAACGCGGTCAGGAACGCGGTGAGGATCGCGGCGACGAACACGATCCAGGCCGTGATCTGGTTCAGGTCGTTCGCGGCTCTCAGCGCACCCCCGACGATCTCGTCCTTCGACCAGAACCCGGCGAGCGGGAAGATACCGGCGAGCGCGAGCGAGCCGATGATGAAGGTCCGGAAGGTGTGCGGCATGTAGTTCCGCAACCCGCCCATGTCGCTCATGTTGTTCGAGTGCACCGCATGGATCAGCGAACCGGCCCCCAGGAACAAGAGCGCCTTGAAGAAAGCGTGCGTGAAGAGGTGGAACACCGCCGCGGTGTACGCACCGACGCCGAGCGCGGCCATCATGTAGGCGAGCTGCGAGATCGTGGAATACGCAAGCACGCGTTTGATGTCGTCCTGCAACAACGCGAGGAGAGCCGCGATCAGCATCGTTATCGAGGCGATGATCGCGACGACGTTGAGGGCAACCCCGGCATGCTCGAAGAGGACGAACATCCGCGCCACGAGGTAGATGCCGGCGACGACCATCGTCGCCGCGTGGATCAGGGCGGATACCGGCGTAGGGCCCGCCATCGCGTCGGGCAGCCACACATGGAGCGGGAACTGCGCCGACTTCCCGACCGCCCCGCAGAACAGGAGCAGAGCGCCGACCGTCAGGACGGTCCCGCCGATCTCGCCCTCCTCGGCGAGGTGGTTCAGCTCTAAGACGTTGAACGTATGGCCGATCCAGAACAGCACCGCGATGCCGATCATGAAGCCGACGTCCCCGACGCGGGTCGTGATGAAAGCCTTGATGGCGGCCGAAGAGTTCTCCTTCTCCTCCCAGTAATGACCGATCAGGAAGTAGGAGCAGACCCCCACGCCCTCCCATCCCACGAGCATCTGGAGAAGGTTGTTCGCGATGACGAGGAAGAGCATCGACGCCGTGAACAGCGACAGGGCCGCGTAGAACCAGGTGTACCGCTCGTCGTCGTGCATGTAGCCCGTGGAGTAGATCTGCACGAACATCGAGATCGATGTGACGACGATGAACATGACCCCGCAGAGGAAGTCGTAGTTCATCCCGAACTGAAGCTCGAAACCGGCTCCCCCTCCGCCGCCCGGAAACTCGAACCACGTGTAGGACTTCTCGACGGGGGTGTTCTTGGCCGCGAGCTCGACGAACCCGATGATCGAGAGCAACCACGCGATCCCTATCGCGCCGATACCGACGGTGTGACCGCGGTCCGAGAGCCGCTTCCCGAAGAACATGATGACGAAGAACGCGACGAACGGGAGCAGAGGTACGAGCCACATGAGATCGCCGAAGAACGCCTCGCCGTGCGCGGCGGCCTCACCGACCTCTTCTCCATGTTCCTGCGCGAACGTGAGCAGACTCATCCCATCACCACTTCATGAGGGACATGTCGTCGACGTCCACGCTCGCCCGATTACGGAAGATGAGGATCACGATCGCGAGACCGATGCCGACCTCGGCGGCGGCCACCGCGATCACGAACAGCGCGAATACCTGGCCCGCCGCGTCGCTCAGCATCGCCGAAAAGGCAACGAGGTTGATATTTACCGCGTTCAGCATGAGCTCGATCGATAAAAGGATCAGGACCGCGTTCTGTCGAGCGAGCACGCCGTAGATCCCGATCGAGAACAGCAGCGCCGAGAGCACCATCAGGTAGTGGACCGGCATCAGCGATCGCTCCGATCCACGTCGCGCTTCGCGATAACGACCGCGCCCACCAGCGCCGCGAGCAGCAGCACCGACACGACCTCGAACGGCAAGACGAAGTCCGAGAAGATCAGCTCACCGATGTTGGCGCTCGTCGTGGGCCGCTCTACGTCGAGGATGATCTTCCGCGTATCGAACGCTTCGACGAGGATCCAACTCGTGACCCCGAAGACGGCGCCCGCACAGATCGCCGCCAGCAATCTCTGGTCGTTGTCGAAGTTGCCCGTGCCGATCGGCGCGCGCGTCAGCATCAATCCGAACAGCATCAGGACGACGATCGCGCCGACATAGACGAGCACCTGGACCCATGCCACGAACTCGGCGAGCAAGAAGATGTAGAGCATCCCTGCACTCATCAGCGTGGCGACGAGGTACAGAGCCGCATGGATGACGTTGCGCGCGGTGACGACGCGGACCGCAGATCCCGCTATCACCACGGCGAGGAGCCAGAAGGCGATCTGTTGGTAGAGCGGGAGGGTCACTTACCACCCCGCTTGATCCCGCGTTCCGCCTTCACGCGCGCGACCTTGGCGCGCGCCTCGGCAACCTGAGGTGAAGCCCCCGCGGCACGCTGCTCGTCGAGCACCTTCTTGTAGACGGCCTCAGGGTCCTCGGTCTTCTCGAGAGCGACAGGCCGAGGCTCCTCGCGAGGCACCTCGACGTTAGGCGTCCGAGCCTCCTCGGCCAGGGCTTCCTCGCGGGCGCGTTCCTGTTGCGGGCTAGGAGAGGCGGCCTCGGTCGGCGATGCGATCGCCTCGGGCTCTTCGGTATCAGTGGCTTTCACCTCGATGGGCTGATCCCCCCGCCCACCCCCCGGCTTCTCGGTACGGCGCTCTTCGGTCGCGGCGGTGGGGGCCGCCGATTCCTCCGGTGCCTTGGTCTCGCCGGCTTGCTGTTGACCGGGGGTCGCCTGGGTCGTCGTGGGCGCGGCCGTGGCGGCCGCGGCCGGAGGTCGCTGAGCCTGTTCGGGACGCTCCGCGGCGGCGGTTCCTGCGGCCGGGGTGGAGGGACGCTGGGCGCTGCCGGGACCGGCACCCCCCGCGGCGACGGCGGGCGCTTCCGGTTCGGGTTGACCGGGAAGCAACGCGCCCTCCTCCAGTGGGGGCGGGGGAAGCACCGACGACATCCAGTCCGAGAGGCGCTCCTTCTCGTGCGTCAGTTCGCGGATGTCGAACTCTGCGTACTCGAACTCGCGACTCCAGAACAGCGCGTCGTAAGGACAGACCTCGACGCAGATGCCGCAGTACATGCACAGCGCGTAGTCGATCGCGAAACGGTCGAGCACGTTGCGTTTGCGCTGGCGTCCACCGGCGCGCTTCGGCGGCAACGTTTCCTTGTGCGAGTCGATGTAGATGCACCAGTCCGGACACTCGCGGGCGCAGAGCATGCAGACCGTGCAGTTCTCTTCCTTCAGCGCGATGACACCGCGCGTGCGCGGCGAGAGGTCCTGCATCTCGTCCGGGTACTCGATGACCGTGTTGTGGCTGAAGAGGTGCTTGATCGTGACGGCCATGCCCTTGAGCAAGCCGATGCCGAACGTGCGCTTCCGCTCCCGCGCGAGGTCGGCGCGCGCCCTGTCCGCGGTCCGGCGTTCGTCTACCTGGGCCACAGCGCCTCCGGTGCGTACAGGATCCAAGCCCCGGTCGCGAGGATCAGGACGAGGCTCAGTGGGATCAGCGCTTTCCACGAGAACTTCTGCAACTGGTCCTCACGGAGGCGCGGCCACGTGAAGCGCGCCCAGATGAGGACGAAGAACATGAACACGACCTTCACGAGGAACCAGATCACGCCGGGGATGACCTCGAGGGGCTCCCACGGCACGATCGGCTTGTAACCGCCGAGGAACAGCGTCGCCGCGATCCCGCTGTACGCAACGAGGTGGGCCATCTCAGCACCGAAGAAGCCGAAGATGAACCTCATCCCGGTGTACTCCGTCCACGGTCCGGTGATGATCTCGGATTCCGCGATCGGCATGTCGAACGGCGGCATCGTCATCTCGGCCATCGCGCCGGTCACGAAGACCATGAACGCGATCAGCCCGATGCCCGGCGGCCAGAAGGCGAAGGGCCAATCCTGTGCCTCGACGATGTCTACGACCGACAACGAGCCGGCGAGCATCGCGACGACGGCAGCGGTGAGGACGATCGGGAGCTCGTAGGCGATCAGCTGCGCCGCGGCGCGCAGCGAACCGATCAGCGCGTACTTGTTGGCGCTCGCCCATCCCGCTACCAGAGTCCCGATCGCGCCGATCGAACCGATCGCCAGGAGGAAGAAGAGACCGACATCGAGGTCGGTGACGATCAACTCGGGTCCGACCGGGATCGCGATGTAGAGCAGAACCGCCGGGATGTACACCAGTCCCGGGGCGAGCTTGAAGACGTGTTTGTCGGCCTTTGCCGGGACGATGTCCTCCTTCAGGATGAACTTCAGTCCGTCGGCGAGGGTCTGGCCCCACCCGTGGAAGCCACCGGGGTACATCGGTCCGAGGCGGTGCTGGAGGTGCGCGAGCTCCTTGTGCAGCGCGTAGCCGCCGATCAACGACCCCACCGGGACGATCGTGAGGATCACCACCAGCTTGATGGTGAGCGCCCACCAGGGCGTGAGCTCGAAGTTAGCGATGAAGTCGGGCATCAGCGATCGATGTCTCCGAGGACGAAGAAGAAGGAGCCGAGGATCGCGATCATGTCGGCCACGAACGTGTTCTTGAGCACCTCCGGCAACACCGAGACGTTGTTGTAGCTCGGCGTGCGGATCTTCATCCGATACGGCCGGCGATCTCCGTCGGATACGAGGTAGAAGCCGAGTTCCCCCAGCGGGTTCTCGGTGCGCACGTAGACCTCGCCCTTGGGGGCCTGGATCACGCGCGGGACCTTACCCAGGACGGGACCGGGCGGGATGCCTTCGATCGCCTGTTCGACGATGCGCGCCGACTCCACGACCTCGTGCAGGAGCACCCAGAAACGGTCGAACGCGTCGCCGTGGGAGCCGGTGTGAACGTTGAAATCGAACTCGTCGTAGACGAGGTAGGGGTCGTCCTTGCGAACGTCCATCGTGATGCCCGAGGCGCGGGCGATCGGTCCCGAGACGCCGTAGCTGTAGGCGAGGGCGGGATCGAGGACACCGACGCCGATTGTGCGCTCCTTGTAGATCTCGTTACCGATCAACAGATCCTCGTACTGGTCGAGGCGGTCGATCACCTGGCGCACGGCCTTCAACGACTGTGCGAAGAAACCGCGCGGGACGTCCTCCTTCAGGCCCCCGCAGCGCATGAACCCGAAGTGCATGCGCCCCCCGGTCGCCGACTCGAGCGCGTACTGGATGTCCTCACGCTCGCGGAACGCGTAGAAGGTCGGCGTGATCGCTCCGAGTTCCGCGCCGAACGACGCGAAGAACATCAGATGATTCAGGATCCGGTTCATCTCGACCATGATCACCCGCATGAACTGCCCGCGACGCGGTACCTCGATCTCCATCATCTTCTCGACCGCCATCCACATCGGTAGCTCGTTGCTGATGCCCGACAGCCAGTCCATACGGGACACGAGGTTCGTGATCTGCCGGTAGTCGCGCCCTTCCACGAGCTTCTCGTAGCCGCGGTGCATGTAGCCGATGATGGGCTCGGCTCCGATGAGGATCTCTCCGTCTATCGTCGCGAGAAGTCGGAACACTCCGTGCGTCGCCGGGTGCTGCGGCCCCACGTTGAGGACCATCTCCTGGGTCTCGAGTTTCCCGAGTGCCTGCTCGGTGACGATGTCCTCGGGCCACTGGACGTTGGGCCTAGCTTCACTGGTACCGGTCACAGTTGTCGAACCACCCGCCCGCCCAAAGGCGTCATCCGTGCCCCTCATCTAGCGCCCACCCGCCGCGGCTTCATCCGGATCCTTCGCCCCCGGCCACGACTTGACCAGCGCGCGGCTCGGGAGCTTGAAAGACCGCAGACCGGGATGCCCCTCGAAGTCTTCGGGCAGGTAGAGCCCGACGAGGCGGGGATGCCCTTCGAAGTCGATGCCGAACATCTCGTGACACTCGCGCTCGTGCCAGATGGCACCGCCGTAAACGCCGGTGATGCTCGGGCAGACGGCGCCCGTGAGCTCCACCGGCACGTGAACGAAGCACTGGATCACGAACTCCGGCGAATAGACGTGGACCAGAACCTCGAGCGGCATCTCCGGCGCCTGCTGACCCTCTTCGAGGGGAAACTCCGAGCGATCGACCGCGGACAGGAACCCGAAGTAACGGCACCTGATGCCCTCGGCGTCCCGCAGGGTCGTCATCACGTCGACGAGCTTGGAACGGTCGCAGGTGACGTCGACGTGGTCGAAGTTAAGGCGCACCGATGCCTGATCTCCCAGCGCGCCCTGAACGCGCTCCAAAGCCTCCTCGGGAGAAACCTTCTCTATAACCGCCAACTAGATCCCTCCGGCCAGCCCTGGTTCGGGGATCTGTGGGATGACCGTCGTGTGGCCCTTCCACTTTTCGGCGACGTCTTCGTTCTGGATCTTGTCCTGCAAGCGGATGATCCCCTGCAGCAGCGCCTCGGGACGCGGCGGGCACCCGGGCACATAGACATCGACCGGGATGATCTGGTCGCATCCCTTCGTGACCGAGTACGAGTCCCAGTACGGGCCCCCGCAGTTCGCGCACGAACCCATCGAGATCACGTACTTAGGTTCGGGCATCTGGTCGTAGACGCGCTTGATCGGCGCCGCCATCTTGTCGGTGAGCGTTCCTGCAACCACCAACAGGTCTGCTTGACGAGGCGAGGCGGGGAACGGGATCACACCGAAACGGATCACGTCGAACTTGCTCGCAAAGGCGGCCCCCATCTCGATCCCGCAACAGGCGAGACCGAACTGCATGCACCACAGCGAGTACTTGCGGCTCCAGTTCAGCAGCGCGGAGACGGGCTTGGGGAGCTTGGACTTCTGGGCTACAGCCATTCGAGCACCTTCTTCTTGATCGCATAGACGAGGGCGATGGCCAAGATGGCGATGAAGACCAGCATCTCGACGAACGCCTGGGTCCCGAGACGCTCGAATACCACCGCCCACGGGAACAGGAACACGGCTTCGACATCGAACACGACGAAAAGCAGAGCGAAGATGTAGTAGCGGACGTTCGCCTGACTCCAGCCCGTGCCGATCGGATCGATGCCCGATTCGTAGGTCGTGAACTTCTCGGCGTGGGGCACCCGAGGCTGGATGAGCCGGGACGCCCCGATCGTCCCGAAGACGATGGCGGCTCCCGCGATGGCGAAGATCGCGACCGTTACGTACTGCCCGAAATAACCGTCCGGCACGTGGAGTCCGACTCCTAACCGCGTCGATGAAGCATTGCCTTTTTCTGGAGCCCCGGAGTTCGTCCGTAAGTGACGAAACCCCTGGTTAACCCGCCGAAAACTAACACGCAGGGCATTCGTTCCAAGGAGTTCGTTCCCTCGTGAACAAGGGTCGCGCGGCGGGATGGAAACTAGGATTCATCGATGTCCAACGGCGAGCAGATCCGAGCGGGTCACGCCATCGCCGACGGGATCGCTTCGTTGTTCCGGCCCCCCTTCGTGGTGCTACTCGCGATCACGATCCTGGTGCCGCTCGCAGCCGACAGCCTCGCCACGGTCGAGGGAGCCGACCTCGCGATCGCGCTTCTATTGATAGCCGTCTCGTTCTACGTGCAGATCGCGGCGACGCTCGCGGCGGGGCGAGCGACCCCCGAGCGCTCCGCGGACATGTGGATCAAGGCCGCGTGGCGTCACCGCTGCTTCTGGCGCGTCGTGTGGGCGACCGTCGTCTCGACCGCGGCGCTGATCGGCGGCCTGGCGCTCGCCGGCATCGGCATCTTCTTCGTCGGTGCGGTGCTGGCGTTGATGCAGGTGGCGGCCATCCTCGAGCGTCGCCGCCCCTTCGATGCCGCGGCCCGGAGCATCGCGCTCACCAAGGGCCACCGGGTGCCGGTCGGGATCGTGTTCGCGGTTCTGTTCATCCTGCCGAACTTCGGAGCTTGGGCCGCGACGCTCGCCGAAGCGCCGCAGCGTCTCGGCGCCGTCTGGGCGGGACTGTCGGTGCTCGTCGAGGTGTTCGGCCTCGCCGGGACCATCGCGCTGACACGGACGTTCGTCGCGCTCGGCGGGGATGCCACGCCGGCCGTGTTGGAACCACCGCCGAAGGTCGACGCGCGAGTGGGTTAGCGACCCTCAGTCTGAACCGGAGGGGTCGCCGACCGTTCGGCGAAGAACGTCGCATCCTCGGCGGCGCGGATCAAAGGCCCCCAGAACAACCCGAAGACGATCGTCGCCACGGCGGTGACCGCGACGACGCCCTTCGCGAGGACGCCTGCGGTATCGGCGGACGGGGCGTCGGGCTCCTGCATGTACATCACGACCATGACGCGCAGGTAGAAGAACGCGGCGACCGCGCTCGCCAGCACACCTATGACTACGAGCCACGAATAGCCGCCTTCGATCGCGGCACCGAAGACGACGAGCTTGCCCACGAACCCGGATGTGATCGGCACACCGGCGAGCGAAAGGAGGAAGAGCGTCAGCGCGCCGGACATCAAGGGTTGTTCGTAGAAGAGACCCTTGAGTTGCGAGAGCCGGACGCGACGCTCGTCGCGACCGGCGACGGCGGCGATCACGGCGAACGCCCCGAGAACGGTGAGTCCGTAGGTCGCCAGATAGAACAGCGAGCCGGAGACACCACGGTCGTTCGTGGCGATGACGCCGATCAACACGAATCCCGCGTGCGCGATCGACGAGTACGCGAGCATCCGTTTCACGTCTTCCTGAACCACCGCTACCACCGACCCGATCACCATCGTTGCCACCGCGATCGCGATCGCGAGAGGCTTCCAGTCGGTCCTAAGGGGGAACAGGGTCGCGTCGAGCAGGCGCAGAAGCGCGGCGAAACCGGCGATCTTCGTGGCCGCCGCCATGAACCCGGTCACCGGAGACGGCGCGCCCTGGTACGCGTCCGGCGTCCACATATGGAACGGCACCGCCGCGATCTTGAAGCCGAGCCCGATGATCAGGAGTCCGGTCGCGAGCACGAGCAGACCGACACCACCGGCCGGGTTCGAATCGAGGAAGCCCGCCAGGCTCGCTTCCGAACCGGCCCCCGGATAGAAGTTCGTCCCGCCCGTCGCTCCGTACGCCAGCGCGATCCCGAGAAGGAAGAACGCCGACGAGAACGCACCGAGCAGGAAGTACTTCAGGGCGGATTCCTGGCTCGTCAGCGAGCGACGACGGAACCCCACAAGCACGTAGAGAGCGAGCGAGAACGTCTCAAGCGCTAGGAACATGACGATCAGATCGCTCGCCGACGCCATGAGCATCATCCCCGCCACCGCGAAGAGAACGAGCGCGTAGAACTCCGATTCCTCGATCCCTTCGCGGGTCAGATACTCGCGCGCGAGCCACACGGTCAGAACGCCGAACGCGCACAGTGCGAGCTTCACGAAGTTGGCGAATCCGTCGTTGACGACCATCGAGGCGAGTTGGACCTCGCCGGCGCGGTCCCATCCGTCGAGAGCGAAGTACACGGCCGCGATGAACCCGATCGTCGTGAGGATAGGTAAGTGCCAGTTGTGGAAGCGTTCGCCCACGAACGCATCGATCACCAGCAAGAGCAACGCGGCGACCGACAGGGCGATCTCGGGGGCGATCGCGGACAGTTCGACGTGCGGCGGTGTGAACGGCATCAGTCCTCCGCCCCGATCGTGGTGAAGGTGATCGATTCCCGCGTGGCATTGCGCAGCTCGCCCACGATCCGAGCGGCGTCCGGCTGGATCCGGTCGAGGAAGGGCTTGGGGTAGACGCCGATGAACGCGATCAGGACCACGATCGGGGCGAGCATCGCGACCTCGCGCGGGTTGAGGTCGCGGATGCGGCGGTTCTCGTCGTGGGTGACCTCACCGTGGAATACGCGCTGGTAGGCCCACAAGAGGTAGATCGCGCCGAGCACGATCCCGAAAGCCGCAGGAACCACCCACCAGCGATAGGTGAAGAACGTCCCCAGCAGGATCAGGAACTCGCCGACGAACCCGTTCAGCCCGGGGAGGCCGAACGACGACAGCGACACGAACAGGAAGACCCCGGCGAGCACCGGAACCGTTTTGGAAAGCCCACCGAAGGCGGCGATCTCTCGGGTGTGCCTGCGGTCGTAGAGCACACCCACCAGCAGGAAGAGGGCCCCGGTCGAGAGACCGTGGTTGACCATCTGCAGGATGCCGCCGCTCATACCCTCGACCGAACCCACGAACATGCCGAGGACGACGAACCCGAGGTGCGCCACCGACGAGTACGCGATGAGACGCTTGAGGTCGCGTTGCATCGTCGCGACCGCAGCTCCGTAGATGATCCCGATGATCGCAAGTCCCATGATCCACGGCGCGAACTCGCGAGCCGCGTCCGGGAAGAACGGGATCGCGAACCGGATCAATCCGTAGGCGCCCATCTTCAGCAGCACGGCGGCCAACATCACGGAACCCGCGGTCGGAGCTTCGGTATGCGCGTCGGGCAGCCACGTATGCAGTGGGAACAGCGGGACCTTGACGGCGAACGACGCGAAGAACGCGAGGAAGAGCCATCGCTGCAGCTCGACGGTGAGCGCCGTTCGCTCGAGAAGGATCCGGTAGTCGAACGTCGGGTCCCCGGCGACGTTGAAGTAGAGGTAGACGATCGCCACGAGCATCAGCAGCGAACCGACGAGCGTGAAAAGGAAGAACTTCATCGCCGCGTAGATGCGGTTGCTGTAACCCCACATCCCGATCAGGAAGTACATCGGGACGAGCGTCGCTTCCCAGAACAGATAGAAGAGGAACATGTCGAGCGCCGTGAAGACGCCGAGCATCCCGGTCTCGAGCGCGAGCAGGAAGATGAAGTAGGGCTTGACGCGCTTTCGGATCGTCCACGACGCGAGCACACCGAGAGGCATGAGGAAGGTCGTGAGCAGCACCATCCACAGGCTCACGCCGTCGATGCCCGTGATGTAGCCGATGCCCCACTCGGGGATCCACTGCACGCGGGTGCCGAGTTGGAACGGATCGCCGCCGCCGGTCTCGAACTGCCACAGGACGCCGAGCGACAACAGGAACGTAACGACGGTGACGATCAGCGCGCCGTAGCGCAACGCGATGTCGCGGTCCTTCGGGATGAACCCGAGGAGGAGCGCGCCGGCGAGCGGAGCGAAGATGACGACGTCGAGGAACGGGAAGTCGCTCATACAGAGACCCTCGCCAAGAGCACGGAGAACACGATCACTACGCCGAGCAGGAAGATCGCGCCGTAGCTGCGCACGTACCCCGACTGGATACCGCGCAGCCCCTCGGATGACCGTCCGATCAAACGGGCCGTGCCGTTAACCAGGCCGTCGATAACGCGGCGATCGAAGACGTCGGTGAAGTAGAGAGCGACGCGTTTAACGGGGAGCACGATGGTGCGCCCGTAGATCTCGTCGACGTAGAACTTGTTACGTGCCGCAGATACGAACGCGGGTGCGCGTCCGATCAGTTTGCGGCGACGGAGCGAACCGGCACGCGACAGATAGAAGCTCCGCGCGAGGAGGATCCCACTCGCGGCAACGATCAGCGCGGCCCCCGCGAGCACCCACTCCAGGATGCCCTCGGGAACGTGCGACTCACCGACCACCGGTTCGAGGAAGTGCTCGAGGGTCAGGACGCGCGGGAGGTTGATCGCGCCGCCGACGACCGACAGCAGTGCCAGCGGGATCAACGCGGTCGCCATCGTCGGTGGGGCGTCGTGGACGTGCACACCGGCCGGAACCTTGAGGCGTCCCTCGAAGACCCTGAAGTACAGGCGCGACATGTAGAACGCGGTGAGGAACGCGGTGCCGATACCGAGAGCCCACAGGACGTACTGCCCGTCCTCCCATGCCGACGCCAGGATCGCGTCTTTGGAGAAGAATCCGGCGAACGGGATCACGCCGCAGATCGCGAGCCAGCCCATCATGAACGTCGAGCCGGTAACCGGCATGACCTTGCGCAGGCCACCCATCTTGCGCATATCGGTCTCGCCCGCCAGCGCGTGCATCACCGCTCCGGCGCCGAGGAACATCAGCGCCTTGAAGAAGGCGTGCGTCACGAGATGGAAGATCCCGGCCGAGTACGCGTGCACGCCGTGGGCGAGGAACATGTATCCGAGCTGCGAGATCGTCGAGTACGCGAGGACCCGCTTGATGTCGTATTCGCCGGCCGCCATGAGCGCGGCCCATAACGCGGTCGCGCCGCCGATGTAGCCGACGACGAGGAGCGCGGTCTCACCCGAGGCTTCGAATACGGGGCTGAGCCGCGCCACCATGTAGACGCCCGCGGTGACCATCGTCGCGGCGTGGATCAGGGCCGACACCGGTGTCGGGCCCTCCATCGCGTCGGGCAACCACACGTAGAGCGGTATCTGCGCGCTCTTACCCGTCGCTCCCGCGAACAGCAGGAGAGAGACGATCGTGGCGATGCCCGCGCCGAGAGCGCCCGCGTGCTCGTTGATCTGACCGAGAGTCAGGGTGCCCGCGGCCGACGCGAGCAGGAAGACCCCCAGCAGGAACGCGAAGTCGCCGATCCGGTTGACGATGAACGCCTTCTTCGCCGCGTCGGCCGCAGCCTTCCTCTCGAACCAGAACCCGATCAGCAGGTACGAGCACAGACCGACGGCTTCCCACCCGACGTAGAGCAGGAGCAGGTTGTCGGCGAGCACCAGGAGCAACATCGACGCCGTGAACAGGTTCAGGTATGCGAAGAAGCGCGAGAAGAGCTCGTCGCCCTTCATGTAGCCGATCGAATAGATGTGGATCAGCATCCCGACGCCCGTGACAACGAGCAGCATCACCGCCGAGAGTGGATCGATCAACAGGTCGAACGACACGCTGAAGCGTCCCGCGGCGATCCATTCGAACCAGTGCACCGTCGCGTGACGCTCGTGCTCTCCCAGAGCGAGCAGGTTGAAGAACACGAGCACGGATTCGATGAAGGCGACGGCGACCGAGATGCTGGCCAGCCAACCCGTCCAACCGGGAAGCCGCGTGCCGAACATGGCTTCGAGGCGGCGTCCGACGACAAGGAGCAGGATCGAGGTCGCGAGGGGGCCGATGATGATCGCCGGCGCGAGGACGTCGAAGCCTTCGGTCATCCCGTTATCTCCTGAGGAGGTGCATGTCGTCGACGTTCGCGGTCTCGCGATGGCGCGCGATCAGAGAGATGATCGCCAAGCCGACGACGACCTCAGCCGCCGCCACGACGAGCACGAAGAAGACGAGGACCTGGCCGTCGAGGCTGCCGTGCATACGCGCGAAGGTCACGAAGACGAGGTTGACCGCGTTCAGCATCAGCTCGATGAACATGAAGATCACGATCGCGTTGCGACGCACGAGCGCTCCCACCACGCCGATCGTGAACATCAGGCCGGCGAGCGCGAGATAGAAGCCGGGGGAGATGCTCACGCGGCCTCCTCGCGTTCGTCGCCCGCCGGACGTGCCGGTATCCCCACGTGCGAGAGGCGACGCGCGAGCACCATGACGCCCACGATGGCGACGACGAGGAGGATCGAGGTCGCCTCGAACGGGAGGAGATAGCGGCTGAACAGGACGTCCGCCAACGCCTTCACGTTGCCGGGATCGCGGTTGAGCTCTGTAAGCGCGGCGCCACCCTGGGCGGTGCCGCCGATGACGAAGTCGACCCCCTTGAGCGCGACGTACAGGATCTCGACGGCGAGCAGCGCGCCCAGTCCGATCGCGAGAGGCCGTTGGCCCGGAAGCGGCTCGATCAGAGCTTCCCGCCGGTCGACCCCGAGCAGCATGATCACGAACAGGAAGAGGACCATGATCGCCCCGGCATAGACGATGATCTGCACCGCCGCGATGAAGAACGCGCCTTGGAGGAGGAACGCGACCGCGAGGGCCATCTGCGTCGCGACCAAGAACAATGCGGCGTGCACCGCGTTCTTGGCGAACAGCATCGCCAGCGACGCGCCCAGCGCCACGACGAACACCACCCCGAAGACGACGACCTCCATCAGTGCCCTTCTTTGATGTTGATCTCGGGCGGCAGCTCTTGCTTCGTCTTCCAGTGCCGGAGGATCGGCGAGTCGACGATCAACTGGTCCTTCGTGTAGATCAGCTCCTGGCGCGAGTCTCCCGAGATCTCGTACTCGGTCGACATGAGCAGTGCTTCGGTGGGACAGGCTTCAACGCACAGACCGCAGAAGATGCAGCGCAGGTAGTTGATCTGGTAGATCTGCGCGTAGCGCTCGCCCGGTGAGAACCGCGCCTCGGGTGTGTTCTCGGCCCCCACGACGAGGATGGCGTCCGCAGGACACACACCTGCGCACAGCTCGCAGCCGATGCACTTCTCGAGTCCATCCGGGTGACGGTCGAGAACGTGGCGGCCCTTGTAGCGCGGGAACGGGCGCCGCCGGACTTCCGGATACGACACCGTCTGCTTCTTCCGGAAGACGTTTGAGATAACGACCTTCATCCCTTGGAAGATCTCAGGTAGTGCCACTAAAGCACCTGCTTCCTGGGAACGAGTCCCTTTAGTCGGGGGTCACCGCGTCCGACCCACACCATCACGACGAGGAAAAGCGCACCGATCGCGATCCAACGGCCCACCTGAGGGAGATCGGGGGTGTTGACGACCGCGGTGAACATGATCCAGCCGAGCGCCGCGGGGATCAGCCGCTTCCATCCGAGCCACATCAGGCGGTCGTAGCGCAGCCGCGGCAGCGTCGCGCGCAACCACACGAAGAGATAGACGAACAGAACGGTCTTGATCGCGAACCACACAAGCGGCCACACCCACGGCAGGAAGCCGATCTCCGGACCATGCCATCCCCCGAAGAACAGCGTGACCGCGAGCGCCGAGATCGCGACGACGTGCACGTACTCGCCGAGGAAGAACATCGCGAACCGGATGCCGGAGTACTCGGTGTGGAACCCCGCGATCAGCTCGGTCTCGGCTTCGGGAAGGTCGAAGGGGGCCCGGTTCGTCTCGGCGATACCTGCGATCAGGAAGATCACGAACGCCGGGGACTGGGAAAAGATGAACCAGTTCGGCAGATGGCGCAGCGCGTTCTCGAGCAACGGGATCGCGAGGAGCCCGTTCTCACCGAGCGACGACGTCTGCGTCGACACGATGTCGACGGTCGAGAGACTGCCGGCCGCGATGACTATCGGGACGATCGAGAGGCCCAGCGCGATCTCGTACGAGATCAACTGCGCGCTCGACCGGATGCCACCGAGGAGCGGGTATTTCGACCCCGATGCCCACCCCGCGAGAACGACTCCGTAAACGCCGAGCGACCCCATCGCGAGGAAGAACAGAAGACCGATATTGAGGTCGCTCAGGATGAAATTGATGCGTTCGCCCGCGATCGTGACGCGATCGCCGAGTGGCACCACGGCGAACGCGAGGAAGGACGGAACCATCGCCATGACCGGCGCGAGCGCGTACGTCCATCGATCCGCCGTGCTCGGGCGGAAGTCCTCCTTGAAGAAGAGCTTGATGCCGTCGGCGAGTGTCTGGAGCAGACCGAACGGCCCCCACCGGTTCGGCCCCACGCGCGACTGCATGTCGGCGATCACCTTGCGCTCCATCCAGATGACGAGCAGGGTCGTCACGAGCAGCACGAGGAAGATCGCGACCGTCTTGGCCGCGGCGATAACGACGGCTGCCGAGATGAAGTCGAACATCAGCCCTTGGCCACCGTCACAGTCGTGTTCCCCCCACCCATCAACGTGTTCGCCCGGAGTCCTCGCTGGTCGTAAGGAACGAACACCGCGCCTTTGGCGACGTCGCCGATAACGACGGTCACAGTTGCACTGGTCCCGTTTGCGCTGACCGTGACCTCGTCACCATCCGCGAGGCCGAGACGCTTAACGTCTTCGTCGTTCATCTCGACGAAGGGCTTCTTCTGGAGATTCCGGAGCGCCATGCTCTTCGAGACCATGGCTCCCTCGTCGTAGATCATTCGTCCCGTTAGTAGCCGGAAGGATCCCGGCTCGGGGGACGCTGCGGACGGAGACGAAGCACTGCGGACGCGAACCCCAGTGTCCTCCGATGCTTCATCTCCGTCCTCGCTTGAGGGCAGATCCGGGACGAAGCCGGGGCGTTGGCGGGCTTCGAAGGCCCGTAGCTCCCATGAGAGGGGCCAGTTCTGGCCCGTCTGGAACGGGGCCCCTTGGCGGTAGCCCTTGGGGTAGCGGGCTGCGGGGCCCGACATCGCGGCGGCGGACTGGATCGATTCGCCTACGTAACCGCTTTGATCTTGCTCTCTTGGATCGATGATGTCTTGACCAAGGCGTTCGAGCTTGACGTCCTTGTGTGTCGGGACCTTTGCTTTGATGTCTTTCCAGACGTCGTCGAAGTTGCGCCAGCCCCAGTCGTTGCCGAGCGCGACGGCCAGTCCGCTGCAGACTTCCCAAGGTTCGCGCGTGCTGCCGGGAACGGGGAGGAGCTTCTCTAGCTTCTGTAGCCGTCGTTCGAGGTTCGTGTAGGTGCCTTCGCGTTCGGCGTAGGCGACGCTGGGGAACACGACGTCGGCGTGGGACACGGTTTCGGTCGGGAACAGCTCGGTCACGATGGTGAAGACCCCCGACTGCAGCGCGCGCGTTGCGAGGTCGGCGTCGGGGAAGTCCCTGATGACGTCGGCTCCGAAGATCAAGAGTGCATCGAGTTCACCGTTCGCGGCGGCTTCGAGGATCTCCCGGGTGTCCTTGCCTTCTTCCTTCGCCCGGACGTAGCCGGGCTCGAGTGCTGGATGGACGCCCATGTCGATGAGACCTTGCGATCCGGCATGTGGGGGGCAGACCAAAAGCTTGTTACCGGTCGCTTTCGCGAGGTCGACGACCGCGCGCGCCACGGCGGTGTGGTCGGTGTTGGGAGATACCGGCCCCCATGCGACGACTACCTTTCCGTCGACCGTGGCGAGATCGTCGCGCAACCGTGCGACCGCAGCCGCTTCGTCGCCGGCGTCGCAGCGCACGATCTCCGTAGCGAATGAGTCCAGCGAGATGCGGCGCGAGGACACCGCGTACATCCGGGCGCCCTGTTCGAGCGTCGCGCGGCGCAACCTGAGATACAGAACCGGAAGCGTCTCCTTGGGATCGTCGCCCACCCAGACGATCGCCTTCGCATCGAGTAGGTCGTCGATCGTGGCGCTCGAGCCGGCGGCCCCGGAGATCTCCATCGCCGTCTCGTAAGGCGCGCCGGCATCCTGGATGCGCGAGTCGATGTGCGGCGTCTTGATGACTTCGCGGGCGAGGCGCGCGATGCCGAAGGCGTCTTCCGTGGTGAGGTGACCGCCGGCGATGAACCCAACGCGCTCGGCATCCTTGAGCTTCTCTACCACCGTGTCGAATGCTTGCCCCCACCCGACCGACTCGAACGAATCGCTCTCGCCGCGCACGAGTGGCGTCATCAGGCGTTCCTTCGAGGACACGTGGTGGTAGCCGAAGCGGCCCTTGTCGCAACTCCAGAAGTCGTTGACGTGTTCGTTGGGCATCGCCTGGCAGCGAACGACCTTGCCGTCGCGGGCCTCGTTGCTGATCGGGCACCCGACGGAGCAATACGTGCACACGCTCGGCGCCGTCTCGAGGTCCCACGGGCGAGACACGAAGCGGTACGGCTTGGACGTAAGTGCGCCGACGGGGCAGATCTGGATCGTGTTACCCGAGAAGTAGCTGTCGAACGGCTCGTCGCTGAAGGTCAGGATCTGCGTTCCCGGCCCCCGATCCACGAGCTGGATGAACTGATCGCCGGCGATCTCGTCCGAGAACCGCACGCACCGCCAGCACAGCACGCACCGTTCGCGATCGAGCACCACGAGATCGGAGATCTCGAGGGCCTTCTCGTAGGTGCGCTTCGGTTCGACGTAGCGGCTGCTGCCCGGGCCGTGGCGGTAGGTCTGATCCTGCAGCGGACACTCGCCGGCGCGGTCGCAGATCGGGCAGTCGAGCGGATGGTTGATCAGCAGGAACTCGAGCATCCCCTCCTGCGCATCCACCGCCTGTTCGTCGACGGTGTTGACGTTCATGTCCTCGGCGACCGGTGTCGCGCACGCGGGAAGCAGCTTCTTCTGACCCTCCACCTGCACGAGGCACATGCGGCAGACCGCCACGGACTTCATGCCGGGGTGGTAGCAGAAGCGCGGGATGAAGATCCCCATCTCCTCGGCGACGTCGATCAGCAGACGCCCCTTCTCGGCCGCGACCTGCTGTCCGTTGATAGCGAGGTTTACGGCCTCGGGCGCCTTGCCATTCCCGTTGCTCATGAGCTGCCTGCCTCGTCGGTCGCGATCCCCGCGGACGGTTGCGGTCCCACTCCCGATTCGCCGAGCCCGAGCCCACTCCGCGCCCCTACAAGTGTCCGATGCTCGCCGTCGAACGGGCAGGCGGCCTCATCGACGTGCTGCTGGAACTCGTCGCGGAACAGCTTGACGTTGGAACGGAGCGCCCACGACGCAGCATCGCCGAGCGGGCAGAACGCGCGCCCATCCATGCCGTCGGCGATGTCGAGAAGAAGGTCCATGTCTTCCTGGAGGCCCTCGCCGTGCTCGATCCGCTCGAGCACCTTGACCGCCCACCACGTCCCCTCGCGACACGGCGTGCACTTCCCGCACGACTCGTGCTCGAAGAACTGCGTCGTCACCAGCGCGTTGCGCACCATGCATGTAGAGGTGTCCATGAACACCACCGCGCCGGAACCGAGCATCGTGCCGGCCTCCTTGAGAGCTTCGAAGTCCATCGCGACGTTGAGGTCTGTCACGAGCGGCGCGCTCGCGCCGCCGGGGATGACGGCTTTGACCTTGGCGCCGCCGCGCATCCCGCCGGCGAGCTTGAGCAGGTCGCCCAGCTTCATCCCCAAAGGGATCTCGTAGTTGCCCGGGCGCACGACGTGCCCGGACACCGACATCACCTTGGTGCCCGGAGACTGCTCGGTACCCCACTGCTTGTACCAGTCGGCGCCGTTGTTGATGATCGCCGGCAACGTCGCCACGGTCTCGGTGTTGTTGATGACCGTCGGCTGCCCGTAGAGGCCCTTGACCGCGGGGAACGGAGGACGCAGACGCGGCTGGCCGCGGTAGCCCTCGAGGGAATCGAGTAGAGCGGACTCCTCACCGCAGATGTAAGCGCCGGCACCCCTGTGCAAGATGATGTCGAGGTCGAAGTCGGACCCGAAGATCCCCGTGCCGAGGAAACCCCGCTCGTAGGCCTCCGAGATCGCCGTTTCGAGCCGCCGCGATCCATGGGCGAACTCGCCGCGGCAATAGATGAACGCCTTGTTCGCCTGGTTGGCCCACGCGGCGATCGTGATGCCCTCGATCACACCGTGCGGATCCATCTCGGCGATCTCGCGGTCCTTGAACGTGCCCGGCTCCCCTTCGTCGTGGTTGATCACGACGTACTTCGGGAGGATGTCCTTCGGCACGAACGACCACTTCACTCCGGTCGGGAACCCGGCACCGCCGCGTCCGCGCAATCCCGAGTTCTTGACGAACTCGACCAGCTCGTCCGGTGTCATCTGAGTAACCGCCTTGCGCGCCGCGGCATACCCGTCGTCTTCGAGGACGCGCTCGATCGTCCACGAGTCCGCTTTGAACTCGCGCAGGCGGCGCGTCACGATCCGCTGTTCCTTAACGATCGGCGCCATCAGTCGTCGTCCCCGTGCAACGGCGGGCGGAACCCCGGCTTCGTGTCCTCGCGCGGGCTCTCGCCGCCGATCGTGCGCATGCTCTCCATCTCCGTGGCGAGACGGCGCACGCCGGTGGTCGCAGTCTCGTGCGCGATCTCCTTCGATGTCTTGACGACCTGATCCCGAACGCTGCGCACCTCTTCTCCTCGTTCGAGCTTGTCGACGAGCTCGACGGCCTCTTCGGGAGACAACTTGTAGAAGTCCTCGTAGTTGACCTGCATGCTCGGTGCCCCGTCGCACGTCGCGAGACACTCTGCGGATTCGAGCGAGAACTTGCCGTCGGGCGTCATCCCACCAACGTCGACGCCCAGACGCTCCTCCAGCGCCCTGATGACCTTCTGCGCGCCGAGGTGCGAGCACGTGATGTTGCGACACACCGAGATGAGATAGGTCCCCTGGGGCTTCTTCTTGAACATCGTGTAAAAGCTGGCCGATGCGAGGACCTGCGCCGGCGTGAGGCCGAGGATGTCGGCGATCTCACGCATGCCCTCATCGGTGACGTATCCCTCGACAGACTGGACCAGGAACAGCAGCGGAAGCACCGCCGACCGCCGGTTGGGATACTTGGCCACGATGGCTGCGGCGTCGCGCCGCTGCGCGTCCGACAGAACTCCCATCAGCGATCGATGCTCGGGCGGGCGGGGATTTTGGGAGGCATCGGTCATCTGTCGATGCCTCCCAAAACCGGGTCGGTGGATGCGATCGACGCGATCAGGTCGGCGAGAAGGCCACCTTCGACCATCGCCGGGAGGGTCTGGATGTTGCGGAACGACGGCTCACTGACGTGGCAGCGGTACGGCGATGTTCCGCCGTCCGACACGAGGTAGCAGCCGAGCTCGCCGCGCGGCGACTCGACGTAGGTGTAGACCTCGCCCGGCGGGACCGTGTAACCCTGCGTCATCAGCTTGAAGTGATGGATCACGGCCTCCATCGAACGGTTCAGCTCGCGCCGCGACGGCGGCATCAACTTCGGGTCCATGTTCTTGTAGTCGCCGCCCGGCATCTTCTCGACGAGTTGCTTGATGATGCGTACCGACTGACGCATCTCCTCCATCCGCACCTTGTAGCGCGCGTAGACGTCGCCGTCGGTCGCTACGGGGACGTCGAAGTCGACATCGCCGTAAGCCTCGTAAGGCTGGTCGCGACGGATGTCCCAGTCGACCCCGCTCGCACGCAGGATCGGCCCACTCGCCCCGAGCGCGTCCCCGCGCTCCGCGGAGATGACTCCGATCCCGCGGGTGCGTTCGAGGAAGATCGGATTCTCCGACAGCAGATCTTCGTATTCATCGATGCGACCGACGAACGTGTCGGTGATCCCGCGCAGCACGCGATCCCATCCGTCGGGAAGGTCCTCCCACACGCCCCCGGGGATGATGTAGCCGTTGTTCATACGGAGCCCGGTCACCATCTCGAACCAGTCCAACGTGATCTCGCGCTCACGGAAGCCGTAGAACATCCCCGACATCGCACCCATGTCGAGCGCTTGCGTCCCGAACCACACGAGATGCGAGTTGAGACGGTTGACCTCGGCCATCAGGGTGCGGATGTACTTGCCGCGCGGGGGCACCTCGATCCCGAGCAGCTTCTCGACCGCCATCGAGTAGACCTGCTCGTTGAAGAACTGCGCGAGGTAGTCCATCCGCGTCACGATCGTCACCGCACCGCGCCAGTTCTGGTCCTCGCACTCCTTCTCCATGCCGGTGTGGAGGTAGCCGATGATCGGTTCGCAACGGAGGACGGTCTCGCCGTCGAGCTCGAGCAGGAGACGCAGGACCCCGTGCGTCGCGGGGTGGACGGGCCCCATGTTGATGACCATGCGTCCGTCGTCCGCATCGAAGTTCTCGACGTACGCACCGTGACCCTTCTCCTCGAGGGACTGGATGATCGCGGCCGTGTCGGTCATCTGGTTTCCTCCGGCGCCGTGTCGCGCGGTTCGCGCGCGACCTGCCCGAGACGATCGACCTCCACACCGGATCCGTCCTGGGAGGTGCTCTGTCCCGGCGAGTCGATCTGGATGAACGGTTGGGGCAGGTACTCGACGGCGACCTTGCCGACGCCGTAGTTCTTGCGCAGCGGGTGACCCTCCCACTCGTCGGGAAGCATGATCCGCTTCAGGTCGGGATGACCGTCGAAGTGGACCCCGAATAAGTCGTAGATCTCACGCTCGAAGAAGTTCGCCCCGGGCCACACGCCCGTCACCGACGGCACGGCCGGCGGGTCGCCTCCCGCCGCGATGCGGATCGTCTGCCGCTCGCCCTTCGCCCGGTTCAGCAGTTGCGCCACAACGAGGAAGCGCGGTTCCTGCTCGGCCCCCGGGAACGCCAGGCTGCTGCGATCGATCGCGGTGAGGTCGATGAAGGACCAGCCTTCGCCGGCGAGCGCGCCGGCGCGCTCGCCCCACTCGCCCGCGTTCAGGTAGTCCAACTTCACTACGCCGATACCCGCCCTGCCGAATATTCGCCGCGCTTGATCTTCTCGTGGAGGAGCATGATCCCGTCGATCAACATCTCGGGGCGCGGAGGGCAGCCGGGCACGTAGATGTCGACCGGAACGATCTGGTCGACGCCCTGTACCAGCGCGTAGTTGTTGAAGACACCGCCGCTGGACGCACACGCGCCCATCGAGATGACCCACTTCGGCTCGGTCATCTGGTCGTACACCTGACGGAAGACCGGAGCCATCTTCTGCGACAGACGACCGGCCACGATCAGGAGATCGGCCTGCCGGGGCGATGCTCGGAACGCCTCCATGCCGAAACGCGCGAGATCGTGTCGCGGCATCGTCGAGGCCATCATCTCGATCGCGCAGCACGCGAGGCCGAAGGTTGCCGGCCACAGCGACGACTTGCGCGCCCAGTTCACGAGCTTGTCGAGCTGCGCCGTCATGAAGTTCTGACCCATGACGTCACTCACTCCGCCCAATCGAGGGCTCCTCTCTTCCAGATGTACACGTACGCGGCGAGGAGGATCGCGATGAACACACCCATCTCGAACAGGCCGAACAGCTTCAGGTCCTTGTACGCGACGGCCCACGGGTACATGAAGACGGTCTCGATGTCGAAGATGATGAACAGCATCGCCACGACGTAGAACTTGACCGGGAACTTCTCGCGTTCGATGTCCTTCTCCGGCACGATCCCGGACTCGTACGGCTGCAGCTTCGCCGGCGTCCAGCGCCGGGGCGACAACTTCGACGCCACGACCATCGATGCGACGGCGAAGATGGTCGACAGGATCACGAGGAAGAGGATCGGGAGGTAAGCGGGCAGCGTCACGAGCGCAGCTCCGCCAGCTTCTTCATCATCCGCAGTCCCTTCTGCTCGATGTTCCTGGCATCGGGGTCTTCGAGGTTGGCGAGGATCGTGAGCGCGAGCATCATTACGCGCTTCGAACGCATGCCCATCGACACGAGGCGCTCCATGAGGACCGGGTTCCCGATCCTCTTCACGAACTTGCGCCCGAGCCGGTAGTACGGACCGTAGGTCGTCTCGAGTTCCGTCGTATACGCGTCGAGCGATACCCCAGATCCGTTGCTCAACGCGTGATCGATGTGACGCCCCGCGATCCGACCGGTCTCGTATCCGTACGCGATGCCTTCGCCGTTACAAGGATTGACCATCCCCGCAGCGTCACCGACGAGGACGAAGCCGGGCCCGTGCGGGGGCCACACGCTCCCGCCCATGAACAGGCGTCCGGCGCGCGGCTTCGACACGATCGTGCCCGCGTTGATCTCCCACTCCGGAGGAAGGCCCGAGATGAAGGCGTCCTGAAGATGATGGAGGTTCACGTCGCGCCATCCGCCGAACGTCGAGAGAAGGCCGACCCCGACGTTGACCGTGCCGTCACCGACGGGGAACACCCAGCCGTAGCCCGGTAACTGCTCCGGACCCTTCGAACGAACCTCGAGGTACGCCTCGAACCATCCCGAGCTCTGCATCGGTGATTTGAAGTACTGACGGATCGCGAAGCCCATCGGGTAATCGACGTTGCGCGTCCGTCCCAGCGAGCGTGCGAACTTCGTCGCGGCCCCCTCGGCACATACCGTGAACTTCGCGCGCACCTCTTCGTTCTGGCCGTCGAGCTTGGCCGTGAACCCGACGAGCTGCCCCTTGTCGAAGACGGGTTCCTTCGCGTGCATGCCGTAGACGACCTTGGCGCCCGCGGCCTCCGCGTTGTCGAGCACGATCTGATCCAGGTCCTTGCGCGGTTTCACGAGGCCGTAATCGCACCAGTCGTCGAGTTCGGGGAACGGGAGCTCCAGCGTGCGCCCGGCCGCATGGACGCGCAGCCCGGCGACGCGTTCCCAGCTCTGCAGCTCGCCGCCGAGGCCCATCTCGTCGAGGACCTTCACGGCGCGCGGCGTGAGCCCGTCGCCACAGGTCTTCTCTCGGGGGAACGTCTTCTTCTCGCACACGAGGACGGAATGGCCCTTCGATGCGAGGTAATGAGCCGTCGCCGAGCCGGACGGTCCGCCGCCGACGACGGCGACGTCGAACTCCGTGGGCATCAGCCGCGACCTCCGTACTCGTCGAGTTGAAGCGGCCGCTCAGGCGGTCACCGGGAGCTTGTGAAAATCTTCACAAGCTCGTAACCATCCTACGACTACTGCCCACATCCCGCGACCTCAAGCCCGACTGAGGAGTTCGGCGCGATCGGGAAACGGTTACTTGACCGTGACCTCGCCGTTCATGCTCGGGTGGAGATCGCACTGGAAGTACAACGTCCCGGCTTCCAGCGACGGGATCGTGTAGGTCGTGCTGGCACCCCCGCTGATGACCTCGCCCTCGAAGAGGTTCTCGCCGCCTTCCTCCTGGTAGATCGAGAAGTTGTGCGGCACCGAATCCTCGTTGACGAACTCGAGCTCGCTCTCTTCGCCGGCGGTGAACTCGAGCGTGTCGGTGTCGAACTGGACGTCGGACGCCGCGATCGTGTTGCCGCCACCCCCACCGCCCGGCTCCTCGGTCGTCGTTTCGCCGCCGCCTTCCTCGCCGCCGGCGAGCGAATCCTTGTTGCCCACCAGGAACCCGACCGCCAGGGCGAAGATAACGATGTAGATCAGCAGTGCCAGAGGCGATGATGAGCGTGCACGGTTGGATTCGACCGCAGTGACCGTGGGCACACCGGTCGCGACGAGTTCGTCGATCATCTTGCGACGCCGGTAGACGGCCTGCTGCGCGTCGAACTGCGTTTCGGTGCCGACGGCGTCTTCGGGCCGTAGACGATTACCGCTGGCGGTGCCGTGCGTGACGCCGGGGGGACGCGCCTCGGGCGCGAGTTGCGTGGCGGTTGCCGCAGGGGCCTGAGCTGGGGCCGC
>JBOGWY010000346.1:0-10791 GCA_050694015.1 Actinomycetota bacterium | reverse complement strand
CTCCACGACCTTCGTCACGCCCGGCACGTTATCCCGCAACCAGTACGCCCAGTCGAGCGCGAAGAACTGGTCGTTC
This sequence comes from Actinomycetota bacterium, assembly GCA_050694015.1. Lineage (GTDB taxonomy): Bacteria > Actinomycetota > CADDZG01 > CADDZG01 > WHSQ01 > JBOGWY01. Next base: position 10,715 of record JBOGWY010000346.1, on the reverse strand, counting down.
GTGCCCCACACGACGAGAGTTGGGATCGTCAGCGCGCGCATCTGCGGGGTTATCACGCTGAGGTCCTCGCCCGCGACCGCGGCCACGCGGCGCTCGATCTCACGTCCTGCTTCGGGATCGGCGTAGCGACCGAGGAAGCTGTCCACGACCTCCTCGGTGAGCGCCTCCGAGTGCTGATAACCGACGCCGAAGCCGACGTCGGAACGAGCCAATTCGATGTCCGTTGCGAGCTGCGCCAGCACGGGCGCCAGTTCCCCTTGCTGGGCGAGCTCGATGCTCGGAGTGAAGGCTTCTGGAGGGAAGTTCTGGTCGACGTCGCAGTTCGTGAGCGTGAGCGTGCGGACCCGGGCCGGGAAGCGCACCGCGAATACCTGGCAGATCGCTCCACCGGTGTCGTTGCCGATCAGGTCGATCGCGTCTATCCCGATCTCGTCCAGGAAGTCTGCAAGCAGCGCCGCGTGGGCCTCGAGCGAGAAACCCTCGCCAAGGTCGGCGTGCGTATCTCCGTGCGCGGGCAGATCGATCGCGATGCAACGTCGCTCCGATCGCAGTCCGTCGATCGCCTTGCGCCACAGGAGCCCGTTCAGGAACACGCCGTGTACGAACAGGGCCGCGGGCCCCTCGCCGAACTCGGCGTAGGCGACGTCCCCCTGGGGGAGCCGCACGGTGCGCTTCGCCGCCACGTACTCATCGATGTCCATGCCCCACCTCCCGGCAGCCGACCGTCGGTCGGTCGGACTGGTGAGGATGCTTACATACCGACTGCCGGTCTGTCAAAATGGGGTGACTATGCGAACCGAACAGGCGCAGGCGACCCGCGACCACCTTTTGGAGGTGGCGACCCGGCTATTCGCGGAGCGCGGCTACGACGGCACCTCGATCGAGACCGTCCTGAAGGAGGCGGGCGTCAGCCGTGGCGCGCTCTATCACCATTTCGCCAGCAAGGAGAGCCTCTTCGAAGCGGTCTACGAGCTCGCGCAGGACCGCGTGGCCCGCGAGATCGCCGAGGAGGCGAGGGGCGCGTCGGACGCGCTCGGGATGATCAAGGCCGGCGCACGCGCGTGGCTCCACCGCGTGCGCGATCCGGTCGTGCGCCAGATCACCTTGATCGACGCGCCCGCCGTGCTGGGATGGCAGCGCTGGCGCGAGATCGACGAGAAGCATTTCCTAGGCATCATCAGAACCGCTCTGTCCGGGGCGGCCGGCGACGCGATCCCGACCGAACGTCTCGATCTGTTGGCGCATGTGTACTTCGGGATGCTCGTGGAGATGGCGATGGTCATCGCGCGTAGCGATCAATCGGATGCGGCGATCGAAGAAGCGGCCAAGCTCGTCGACGACTTCCTGACACGGATGCTGAGTTGATCGGCTAACGCAGGTGGAGCCGTCAGTCACAGAGAAGTTTGACCAGGGTGTCGATGCCGTCCTGGAGCTCTCCTACCGCGCGTTCGTAGGCACCGAACGGCATCCCCATCGGGTCGTCGACGTCGAGGGCGCGGCGACGTCGCGGTCGCTTGCCCTTCAGCAACGAGTTGAGCTTCTGCTCGCGCGTCGCCTCCGCAGGAAAGGCTTCCGGGACGATCTCCTTGATCTCCTTCATCATCACGAGCTTGTCTGCCACCTGCGGGACGAGGTTGAGCAGCTCGCGGACGTGAACGCTGGTCATCGCGATCACTAGATCCGCCTCGTCGATCTCATGATGATCGACCGGACGGGACAGATGTTCGGTCAGGATCCCACCACGCGCCGCAACGGCGTCGATCGCCTCCTGCGTGGCAGGGCGCCCGTAATAGGCCCATGTCCCACTCGAGGACACCTCGATATCGGTGCAGCCGCGTTCCTGGAGCGCGTGACGGAGCAGCGCCTCCGCCATCGGCGAGCGGCACAGGTTCCCGGTACAGACGAAATGGATCTTCATGAGCGCCACGAGGCTAGAGCATCGGCGACGACGACGGCCGGGTCGAGATCGCCGACGCGCAGCACACGCGGCTCCCCCACCAGCGAGATCACGGTCGACGGCGATCCCTCGCAGCGGCCCGCATCCAGGTACGCGGCCACCGCATCCCCGAAGATCGCGCGCACGTCGTCGACCGTCGTGGCGGGATCATCCCCCGACTGGTTCGCGCTCGTCACCGCGAGCGGGCCGGTTCGACGCAGTAGCGCGAGCGCGACGTCGTGGCCCGGGACGCGTACCGCGATCGTGTCGCCGTCGTCCCCGCCGACATCGACGTCGAACGACGCGGCACGCGGCAGGACCAACGTGAGGGGGCCGGGCCAGAAACGCCGGGCGACGCGTTCGGCGCGTTCGTCGAAGATCACGACGTCACGTAGCGCTTCCAGCGTCGCGGCCAGTACCGGCAGGGCCTTGGAACGGTCGCGGCCCTTGAGCTCGAAGATCGCGTCGACCGCCGTCGAGTAACGCGCCGCGGCGCCGAGCCCGTACACCGTCTCCGTGGGGATAGCGACCACCGCGCCGCCCTCGACGGCAGCGACCACCGTGTCGATATCGGACCTCACAGGATGCGGCCCTCGACGATCCGGTCGCGCCCCACGAGGTCCCTGCGCACGCCGACGTCGGAGTAGTCGAGCGAGCGGAGCACTCCGGTCACCTCCTCAGCGAGCCACGGGGCGATCTCGAGGACGATCCAGCCGTCGCTTCGCAGCCACGACCGCGCCTCTTCGACGAGCGGGTGGATGATCTCGAGCCCGGTGCTGCCCGCGAACAGGGCCACATGCGGTTCGTGCTCCAGGACGTCGAGCGGAAGCGTGACCTTCTCCGGCTGCGACACGTAGGGCGGGTTGGACACGACCACATCGACATGCCGGCGGGTCTCGTCCGGGACGTTCTCGAACAGACTGCCTCGCACGAGCTCGACGTCGAGACCCAGTTTGTCGCGGTTGCGACGCGCCCACTCGAGCGCCTCGGCCGAGACATCGGTGGCGAGGACGCGCGCGTCCGGGCGTTCGTCTGCGACCGAGAGCGCGATCGCGCCGGAGCCGGTGCCGATGTCGATCAAGGTTCCGTCGCGCGCGAGCAGCTCCATCGCGCGCTCCGCCACCATCTCCGTCTCCGGCCGCGGTATCAGCGCGCCCGGGCCGACGTCGAGCTCGAGCCGGCGGAACCCGGCGATCCCGGTGAGGTACTGAAGCGGTTCCCCCGCGATGCGACGTTCGGCGAGTGCGATCGCGTCACTGTCTGCGTCGGCGGCCTCCGCGAGCCAGCGCGCCTCCTGAGTTGCGTTCTCGATCCCTCCGGAACGCAGGATCTCCTCCACGCGGCGGCGCGTTTGTTGCGTGGCCGTTACTCGCCCTCTCCGAGCGTGGCCTTCCGCTCGTTCAAGACGAGGGCGTCGATCAGGTCGTCGAGATCGCCTTCGAGGATCTCGCCGAGCCGGTGCACCGTGTAGCCGATGCGATGATCGGTGACGCGGTTCTCGGCGAAGTTATAGGTGCGGATACGCTCGCTGCGATCGGCGGTGCGCACCTGCAACTTCCGTTCTGCCGCCTGCTCCGCCTGCTGCTTCTCCTGTTCGAGTTGCAACAGCCGCGCCCGCAGGATACGCAGCGCCTTCTCCTTGTTCTGGAGCTGTGACTTCTCGTCCTGGCACGACACGACCTCACCCGTCGGCAGGTGTGTGATGCGGACCGCGGAGTCGGTGGTGTTGACGCTTTGGCCGCCGGGGCCGCTCGAGCGGTAGACGTCGATGCGCAGATCGCTCGGGTCGATCTCGACGTCGACGTCTTCGGCCTCGGGAAGGACGAGCACGGCTGCGGCCGAGGTGTGGATGCGCCCGCTCGACTCCGTGACCGGAACGCGCTGCACGCGGTGGACGCCGCCCTCGTGCTTGAGCCGCGACCATGCCCCCTTGCCCTTCACCGCGAAGATCGCTTCCTTGATGCCGCCGACGCCGCTCTCGTTGGAGGACAGCTCTTCGGTCTTCCAGCGGTGGTTCTCGGCGAAACGCGAGTACATCCGGTACAGCTCGTTGGCGAACAGCCCGGCCTCGTCGCCCCCGGCCCCGGCTCGGATCTCCATGATCACGTTGCGCTCGTCGTTCGGATCCTTCGGGATCAGCGCTTCGGCGATCTCCTTCTCGAGACGATCGAGCGTCGCCTGTTGCATCCTGATCTCGTCCTCGATGTAGACGCGCTCATCGCCCGTGGCGTCGGCGAGCATCGACTTCGCCTCCTGCAGGTCGGCGCGCGCGTCCTTGTAGGTGCGCCACGCTTCGACCACGGGCCTCAACTCAGCGTGCTCCTTGCCGAGGCTCCTGATGTCGTTTTGGCTCGACGCAGTCGCGAGCGCGCTCTCGACATCCTTGAAACGTGTCTCCATCTCGTCGAGACGGTCCTGGGGCAGTTTCATCGCGGCCCCCTCAAGCGACGGGAGCTTCGGGCGCCTGTTCGGTTCCGGGGCCCGGCTCCTCGATATCTTTGGCCACCGCTTGCATCGCGGCGATCGCTACCTCGATCTGGTCGAGGGACGGCGGCTTCGTGGTGATCCGTTGCAGCGCGAGACCCGGGAGCATCGAGATGCGGAAGAAGAGCGACTCCTCGTTGCGGGACGCGAGCTTGATCGCCTCGTACGAGATGCCGGCCAACACCGGGATCGCGCCGAGCCTGATCGCGAGACGCGGCACCAGCGGCCCCTGGACGAAGAGATCGATGATGAAGTGGGCCACGATCGTGAGGAACAGGACGATGAATAGGAAGTTCGTCCCGCACCGCACATGCAGCGTCGGGTACTTGCGATCGATCTCGGCAGGATCGAGCGGGTCGCCGTTCTCGTACGCGTAGATCGTCTTGTGCTCCGCGCCGTGATACTCGAAGACGCGCCGGATGTCCTTGAACGTTCCGATGATGGCGAGATAACCGACGAAGATCGATAGGCGGATCGTGCCCTCGATCACGTTGAACAGCAGCGGTCGTTCGACCGAAAGATCGGAGCCCGACACACGCTCGACCAACGACGTCGCGAAGAGCGGCAGCGCCGTGAAGACCGCCATGAACAGAAGCATCGCGACCCCGAGCGACCATCCGAGTTGCTTGTCGGAAAGTTGCTCCTCCTCGTCGAGCGCGTGGTTCGCCGAGATCATGAGCGCCTTGATCCCGATAGCGAGCGACTCGCCGAGGACTAAGCAGCCGCGGATCAGCGGCCACTTCAACCACTTGTGTCGCTCCGCGAGCGTCGGGAGCGGATTGCGGACGACCGCGATCGTCTGGTCGGGCTTACGGCAGGCGACCGACCACGATGCCGGGCCGCGCATCATCACGCCCTCTAGGACGGCTTGCCCTCCGATAGAAGGGCGCGGGCGAGACGCGGCCTGCTCGGCCACTTAGGGCACCTATTTTGTCGCGGGCTCGGAGGACGATCCGGTGTTGTCGGGAGCCTGCTCGGCTTCCGGAGCCTTTGCGGTGCGCTTGGTCTGCGACCGGCCGGCGTACTTCTTCTGGAACCGCTCGACGCGACCACCGGTGTCGACCAGCTTCTGCTTGCCCGTGTAGAACGGATGGCACTGGTTGCAGAGCTCGACGTGCAGTTCCTTCTTCACCGAGCGGGTCGTGAAGGTGTTCCCGCACGAGCACGTGACCAGCGTCTCCATGTATTCGGGATGGATGTCTTGCTTCATGCTTTGCCCTCTTCCTCTTCTTGCTGCTCTCGTTGTTCCCTGGCCCGACGGGCTCGCTCGTACGCGACCGACGCCCGGGCCATCATCTTGAAGGTCAGCCACAGGCCGCCGACCAGAAAGATGATAGTCAGCCACTCCGGCAACCCCAAACCCAAGAACAATGCCGGTTAGCCCCTATTCCTTTTCCACCTACACACATGGCCACCTGAAGGTGCCCATGTCCTCCGGTTTTGGGGGAACCCCGGCCGCAAGCGGCCTCACTGGTTCCCCCAAGCCCCCTCCTATTCCCCCTTGACGGGGGCCTTGGAGATCTCGCGGAGGAACTGGGCGTTGCCCTGGGTCGCCTTCATCTTGTCGACGAGCAGCTCGAGAGCTCCGCCGTCGGCGAGCGCGTGGAGTACCCGGCGCAGGCGCCACACGAGCTGGAGCTCCTCGGGAGTCAGGAGCAGCTCCTCCTTACGGGTGCCCGATGCCTGGATGTCGATGGCCGGGAAGATCCGCTTCTCCGAGAGTTTGCGATCGAGCCTGAGTTCCCAGTTACCGGTCCCCTTGAACTCCTCGAAGATGACCTCGTCCATGCGCGACCCCGTCTCGACCAGGGCGGTGGCGAGGATCGTCAGCGACCCGCCCTCCTCGATGTTGCGGGCCGCACCGAAGAAACGCTTAGGCGGGTAGAGGGCGGTCGAGTCGACACCACCGGACAGGATGCGCCCGGACGCCGGCGTCGCAAGGTTGTAGGCACGCGACAGCCGCGTGATGCCGTCAAGGAGGATCATCACGTCCTTGCCCATCTCGACGAGTCGCTTGCTGCGCTCGAGCGTGAGCTCGGTGACCTGGATGTGGTCGTCGGAGGGACGGTCGAAGGTCGAGTAGATGACCTCGGCGTCGACGGAGCGCTGCATGTCGGTGACCTCTTCGGGGCGCTCGTCGACGAGGAGCACGATCAGGTGCACCTCGGGGTTGTTGGCCCGGACCGCGTTGGCGATCTCCTTCATGACCGTCGTCTTCCCCGCCTTCGGCGGGCTGACGATCATCCCGCGCTGGCCCTTACCGATCGGAGCGATCAGGTCGACGATGCGCGGCGTGATGTGACGGGGGTCATCGTGGTGCTCGAGCGTCATGCGGTCCTGCGGATACAGAGGAGTCAGGTCGGCGAAGCGCGGGCGGCGCTGCGCGAGCTCCGGCTCCGTACCGTTGATCGAGTGCACCTTGAGCAGCGCCTGGTACTTCTCGGACTCCTTCGGCGAGCGGACCGAACCGGTGATCTCGTCGCCCTTGCGGAGGTGCATACGACGCACCTGCGACACCGACACGTACACATCCTTGTCACCGGGAAGGTAGCCGGAGGTACGGAGGAACCCGTAGCCCTCGGGCAGCAGGTCCAGGATGCCGGTGCGAACCTCTGCGTTCGGGTCGTCCTCGACCTCTTCGTCGTAGCGGTCGTCGCGCATGTAGTGCGGGACGCCGCCTCCCTGGCCCCCACCGCGGTTGCGGCGACGGCGACGGCCGCGACCCTCGCGCGGCTCGGCCTTCTCGCGCTGACGCGGCCGGTTGTCGCGGCCCCCTTGCGGGCGCCGCTGCTGACGGCGGTCGTCCTGACGATGATCGCGATCGTCGTGAGCGGTCTCGTCGCGCGCCGGGTGTGGTGCCGGAGCTTCGCCCGACGGCGTCTCGCTCGCGCCGTTCGTGTCGGCCGGAGGCGCGGGAGCCTTCTCGCGCTTGGGCGCCTCGGTCTTCGCGGGGGCGGACTTGCGCCCGCCGTTCGCGATCGCATCGATGATCTCGGCCTTCTTCAGGCCGGCGACCTTGAGGTCGAGTGATTTCGCTATCTCTTTGAGCTCGGGCACTGCCTTGGTTTCGAGTGCCGAGCGATCCTGTGCTGCCATGCTGTTCCTCTCTAACTTTCTTGCATCGAGGGAAGTAGCTCGCCTAGGTGTGGCTTCGCCGCTTCCCAGTCATCTGTGAACCTCTTGTGCCCCGCGTCGGTCAGGGGATGCTTCACCAGGGACGTGAAAACTTTGAACGGCATCGTCGCGATGTCCGCTCCCAACCGAGCCGCCTCGACGACGTGGATCGGATGGCGGAGGCTCGCCGCGAGTACCTGGGTCTCGTACCCCTGGATCGCATAGATCTCGCAGATGTCCGACAGCGATCGCATGCTGTCCGTTGCGATGTCGTCAAGCCTACCCAAAAACGGGGACACGATGTACGCACCCGCCTCGGCGGCCAGAACGGCCTGGGCGGCGGTGAAACACAGCGTGACGTTGACCTTGATGCCGGCGTCCGACAGTGAGCGGGCCGCGGCGAGTCCGTTCGGCGTCAGCGCGACCTTGACGATCGCGTTGTCGGCGATCTCGCGGATCTCGTGTCCCTGACGGATCAGCGAGTCGGTGTCGTCACCGACGGTCTCGATCGACACGTCGCCGTCCACGATCGAGCAGATCTCTTTGACCAGTGGAAGGAAGTCGGCCTCCTCTTTGGCCACGAGCGTCGGGTTGGTCGTGACGCCGCGCAGGACGCCCCACCTCACGCCTTCTCTGATCTCGTCGAGGTTCGCGGTGTCAAGAAACAACTTCACTGGTGATGCTCCCTTCCTTCTCGCTCTTCTTCTGATCTTTCCCGTTCGCGTGCTGGCGCTCGCGGCCGATCGCCTCTACGGCCTGCCCGAGAAGCTCCTGTTCGCGGCCGCCGCCGACGGAAGCGCCGCGCTCCACTGCTTCGAGAGCACGAGTTATGACGTGATCGATGATCTCCGACAACGAGTTGTCGAGATCGACGTGCTCGACAACGGGAACGCCGCGCATCAGCGCGGACGACGTCATGTACTTCTGTATCTTGCGGATCTTCTTGAACGCGTTCAAGTACCGGTCTCCGTCGCGACGACCCGTGTCGCGGCCGCGGCGATAGAAGTGACTGCGGTGCAGCTCCTCGTCCTCGACCGTCACGAGCAACGGCACGATGACGGCTTGGTCGGTGTCGATGCTCTCGAGGAAGCCGGGCACGAGATGCGCGCCCTCCAGGATCATGTCGGTGCCCTCGGCGATCGCTCGATCGATCAGCGCTTGCGCCCCGACCGCGACCGCCGCGGCCTGTTCGCGGAACCCGATGATGAGCCGGTCGCCCGAGTGCGGGATCGGTTGACGTACCGCCTTGTCGGCTTCGAACGACGACGCGTACAGCGTCGGGAACATCTCTGGGGTGAACGCGCTCCGGAGGACCTCGCGCACCGCATCGGTCGAGACGACCCTGGTGATGCCGAGCCGCGTCGCCAGCTGCGTCGCGATCGTCGACTTACCGGCACCGGTGGGACCTCCGATCAGGATGATCAGCGGGATGTTGAGCTCGGCGACCGACTGCCATTTGATGAACGCCTCGGCGTACTTGTCGCCGGCTTCCTCTCGGAGATGGCGGATCGTGATGTCGCGGAGCTGATCGGGAGTCACGGAGGCCTCGTCCTGGGTCCTCAGCTCCTCCTCGACCCGGTTGGCGACCCGGTACGACTTGACCGGGCCCAGTCCGGTAACCATCAACGACGACGCCAGGAGCCCCTTCGAGTACGGGAGCCCATGCTCGCGGTCACTGATGAAGACGTGGAGGCGTCGTTTCTCGGTCATCGGCTCTCGAACCGCTCCCGCGCGAGGTCGCCGGCCCACTGCACGAGGGCGGCCGTGTCCACGTCGTCGATCGAGTGCGGGACGTTGTCCATATAGATGACCTCTAGGCCCTCATCCGTGGCCTTCTTGGTGGCGACGTCTATGCCTGCGGCCTTTATCTCGACCAGAAGCACGTCTGCGGTATCCGCGATGTTGGCTATCTCCTTCTCCAGTCGTCCCCTATCGGAGAGCGAATGGCTGATCCCCACAACCTCACACCCGTGCTCGGATTCGAGATGTTTCGTGATGCCGTCCGCGGCATCTTTCGGAGCGGTGGTCGCCACGAACGCTTTCTTGCCCTTGACCGGCTGTGTGGGGGACGGCCGGAACACCGTGCGTACGACCCGGATTTCCTCTTGTGGAACTCCCTTTCCTCTACTGGAACGGAAAGCGGTTTGAATCTCGGAAGTGATCGCGGAGATCTGGGAGGGGGAACCGAAAGGTTCCTCGCACATAGTAACGACCGCGAAATCGGATAGCAAGAGCCGGTATGGGCCCATGTATCCGCTTAGGTATTCGAGCGGGATCGATGCCGGAACGATGAGTCCGGTGACGTCCGCGTGGATCGGCGGGATGGCGGAACCGGAACCCTCGAGCAGGATGATGTCGCCGGGCAGATCGTTCGCGATCCTTACACCGTCAGCCACGTTCGAAACGTCGACGCCGCCCGCCAATCCCCCGCCGCAGCGGCGACAACCGACGGTGGGAACGCGCCCCAGCAATGCATCTTCAACGTAATCCGACGCCGCATGCTTCCCGGACGCGGCAAGCTCGAGGAGATCGGCGGGCGTGAGCTCGATCTCGTCGCCGCGCAACACCTGAGGTTCCGGGGGGCCGCCCCGGCCCATCGCGACGATGACCGGCTTATGCCCGCCCTCGACGAGAGCGCGCGCCGAGAACCCCGCTATCGCGGTCTTGCCGGTGCGCTTGCCCGTCCCGATAACCGCGAGCGATGGGTGCTCGCAGACGCGCGGCCGCGGCGGAGGAGCGAAGCGGAAGTCCGCCCCCTCGTAGGGAACTCCCCTAACCAAGGCAACCGCGGCGAGTTGATGACGGCGCCGGTAATCCAGAACGGGCTCGTCGGAGTAGTCGAGGACCGCTTCGGGCTCGAGATCGAGGATCGCCTCGTCGAGCACGTCCCGCGCGCTCTCGCCGGTACGGACCTCGACATCGCCGTAGGCCTCGACACCTTCGGCGGGGAGCTTCTCGCGGCCCCCGACGAGCACGGCCGCGGCGACGTCGTGACCGGCCGTCGCGAGATCGGCGAGAGCCGCCTCTACGACCGGTGGATAGTGCTCGCCGTCGACGACGACCAGGTATCGGATGAGGGCTCCTATTCGTTTCCTCCTCGCACAAGGTGCGCTGAAGCGCTACTTGTGCTGCGGAACCCGGGGGGACCCGCTCGCAAGCTTCGCTACCGTCCCCCCAGACC
>JBOGWY010000345.1:0-4582 GCA_050694015.1 Actinomycetota bacterium | reverse complement strand
CGGTCGCGCAGGATGCCGGCATTGTTGACGAGGATGTCGAGGCCGCCGAAATCGTTGATCGCCTGCTTGACCATGTTCTCGGCGCCCTGAAAATCGGCGACGTTGTCGTAGTTCGCGGTTGCTTCACCTCCCGCGGCCTTGATCTCGTCGGCGACCGACTGAGCCGGGGTCGTGTCGGAGCCTTCCCCGTGCGCCGAGCCGCCGAGGTCGTTCACGACGATCTTGGCGCCGGCGGCCGCCAGCGCGAGCGCGTGCTCGCGGCCGATACCGCGGCCGGCCCCCGTGACGATCGCTACCTTGCCGTCCAGTGATGCCATCTAGTCCAACCTCCCTAGGATCTTGCGGCTGATGACCACCCGTTGTATCTGCCCGGTCCCTTCGAAGATGTCGTACACCTTGATATCGCGGAACCACTTCTCGACGAGGTGCTCCTTGGAGTAGCCCTCGGGGCCCATGATCTGGATCGCACCGACGCACGCCCGGAGTGCGGCCTGCGGAGCGTAGGCCTTGGCCATCGACGCTTCCTTGGAGTTCGGGATCTTCTGGTCGGCCATCCACGCGGCCTTCCAGCACAGCCCCCGGGCGACGCCGAGCTCACGCTTCATCTGGCCGAGCTTCTGTTCGATCGCTCCCCGGCGAGGGAAGGCCGCCGACATCGGGAGTTCGGCGGCGGCCCAGTCACGCGCGTACTCGTACGCGGCTCGTCCGATGCCGAGACCCATCGACGCGACCGAGGGCCGCGTCGAGTCGAACGTCTTCATCGTTCCCTTGAACCCGGAACCAGCCGGCTCGAGTGCCTTCTCGCCGCCGAGGATGTTGTCGAACGGGACGCGGCAGTCATCGAGGATCAGCTCGGCCGTCTCGGACGCCCGGATGCCCATCTTCTTCTCGATCTTCCCGACCTTGAAGCCCGGCGTCCCCTTCTCGATAACGAAGAACTTCTGACCTTGCCGGCCGAGAGACTTGTCGACGGTCGCGTTCACCACCACGATCTCGGCACGCGCCCCGTTGGTGCAGAAGACCTTGGTGCCGTTGAGCACCCACTCGTCGCCGTCGCGCACCGCGGTCGTCTGCACGTTGCTGACGTCGGACCCGGCTTGCGGTTCGGTCACCGCGAGCGCGCCGAACCTCGGCTCGTCCGCATCGACGTAGAAGATGTCCTCGAGGAAACGTTTCTTCTGGTCCGGAGTACCGACGGCGTTGATCGACGGACCGGCGAGACCGGGGCCGGGGATGCTGAGGAGCACGGCGGGGTCGCCCCACGCGAGCTCCTCGCCACCGACCACCGAGATCATGCTCGCGATCGGTTTCTTCCCATCGCGCTGCTCCTCGGGGATGGCCGACGCACGATTGCCGGCGAGCTGGCCGAGCTGCTTGATCGTCTCGGGTGGCAGAGCTGCCTTCTCGTCGGCCTCGCGCGCGAGCGGACGCAGGGTCTGCTCGGCGAACGCGTGCACGAAGTCGCGCACGACGGCGACGGTTTCGTCGAGTTCGAAATCGACCGGCATCAGTTGACCCCTCCCGTGAAGACGCTGCGGGCGACCATCGCGTCGCCGGCGACGTCCGGCGCGTCGAACACCGAGAGCGTCACCGCGTCGCGGAACCACTTCTCGACCGGATGGTCCTGGATATAACCGTGGCCCCCGAGCACCTGCACCGCGTCGTCACCGCAGTGGATCGCCGCGGCCAGCGCCTGGCCATTCGCTTCGGCGACGTCCGCGAGCGACGCGTCGCCACGATCGAGCTTCCACGCCGCGCGCCATACCGCCAGCCTTGCGGCGTCGACCGCGATCGCCATGTCGGCGACCTTGAACGAGATCGCCTGGAACGCCCCGATCGGTTTCCCGAACGCCTCGCGCTCGATGGCGTAATCGCTCGCGTACTCGAGGCTCGCCCTCGCGCAACCCACCGCGATCGCGCCGGTCAGGAGCTTCGCCCAGATCGCGGCGTGCGTCAGCTTCTCGCCCGGAGGAAGAGCCTCGCCGGCCACGTCGAAGCGCGCGACCGACGTCGGTGCGGCTTCGAGACCGAGCTTCGACTCTGCCTTCACGAGCTCGTAGCCGCTCGACGGATCGACGAGAACGGCGCCGAGCTCACCTCCGTTGCGACCGAACACGACGCCGATGTGCGCGTCGCTCGCGTTCAGCACGCCGTACTTCTCGCCCGAGACCTTGTCCCCGTCGACGGTCGTCTCGAGGCCCTCGAGATCGCCGGCGGCGACCTTCTCTCCGATCGCCACGAACGAGCGCGGCGGCTCCGGCTCGGCGAAGCTCGGCAGATGCTTGGCTCGCTGTTCGTCGGTGCCGGCGACGTCGATGACGATCGCGGCCAGGCCCGAGCCGAGCACGTAGCTCGCGATGCCGGGATCCCCCCATGCCAGTTCCTCGGCCGCGATGCAGTAGGTGACGGCGTCGAAGGTCCCGCCCCCGCCGAAGTCCTCGGGCACGGGGGCCGTCACGCCGATCTCGTGGACCTGACGGGCGATCTCGGCGGACGTCTCGCCGGCCGCCTCGGCGTCGCGTGCGGTGGGACGGAGCACCTCGGCGGAGAAGGCCGCGAGGGTTTCCCTGAGGGCCTGCTGTTCTTCGGTTGGCTGCAGGTCGAAACCCACGAAAACCTCCACGATTGGGGTCTTTTCAGGAACTTGACCGGGGGGTCAAGTTGGACTCGAAAGTATATCCAGCGACGGACCCGCGGCAGGAAACCAAGCCCGACGCGGAGTTTGACGAATCCGCGCGGAAGTCGCGCCACTACGGGTCGCCGTGTGTTTTTATTTCGGTACGTGAGAAAGGAGGTGGTCCAGACTTGTTACCTAGTTTTGACGGACCTCACGAGGTGACCGGCTGCTAGTTGGCTTTTAGGCACCAGTAACACCGGATCCTGGTCCACCTCTGCTGCACCTTCGGGTGCAGTCGGGTGCCCACAAGGCAACGGAGCGGAATCCAAACCGGTTCACCGGCGTCTCCCGTCCCGGGCTTGGTCCCCCGGGCGTCACACGACGAAGTGCGGGCGGCGACAGCGCAACCGATAAGACCGGCGCAGGGCAACCTGCGCCGGTTCTTTTTTGTCTCGGTCACAGCGAACTTCGCTAGAAAAACCGCGCCGAGCGCGGTGTATCTACAGAAGAACGAGCCTCGACCGACCTTCTGTAGCTATTTCGCTCTCAGCGCGACTGGCTACAGAAGATCCCGATGTTTGGATGAGGCGATGACCGATCGCCGAGAGGGTGTCCTTAGTCACGTCGAGATCAACGTGTCCAACCTTAAGGATGCGGTCGACTTCCGCTCTACTTCGAAGGACCCGACAGGCTCAAGCTCGAATACGCCTACGACCCAGACGAGGCGCTTTAGCCCGACCTTCTCTAGATTTTTCGCTCTCAGAGCGAAATTTCTACAGAAGGTCGGCACTCATGTCAGTCCGGTTCGTGGTCGGGGGCGGGTTCGCTGCTCTGCGTGTGACGCAGCAGGAAGATCGTTAGGCCGAGGCCGAGGATCACCGCCGTCAGGACTCCGATCTCGGTCATCGCGTCGGCGAACTCGGGCTTGCCGAGCAGATCCTTGGCCTCGGCGCTCACCACCACCAGACGCCGGATCGCGGCAACGACACCGACGACCAAGAACGGCTCCGCCACGAGGATCTTCTCGTCGATGATCGCCCGGATCGTGTGGATCAGCTCGGTGACGATGAACACCAGCAGCAACCCGTCGAGCAGCGTGAGGATGTTGTCGGTGAACTTCGTCGAATCCAGATGCTCGATGAAGTCGTAGATCACGTAGCCGAACAGCGCGACCCCGACTAGCGAGAGCGCCAGTGCGACGGCGACGTAGAGACCATCCTCGACGAAGCCGAAGGCCGTCCCGATACGTTCCCGGGTCTCCGAGTTCTCCACGTCATTCTTCTGCTCCGGCATCCCGGCAACCTACCCAGAGAGCAGTTTCTTGAACGCCTTCTCGTCGAGGATCTCCACGCCGAGCTGAACGGCCTTGTCGAACTTCGTCGAGCCGGGGCTCTCCCCCACGACGACCCCGTCGGTCTTCTTAGAGACGCTCGACGCCACCTTGCCCCCGAGGTCCTCGATCGCCTTCGCCGCCTCGCTCCGGCTGAAGTCGGTGAGGGTGCCGGTGATCACGTAGGTCTTGCCGGTGAGCGGCCCTTCCTTGCGCGCCGCGGGCGGCTTCGGATCGACGCCACCCTTACGCAGACGCTCGAGAACCCCCCGGTTGCGCGGTTCGTCGAAGTAGGCCGCGATCGCGTTCGCGATGATCGGGCCGATGCCCTCGATCGCGACCAGCTCTTCTGCGCTCATGTCTGCGAGCTTGTCGATCGACCGAACCTCAAGTGCGAGCGTCTCCGCAGCCGCTCCCCCGACGTGCGGGATGCCGAGCGCCATCAGGAAGTTAGCCAACGGTCGCGTGCGCGAGCCGTCGATCGCCTTCATAAGCTTCGTGATCGATATCTCGCCCCAGCCCTCGAGGCCCTCGAAGTCTTCGGGCGTGAGGAAGTAGATGTCGCTGACGTCGGCGATCTTGTCGAGCTCGAGCAACGTGATGATCGTTTGGTAACCGAAACCCTCGATGTCCAT
>JBOGWY010000344.1:0-7242 GCA_050694015.1 Actinomycetota bacterium | reverse complement strand
ATCCCGGTACTGGAGGAGGCGTTCGAACTGGCCGAGCAGGGCGTGCTCCCGGGTGGGAGCAAACGAAACTACGACGCCGCGCGCGACCTTGTCGATGCCGGCGGTCTGGATCGCGCGAGCAAGCTCGTGCTCTTCGATGCGCAGACATCCGGGGGACTGCTGATCGCGGTGGAGAGTTCGAAGACGGCGGCGCTGGTGTCCGCGTTGGAGGCACGCGATGTCAGGGGTCACGTCATCGGTCGTGTCACCGGCGGCGATGGGCACATAACCATCTCCTGACATGGACATTCGCATACCTTCAGCGCTCGTAGACGAGATGATCTCGCACCTCGAATCCGAGAGACCGAACGAGGGGTGTGGCCTCTTCGGCGCGCGCGACGGCGAGATCGTGAAGGTCTTCAGGATGGGGAACGCGTCGGCGAGCCCGGTCCGCTATTCGCTAGACCCGAAACAGCAGTTCGCGGTGTACCAGAAGCTCGAAGAGGAGGGGTGGGAGTTGGGCGGCGTGTATCACTCGCACACTCACACGGAAGCGTTCCCGTCACCGACCGATGTGCGTCTGGCCAGTGAAGACGTTCCTTATGTCATCGTGTCCCTGGCCGAGAACCCGCCCTCGATCCGGGCGTTCCGGATCGTCAAGGAGAACCTGTTCGACGAGGGCGGCGAGATAGTGGAAGTTCCGGTCACCGTCATCGGTTGACCTACGATGAGGGCCGACCATTAGGAGGCGCCGATGCCCGTTGAAGTAAGGATCCCGACCGTTTTTCGGAAGTTCACGAACAACGAGGCGGCGGTGGCGCTCGAGCCGGGGACGATCGCCGATCTGATCGACCAGCTCGACACTCGCTTCCCCGGGATGAAGGAGCAGCTCATGGCGTCTGAAGGCGAGCTGCACCGCTTCGTCAACGTGTATGTGAACGACGAGGACGCCCGCTACCTCGACAAGCTCGATACGAAGGTGACGGACGGCGACACGGTATCGCTGCTCCCGTCCGTCGCGGGCGGTGCGTTTCTCACTACGTGAAGTACGACTCGATCCTCGAGGCGATAGGTAACACCCCCCTCGTACAGGTTCCCAAACTGTCTCCGGTCGCCGACGTCCGACTGTGGGTGAAGCTGGAGGGCGAGAATCCGACCGGCTCGGTCAAGGATCGGATCGCGCTGGCACTGGTCACCGACGGCGAAGAGCGGGGGGAACTCACCAAAGAGAAGATCATCCTGGAACCGACCTCCGGCAACACGGGCATCGCGCTCGCGATGGTTGCGAAGGTGCGCGGCTATCGCTTCACCGCGGTGATGCCGGACAACGCGAGCACCGAGCGCGTGCAGTTGCTCAAGGCGTTCGGGGCCGAGATCGAGTTCTCCGAGGGGGCCAAGGGGACGAACGGATCGGTCGCGATGGCCCAGGAGCTCGCCAAGGACGAGCGCTACTACATGCCGTTCCAGTACGGCAACCAAGCGAACGTGAAGGCCCACTACGACGGGACCGGCCGCGAGATCCTCGAGGACTTCGCGACCGGCGACGGGAACCTGCGTGCTTTCGTCGCGGGCCTGGGCACCGGCGGAACGCTGACCGGCGTCGGCAAGCGTCTGAAGGAAGCGGATCCAAGCATCAAGGTCGTCGCCGCAGAGCCGGAACTTGGTGAGCTCGTCTACGGCCTCCGTTCGCTCGAAGAGGGTTACATCCCGCCGATCTTCGATCCCGACATCCTCGACGGCAAGGTGAAGGTACGCGCCCGCGAATCGGTCATGTGGACGCGCGAGCTACTGCAGCGCGAGGGCATCTTCGCCGGGATCTCCGCGGGAGCGATCATCTGGGTCGCGCAACGTGTGGCGGAACGATTGGCCGAGGACGGTGGCGGCGACGTCGTCTGCCTACTGCCCGATGGTGGGTGGAAGTACCTGTCGACCGAGGCGTGGACGCAGGACATCGACACCGCGGAGAGTCAGGTCGAGAAGGTCCTGTGGTGGTGAGCGCCATCCAGCCGATCGGCATGTTCGATTCCGGCCTCGGTGGTCTCACCGTGGCGCGCGCCGTAATCGATCTGTTGCCTCACGAGGACCTCATCTACTTCGGCGATACCGGGCGGAGTCCCTACGGGCCCCGCCCGGTCGACGAGGTCCGGCGCTTCGCGCTTCAGATCACGGACTTCCTCGTCGCGCAGGACGTGAAGTTGGTGGTGGTTGCGTGCAACTCGGCGGAGTCGGCCGCCTTCTACGAAGAGACGCATCGGTACGAGATCCCGATCGTGACCGTGATCGAACCGGGCGTGAAGGCCGGGGTGGCGGCCACGCGCAACGGCAGGATCGGTGTTATCGGGACGGAAGCCACGATCGCGATGGGGGCCTACGAGCGGGAGGTAGCCAAACGTTCGGAGGACGTCACTTTGCTGAGCCAAGCGTGTCCCAAGTTCGTGGATTTCGTGGAAGCCGGCGACACGACATCCGATGCGGTCTTCGCCGCGGCCGAGGAATACCTCGCTCCGCTGAAGGAAGCCGGGATCGACACCTTGATACTCGGCTGCACCCACTATCCTCTGCTGTCGGGTGTGATCCAGTACGTGATGGGAGATGGAGTGGTCCTGATCTCGAGTGCCGAAGTGACCGCGAACGAGGTGTACGCGCGCCTGAAGGATTCGGAGTTGTTACGACGCGACGAGCGGCCGGGTGACCACCGCTTCATCACGTCGAGTGACGCCACGACCTTCGGCGAACTCGGCCGGCGGTTCCTAGGTCCCGAGTTCCGCGACGTCGAGACACGGAGCTGGGGCGCATGAGCATCAGCGTCACCGTTCTCGGAAGCTCGGCGATGTTCGCGACCGCGAGCCGCGCCGCGTCGGGCTATCTCGTCGAGATAGACGACTACAAGTTGTGGATGGATGCCGGGGGTGGAACGTGGCAACACCTGCTCAAGCACATGTCGTATCCGGAGCTCGACGGTGTGTTGCTGACGCACAGGCATCCCGATCACACCGTCGACATCTTTCAAGGCTTCCACGCGCGTGCTTACGGGCATCACGAGGTCCCTCAGATCCCGCTGTGGGCACCGCAGGAAACGCTCGATCATCTTTCCGGTTTCTCCCCCGAGCTTCCCGGCTCTTTCGACGTCAAGGTGATCGAAGCGGGGGGAGTGATCGACATCGCGGGCGCGAAGGTGAGCTTCTTCGAGATGGCGCATCCGGTCGAGACGTGTGGTGTTCGCATGGAGCACGGCGGGATCGTGCTGTCGTACTCGGCCGACACAGGACCTGCGGCCGATCTCTACGGGCTCGCTAAGGACGCCGAACTCTTCATCTGCGAGGCGACGTTCCAGGAGGCCGAGAAACCGTGGTGGGAAGGACACATGAGCGCGTCGCAGGCGGGTCGCGCGGCCGCGGATGCGGGCGTGAAACGACTGATCCTCACCCACCTGCCGTCGGAGCGAAACCTGCAGTCATCGCTCGAGGAGGCGCGCAAGGTCATCGGGTCGATCCCGGTCGAGCTTGCCGAGGACCGTCACACGATCGAGATCGCGACATGAGCCGCGGAGAGATCGCGACGTGAGCCGGATCGACGGTCGCGCGCCGGACGAGCTCCGTCCGGTGACGCTCACTCCGAACTTCATGCCGAACGCGGAAGGTTCCTGCCTCGTCGCCTTCGGCGATACCAAGGTCATCTGCACTGCCACCGTCGAAGACAGCGTGCCTCGCTGGATGGTGGGCCGCGGCGTCGGCTGGTTGACGGCCGAGTACTCGATGCTCCCGCGCTCGACGTCCGAGCGGGTCCCGCGCGAGGTCAACAAGGGTCGTCCATCCGGACGTACGCAAGAGATCCAGAGGCTGATCGGTCGCTCGTTGCGCGCCGTCGCCGACATGCAGGCGATGGGCGAGCGCACGATCTGGCTCGATTGCGACGTACTCCAGGCCGACGGCGGGACGAGGACCGCGTCGATCACAGGAGCGTACGTCGCGACCGCTCTTGCGTTCCAAGCCCTCGTCGAGCGGGGTGACATGAAGGCTCTACCGCTGATCGACTCGGTCTCGGCCATCAGCGTGGGGATCATCGACTCGACGCCGTGCCTCGACCTCAACTACGCCGAAGACTCGACCGCGCAGGTCGACATGAACGTGGTGATGACGGAGGCCGGCCGGCTGGTCGAGGTCCAAGGCACCGCAGAACACGGCGCCTTCGAGCGTTCGGAACTCGACATCATGCTCGATCTCGCAGCCAAGGGCATCAAGGAGATCACCGTGCGTCAAGAGGAAACGATCACGACGCGATCCGCATAAGTGAAGGTCGTCTTCGCGTCACGCAACAGGCACAAGACCGAACAGGTCGCGATCCTCCTACCAGAGATCGAACTCGTCCCGCTCGACGAGGTGGCTCCCGACCTCGAGCTGGAAGAACCCTTCGAGACCTTCGAAGAGAACGCTCTCGCCAAGGCGCGCGCGGTGATCGCCGCGACGGGGCTCCCCGCGATCGCCGACGACTCCGGCTTGGAGGTCGACGCGCTCGGCGGTGCGCCCGGTGTCTACTCCGCGCGCTACGCGGGCGAGGCGGCAACCGACCGGGAGAACAACGCCAAACTGATCGCTGCGTTGGAGGGGATCCCCGAGGAGCGCTGGACCTGTCGTTACCGCTGCGTCGCGGCGGCGGTCCTGCCCCGGACCGGTGACATCGTCACCTACGGTTCGTGTGAGGGCCGCGTGGTTCCTGAGGGCCGCGGCATCTTGGGCTTCGGGTACGACCCCCACGTGATCCCCATTCCAGACCCCGCCCACCCCGAGACGCGCACGATGGGGGAGATCCCTCTCGACGAGAAGCTGGCTTTCAGCCACCGGGGCCGCGCGTTCCGTGCGCTGCGCGACGAACTCAGGAAGGTGACCTAGAACGCTCCGACCAGTCCGGGGTCGTCTTACTTAGCAGCTCGACGACTTCGTCGTGCAGGGCGCCGTTGGTGGTCAGGGTCGAGCCCCACTCGTTCCACGCGCTGCCGTCGATGTGCGACAGGCGCCCTCCCGCTTCGGTGACGATCGGATCGAGGGCCGCAACGTCCCACGTCGAGAGCTCGGACTCGACCATCACGTGTGCCGCACCACGAGCGACCAACATGTGCCCCCAGAAATCCCCGAACCCCCGCGTCCGCCACGCCCGCGTGACCAGCTCGTCGTGGAAATCCTTGAGCCCGGCATCCACGAATCCGTCGAGTCCTCCGTAACTGACCGTTGCCTTGGAGAGATCGTCGATCGGATCCACGGCGATCGGTTCGCCGTTCATGAACGCTCCGGCGCCCTCGGCCGCGTAGTAGGTCTCGCCGAGCGCGGGCGCGTGCGCGACCCCGACGACGTTCGCACCGTCGATCCGTAGCGCGACGAGCGTCGCCCAGATCGGGATGCCCGCCATGTAGTTGTGGGTGCCGTCGATCGGATCGACGATCCACGTCGGCGCGCCCTCCGTCGGTTCGCCGCCCCCCGCGGACGTCAGGCCCTCTTCCTCGCCGAGGATGTTGTGGTCGGGCCACGTGCGCGCTATCCGGAGCCGGATCTGCGCTTCTGCAGCCCAGTCGGCTTCCGTTACCCAGGTGCCGTCCTCTTTCTGTTCGCGATGCGGCTTCGTTCCGAAGTGGCTCATCGCGATACGGCCGCCGAGTTCGGCGACCTCACGGGCGAATCCGAGTTCTCTGGAGTAGGTGGTCATGTCGCCACTACAGTAGACGTATGGCCGGGCGCCGCACGAACCTTGCCCTTCTGATACTGCTCGGGCTGGCCTTCGCGACCGGCGCACTCGCGTTCGCGGTCGGGACGGGATGGTCGCGCCTACCGGTCGTGCTTCACGGAGTCGTCGCACTTGCGATCGTCTTGCTCGCTCCGTGGAAATCGGTGATCGCGAAGCGTGGCGTCAAGCGCCGCCGGCGAGGAACCGTGACCTCGATCGCATTCACCGTCATCGTCACGATCGCGCTCGTCTTCGGCGTTCTTCATTCGACCGGACTGGCGATGGGCATCGGTCCGCTCTCGTCGATGCAGGTCCATGTCGGCGCCGCCCTGGTCGCTCTTCCGCTCGCACTCTGGCACGTGATCGTGAGGCGGATCCGGGTGCACCGCACCGACGTCGCTCGCCGGCAACTCTTGCGCTCGGCCGCGCTGATGGGCGGCGCTGCGACCGTCTATGCGGCGACCGAGGGCATCGTCCATGCTGCCTCGCTGCCCGGTGCCGACCGTCGCTTCACCGGGTCGTTCGAGCGCGGCTCGGGCGATCCCGACGCGATGCCGGTCACTCAGTGGCTGAACGACTCCATCCCCGAGATCGACCCGGCCTCGTGGCGCCTCGTCGTGCGCGGCTCCGAAGAGCGTTCATATCCGCTGGAGGAGTTGGCGGCGTTCGGCGACAGGGTCGTAGCCACGCTGGATTGCACCGGTGGGTGGTACGCGGAGCAGGAGTGGGGCGGCGTCCGGCTGTCTCGTTTGATCGACGACGTCGGGGATTTCCGTAGCGTCGTCGTCACGTCCGCGACCGGTTACAAACGACGGTTCTCGGTCGATGTTCTGGACGATCTCTATCTCGCGGTCGACGTCGGCGGAGCGGTCTTGTCCGCGGGACATGGGGTACCGGCCCGGCTCGTCGCGCCGGGACGACGCGGTTTCTGGTGGGTGAAGTGGGTGGAATCGATCGAGCTGGACGCGGTCCCTGCGTGGTTGCAGCTCCCGTTCCCGCCGAGCTGAGGAGCCCTAGTTAGGAGGCTCGAACCACCACAGTTCGCCACACTCGTCGCACATGAACTCGAGCCACCCGCCGGGGACCGTGACCATGTTCACGTTCTTCGAGCCACAATCCTTGCAGATGGTCAGAGCCAGCAGCTCTTCCTTGAGCGACACGTCGCCGCCTCTCCCGGTCTGTCATCCGGACAGACCACTTCCATTCGCCACCGGAGATATCGGCCAAAAGCGATACAAGCTTGAGCGAACCGGGTGGCGCCGGGTCGGTTGACGCTAGACCAATCCCGCGGCGGCGAATGCGAGAGCCGCGACTGTGATCATCGACACCGACATCGCTGCGAGCATCCAGGTCACCATCGTTCGGGTCTGGTTATGAAGCGCGTCCGAGAGATCCGCCCTCATCTCGTTCCTCAGGGTCTCGATGTCTGCCTTCGTCGCGACCCTCAACGCTTCGATGTCCGCCTTTGTGGCGGCGCCAAGAGCGTCGAGGTCACGCTTCGTGGCGACGTCGGTCCAGCCGACGGGTGGTAGGTGCTCCATCAGGACG
>JBOGWY010000343.1:0-11728 GCA_050694015.1 Actinomycetota bacterium | reverse complement strand
GCGGTCGTAGCGCTCCTGAACGATCCCTTTCGGCAGGTGCCCGTCGTGCTCGGCGGCCTCGGTCATCGGCCGCGGTGAGTACTGGAACGTGAATGCGGCGTCGTAACGGACCTCCTCGACCAGCGAGAGCGTGTCGGCGAACTCCTCCTCGGTCTCACCCGGGAAGCCCACGATGATGTCGGTGGTGATCGCGACGTCGGGGATGGCGGCGCGCACCTTGCGGACCTTCTCGAGGTAGCGCGCGCGGTTGTAGGCGCGCTTCATGCGCTTCAGCACGGGGTCCGAACCGGACTGCACCGGCAGGTGGATGTGCTCGCACACCACGCGGGAAGTCGCCATCACCTCGATCGTGTCGTCGCGGAAATCCTTGGGATGCGGGGACGTGAAACGCACCCGCTCGAGTTCCGCGATGTCGTCGAGCTCGCGTAGCAGCTTCGAGAACATCGGCGTTCCGTCGAGGTCGCGTCCGTAGGAGTTGACGTTCTGCCCGAGCAGCGTCACCTCGACGACGCCGTCCGCCACCAAGCCCTCGACCTCGCCCACGACATCCCCGAGCCGGCGCGAGATCTCCTTGCCGCGTACCGCCGGGACGATGCAGAACGTGCACGAGTTGTTGCATCCGATCGAGATCGACACCCACGCGTGCCACGGGGAGTTGCGCCGCGCCGGGAGGGCCGAGGGGAACGTCTCGGTCTGCTCGAGGATCTCGAAGGCCGGGCCCTCGTCCGATTCTCGAAGGAGGCGCGGGAGGCTCGCCAGGTTGTGGGTGCCGAGGACGACGTCGACGTACGGCGCCCGCTCCTGGATGGTGCTGCGGTCCTTCTGCGCGAGGCAGCCGCCGACGACGATCTTCATGTCGGGGCGCGTGTCCTTGATCGCCTTCATGTGGCCGAGGTTCCCGTAGAGGCGCGTGTCCGCCTTCTCGCGGATGCAGCAGGTGTTGAAGAGAACGACGTTGGCCTCTTCGGGCCCAGCTGCCTTCGAATAGCCCTCGGCCTCGAGCATCCCGGCGAGCCGCTCGGAGTCGTGCTCGTTCATCTGGCAGCCGTAGGTGGTGATGAAGTACGTCTTCACGCGCGAAAGCGTAAGGCACCAACCACCTTGTGGCGCCTCCGGCCGCCCTGAAGAATGGGCCGACACCGCTATCAGAGAGGGGGCGCTCATGGGCGCTAAGAGACGTATCGGTTACGCCGAGGTCGCGGCGACGCTCGCCTTGGTCATGTCGATGAGTGGCGTGGGGATCGCGGCGTTCCGGCTCCCTCGCGACAGCGTGACGCAGCGGGAGCTCGCGCCGAACTCGGTGGGCTCCCCCGAGATCATCAACGGTCAGGTGACGGCGCGCGATCTCGCTCCGGGCGTACGGGCGGTGCTGATCTCGCTCATACATGCCGTGACCGAGGGCCAGGTCGCCGTAGGGGGCGCCGCCTTCGCCGACGTGCTGTCCCGCGACCTCCCGTCCGCCGGCGACGAGGGCCTCAGGTTGATCGACGGGAACGTAGAGGTTACGAACCCGAACGCAGCCGGCATCGTGAGGATGCAGGTTGGGCTTTTCTCGGGCGGTCAGCTGGTCGGGTCGTCGATGGCATCGATCCCACCGGGGCAAACCCTCACGATCCCCGTCGATGGGACGATCGAGAACGTCGACGCGACCACGCTCACGATGCGAGCTCGAACCGACGGGGCGGACGCCAGTGTGGACAAAGGCTCGATGTCGGTGACGACGTCTGCGAGACGCAACCACTGAGCTGCGTTTGAGCGCCTCTACCCACCTCCGAGGTAGGTAGAGATCCGCGGCTCGTACCCGCTAGGGTGCGGCGATCAGATTCGGGATCGTTCGCATACAGAACCTGCCGTTAGATGAGCTAGCCGCGCACTTCAGACAGATCGAAGCGTGGGGCTTCGATCACGCGTGGATCTACGACCATCTGTCGTGGCCGCCCGGCAAACCCCCGGAGCCGTGGTTCGAATGCTGGACCGTGTTACCCGCGCTCTTCCATGCCACATCGACGCTACGGATCGGTCCTCTTGTCGCCTCGATGACGCTCCGCAACCCCACAATGCTGGCGGCGCACGCGGCCACCGTCGACCACCTCTCGGGCGGGCGCCTTGAACTCGGTATCGGTGCGGCCGGAGCGTTGCGCGACCACCGCTTCACCGGAGTGCCGGAGTGGTCGCGCCGGGAACGAATCGAGAGGTTGCGCGAATACATGGAGATCGTCACGCGACTTCTCGCCGGCGATGTAGTGGACCATGTCGGCGCTCACTATCACGTGCGCAGGGCGAGCGTGACGCCGGGATCGGTCCAGGAACCTCGGATCCCGGTCACACTCGCGGCGTTGGGGCCCCGCTCGATCGCGATCGCGGCAGCGTATGCGGACACATGGAACTCGCTCGGTTACGGACTAGATGCGAAGCCGGTGTTCGGCGACCAGGAACTCGACGTATTGCGCGCGCGAACGGAGCAGTTGGAGGCGGCGTGCCGGGAGCTCGGGCGCGACTCGAATGATCTGCAGCGCTCTTATCTGACGTCGTTCGGTCGACGTGAGGAGATGCCTCCCGTCGAAGACTTCTCCGAGCGGGTGCGCTCATTCGCCGAGATCGGGGTGACCGATCTGATCATCCACTGGCCCGAGGACGACCGGCAGTACGACGCGCTGGTCGCGATAGCGCAGGCGCTGCCCGAGCTCAGAGCGCTCTGAGCTTCTCCCACTCGTCGCGGGTGATCCGGTAGACGCGGTGCTCCCACGCGTTATCGGGGCCGCGGAAGGTCGTTCTGGAGATCGTGAGGCCGAGCTTCTCGGCGACCCGCCACGACGGGACGTTCTCCGGGCGGATGATCGAGATGAGGAACGGGATGGTGAGGTTCTCGAAGGCCCAGTCGCGGCTCGCTCGGCCCCCTTCGGTCGCGTAGCCCTTGTTCCAGTGATCGCGATGCGTGTGCCAGCCGACCTCGACGAACGGCGCTCCGTCGACGTACTGGATCGTGAGCCCGCAGTCCCCGATCAGCTCGCCGGTGTCCTTGAGCGTCATCGCCCAGAGGCCGTGCCCGAGCCGGGCGTAGTTGTCGAGGCTCCACTCGATCCACCGTTGCGTCTCCTCGCGCGAGTGCGGGTGCGCGTAGTACTGCATGGTCTCTACGTCGCCGAGGACGGCGTGGAGCGCATCGAGATCGGAACGGGTTAGCTCGCGCAGTAGTAAGCGTTCCGTCTCAAGAGCGAAGCCGGGTGCGATCGTTTTCTTCTGCATCTACACGCCTGAAATCGCGGCTATGTGCTCACAAAACGGTTCGGTGGTTATTTGGCGTAGGCGCTGCTTCTTATCTCGCGGATCACCGTGACCCGGATCTGGCCCGGGTACTGGAGCTCTTCCTCGATCTTCTTGGCGATGTCCCGGGCCACGACCTCGGCCTGCATGTCGTCGATCTCACCGGGCTTGACCATGACGCGGACCTCGCGACCGGCTTGCATCGCGTAGACCTTGTCGACGCCCTCGAACTCCATGCCGATCTCCTCGAGCCGGGCGAGACGCTTGACGTAGCTCTCGATCGTCTCTCGTCGAGCACCGGGCCGGGCCCCCGAGATCGCGTCGGCGACCACGGTGATGACGGCTTCGATCGTGCGTTGCTCGACCTCGGCATGATGCGCCTCGATCGCGTGGCACACCTCGCCCGATTCTTTGAGACGGCGTGCGATCTCGGCCCCGATCAACGCGTGGCTGCCTTCGATCTCGTGCGTGACGGCCTTCCCGATGTCGTGCAGGAGCGCGCATCGCTTGGCGAGCTGGATGTCGGTGCCGAGCTCGGCCGCAACCATGCCGGCGACGTGGCTCGCCTCGACGACGTGCTTGAGCACGTTCTGACCGTATGACGTGCGGAACTTGAGGCGGCCGAGAACCCGGACGAGCTCGGGGTGCATGTCGGTGATGCCGGTCTCGAGCACGGCCCACTCGCCGCCCTCGCGGATCTCCCGCTCGATCTCGGCCTTGGACTTCTCGTGGACCTCCTCGATGCGGACCGGCTGGATGCGGCCGTCGCCGATCAGCTTCTCGAGGGTGAGCTTGGCCATCTCGCGCCGGATCGGGTCGAAGCAGCTGAGCACGACCGCCTCCGGCGTGTCGTCGATGATCAGGTTCGTGCCGGTGGCGGCCTCGAAGGCCCTGATATTGCGGCCCTCTCGCCCGATGATGCGGCCCTTCATGTCCTCGTTCGGGAGCATCACGGTTGTCACCGTCGACTCCGTCGTGAGGTCTGAGGCCACCCGCTGCATCGCGATCGCGATGATCTTGCGGGCGCGCTTGTCGGCCTCCTCGCGGGCCTGGGCCTCGATGTCACGGACGAGGACCATCGCGTCCCGCTTGGCCTCTTCCTGGATGTCCTCGATCAGGACCTGCTTGGCGTCCTGAGCGGTCATGCCGGCAACGCGCTCTAGCTCCGAACGAGCACGCTCGGCGAGGCGGTCGATCTCGGCCCGGGCCCGGGCCAGCTCGGTCTCCTTCTGCTCGATCGCCTGTTCCTTGCGGTCGAGCGAGTTGGCCCGGCCGTCGAGGGTCGCCTCGCGCTGGTCGATCCGGGCTTCCTTCTTCTCGATCTCGCCCCGACGACCCTTGAGCTCGGCCTCGGCGTCGCTCCGCATCTTGTGGATCTCGTCTTTGGCACCGACCAGCGCTTCGCGCCGGGCGGCTTCGGCGTCTCGTTGGGCGTCCTGCAGCAGGGTCTTCGCCCGCATCTCCGCAGAGGTGACTTCCCGCTCGGCCATCGCCTTGCGAACGAAATAGCCGACCCCCGCGCCGATGAGAACGCCGATGATGAGACCTATCGCGATCTCCATCGTTCGCTCCCTTTCCGGTCATGCCCCGGATCTCGTTGGACGCGACCGGCGGGCCGAGCCCAGCTCGGCAGCAACGAACGGCGAGGCAGACGGCTAGAAGCGCCGGGTCGGAGTTATCGGTCTCCTACTGCGCAGGTCGCATTGCGTGCGCGGTGGTGTGAGTGGTCTTCCGATAGTCGACAGGGACGGTTTCAAGTTGTCTCGCTAGTTCGCTAGTGCCGTTTCCGGGGAACTGCTTGGTTTCCTTGGGATTTCTTGTCTAGATGTTACGCCCCGCAAGGGATTTCCGCCGCCGGGAACGCGAAAAGGGGGCCGCGGAGGGGGACCGGAAGTTGCCTTTGGGGACGGTTACCCACCTGGGAGGTGGGTGGGGAGGCTCAAAAGCGGCGCCGAGAGGTTAGCTAGTCCCAGCCCTCGGGCGGGAGGACCGAGCGGGCTCCTTCCGAGGCGGCTTCGTAGCTGAAGCCCTTGCGCACCAGGATCTGTTGGAGCTTGGCCCCCTGCTGCTTGAGTGGGAAGCGCAGCACCTTGCGTAGGTGTTTCTCGGCTTCGGCCTTGGCCTGGGCGACCTCGTCGTGGCCGAGCTCGGCGAGCACCTCTTCGACCAGCGACCGCTCTATGCCCTTGGCGGCGAGCTCGGCCATCAGCGCCCGGGGGCCGAGGCCCTTGCGGCGGGAACGCTCCTCGATCCAGTCGGTGGCGAAGTCCTTGTCGTCGACCAGCTGAAGCTCGACGAGCCGCGTGACCGTTTCCTCGACCACGTCGTCGGGGATCTCGGCCTCGGTGAGCCGGTCGCGCATCTCTTTGATGGTGCGCGGGCGGAGGGCGAGCATCCTGCCCGCCCTCTCCATCGCCTCCTTGCGGAGATCTTCAGCGGTGTCGATGAGGCGAAGGTGTGTCGCCTCCATCATCGTCGTCCCGAGCGACCCGGACGCTCGCTAACCCGCGTCCTCGATCGGCTCCGGCTCGGCCACGACGATCTCGTCGGAACCGTCGCCCTCGCCGGCGAGCAGACCAAGCTTCTCCTTGATCTTGAGCTCGATCTCGGTCGCGATGTCGGCGTTCTCGGCGAGGAACGTCTTGGCGTTCTCGCGGCCCTGGCCCAGTTGGTCGTCACCGTAGATGAACCACGCTCCGGACTTGCGCACGATGCCGTGTTCGATCGCGACGTCGAGCAGGCTCCCCTCTTTCGAGATACCGAAGCCGTACTGGATGTCGAACTCGGCCTTCTTGAACGGCGCCGCGACCTTGTTCTTGACGACCTTCACACGCACGCGCGAGCCGACGATCTCGGCGCCATCCTTGAGCGAGTCGATGCGACGGACATCGAGGCGTACCGACGAATAGAACTTGAGCGCACGCCCACCGGGAGTCGTTTCATTCGACCCCCACATGACTCCGATCTTCTCTCTGATCTGGTTGATGAACACGAGGATCGTCTTGGAACGATTGACACTTCCGGCGAGCTTCCGGAGCGCCTGACTCATCAGTCGCGCCTGCAGCCCGACGTGGCTGTCGCCCATCTCACCTTCGATCTCAGCGCGCGGAACGAGGGCTGCTACCGAGTCGATGACCACGACATCCATCGCTCCGGAACGAACGAGCGTGTCGGTGATCTCGAGAGCTTGCTCGCCGGTGTCGGGTTGGCTGCAAAGAAGATTGTCGATGTCGACACCGATCGCTTTTGCGTAAGTGGGATCAAGGGCGTGCTCGGCGTCGATGAACGCGACCAGGCCACCGGCCTTCTGGGCTTCGGCGATCACGTGTAAAGCCAGTGATGTTTTGCCGCTCCCCTCCGGACCGTAAAGCTCCACGACGCGGCCCCGTGGCAACCCGCCTACGCCCAGCGCGAGGTCCAAGGCCAGCGACCCAGTCGATACCACCTCGACGCCGGTCTGGGTACTGTCTCCGAGACGCATGATGGTGCCGGCGCCGTGCTGCTTCTCGATCTGGGCGAGGGCATCGGTGATCGCCTGGTTCCGGCCCTTCTCGTCCCGGCTGGTGTCCGTTACGTGGTTCCTGTCCCTCAACGTGGCCATCTCGCTCTCTCCTTCGGGAGGCTATCGAACATCTGTTCGCCATAGATTAGGCCGAGGGTATGACAAAAAGGCCGTGCCTCGCGGATTTTCGCGAGAATCACCTCCACGTAGTTACGGGGATGTGATTCTACGCCCCAACCCCCCAGGTCGCCAGCCTCCTAGGCTCGAGGAAACGACCCAAGGAGGCGGCTGTGGCGCAGGCAACAAGTGGCATCGAGCTCATCCGGCAGTTCATCGCAACCTCGCCGTTCGTCGGCCACCTCGGGATGCGGGTCGACGAGCTCGCGGCGGATCACGCCGTGCTCACGCTGCCCTTCTCGGAGCAAGTCGTGACGATCGGCCAAGTGGTGCACGGCGGCGCGATCGCGAGCCTCGCCGACACCGCGGCGATGGCGGCGAGCTGGGCCACCGACAACATCCCCGAGAACCTGCGCGGCACGACGGTCGCGCTGACGATCAACTACCTGAGCGCGGCGACGGCCGAAGATCTGCGGGCCGACGCGCGCGTCATGCGGCGCGGGCGCAATCTCTGTTACGTAGAAGTGGATGTAACCCGAGGCTCGGGACCGGTGGCGAAGGCCCTCGTCACCTACAAGCTGGGTTAGGCGTTGATCGGTTGGTGCGTCTTGATGAGGTCCGCAACTAGAGCCCCAAGCTCGTTGATCTTCGACTTCATCAGGAACGCATCGGCCCACTCCGGCTTGTCGATCGTCGCTCCCGAGAAGAGAAGGATCGACGCGTCGGGCACGATCTCGCGCAGCATCCCGGCGAGCTGTTCGACGTCTGTGTTCGGGATCATGTAGTCGAGAATGATTATCGAGGGGTGTACCTCGCGCGCGAGACGGAGCGCCTGCATGGAATCCTGCGCGCGCGACACCTCGACGCCTTCCTGGTTGTGCGCGATCAAGAGATCGAGCACCTCGAGCATCGATAGCTCATCGTCGATCACGAGGATGCGACGCGGCCGCGACACGGCGTTGACCCGTGACGGCATCGTGACATCGCGCGAGTCGAGGCCCTGGCGCACTGCCGTCAGCAGATCGTCACGAGTGAACGGCTTCTGCACGAACGGGAGGTTGGGATCGATCGAGCCCTGCTGGTTCAGGATCGAGTCGTCGTAACCGGACATGAACACCGTCGGCAGCGCGGTGCGCTCGGAGAGCTCGCGGCCCGACATCTTCGGCATGACGATGTCGGTGATCAACAGGTCCGGACGAACGGTGCTTGAGTCGAGAAGGTCGAGAGCCTCCGGCCCCGATGCCGCCGTGATCACGTCGTACCCGGCATTGGTCAGGATGCGCTTCGCGACGCTCAGGAGGCGAGGCTCGTCCTCGACGACCAGCACGACCTCGTGGCCGCTGCGATCGACCGGTTCGGCCACCGAGGTCGGCGGGCAGATCGCTTCCGTCGTCCGCGGCAGGTAGACCTTCACCGTCGTTCCGAGGCCGAGTTCGGAGTAGACCGTGATGTACCCGCCGGCCTGCTTGACGATCCCATACACCGTCGACATCCCGAGGCCGGTGCCCGACGCACGATCCTTAGTCGTGAAGAACGGCTCGAACATCTGACACTGGACCTCGTGGGTCATGCCGAGGCCGTTGTCGCTGACCGCGACCGAGACGAACTCCCCCGGTTCCAGGCCGGGGTGTATCGCGGCGTATTCCTCGTCGAGGATGACGTTACGAACGGCGATCGAAAGCTTGCCGCCTTGAGGCATCGCGTCGCGTGCGTTGACGGCCAGGTTCATCAGCACCTGCTCGACGTGCGATGGGTCGACCTTGGTGTGCCATACATCCGCGGCGACGTCGGTCTCCAGCTCGATGTCCTCCGACAAGGTGCTGCGCAGGATCTTCTGGAAATCGCTGACCGTGTCGCGCAGATCGAGGACCACCGGCTTGACCATCTCCTTGCGCGAGAACGTAAGGAGTTGCCGCGTGAGTTCGCGGGCGCGCTTGGCGGCCGCCTGCACTTCTTTGATGTCGTCAGCTGCGGGCGAGGTTTCGTCCAGACCGTCCATCGCGAACGTGGCGAAGTTGCTGATGACACCGATCAGGTTGTTGAAGTCGTGCGCGATGCCCCCGGTCAGATGCCCGACCGCCTCCATCTTCTGGGCCTGACGGAGCTGGTCCTCGAGGACCTCCTGCCGTTTCTGCGCTTCGACCATCTCGGTCACGTCGTTGGCCTGGGCCATGAAGTAGCGCTCGTTCTCATCGGCGTTGTTCACGAGGCCGAACGTGATCTGGGTCCAGACGTCGTGTCCTCCTAGATGACGGAAGCGGATCAACATCGAGCCCGAGTCGCTATGTCCATCGAGGATCTCTATAGCGAGGGTCGTGATCTCTTCCATGTCGTCCGGGTGGATCACGTCGATCCAGTTCAGCTGCCGGAACTCGGCCTCGTTGTAACCGAGCATCTCGTAGAACGACTCGTTGACCTCTACGACCGTGCCGTCGACCTTGGTGAGGAGCATCCCGAGCGCCGAGCTCTCGAACGCCTGGCGGAAACGCTCCTGGGTCGCGGCGAGCATCCGCTCGGCCGCGGCCTTCGCGGTCGTCGACTCCTCGGCCATCTTCCAGTAGACGAGGCAGGCGATGCTCTCGCCGGCGATGAAGAAACCGTGGATGCCGGCCCACGTCCACGGGTCGGCCTGCGCGGCGGGATGGTTGTAGACGCCGTCCGGGAACAGGATCCCGACGGTGCCGTGCTGCAGGACGACGTAACCGATCGCGACGAGGAACGGTGTCCAATGCTGGTACAGGCTGACCACCGCGACCATCACGAAGAAGTGGAAGTGCATCTCGATCACGCCGCCGGAGAAGTGGACGAGCAGCGCCGACGACGTCAGGAGCCCGACGGTCGCGGACACGCTGCGGACACCGGGTTTGAACTTGTCGTTGGCGGCGATCGCGGCGAAAGCCATCAGGATCGCGGCCTCCATCGCCGAATGCAGGGCCGGGTGGCCCCGGACGATCGCGAAGACGAAGACACCGGCCACGTGGGCCAGCAGGAGAGCGACGATGAACCGGTGACGGCGCTGCCACGCCTCGGGCGGGAGCTGGCGCCCGGTCGGAAGAGCCGAGATGAAGCCCGTCACCTTGTTACGGACGGTGGCGTTCGCCACAGTCATGAAGGCGGGCACTCGGGTCTCCCTGGGCTGTCTGGGCTGTCTGGCTCTGTCCGATCGAGCCTGACCTGTTGGGGGGATGGGGTAAATAGGTAAATCCACTTAGGCGACGTAAGCCGCTACGCCCGGGTGGCCTCCGTGCCGATACGGTTTAGTACGTGGGGACTAGACGCCTGGTGGTCATCTCGGCACTGCTCGCCGCCCTGGTGGCGGCGCCCGCCGGCGCCCAGTTACCCGAGCCGCCCGAGGTCCCGCTCCCCCCGATCGACGTCCCCATCGATATCCCCGATCTGCCCCTGCCCGGCGAGACCCTGCCCCCCGGCTTCGTCGTCTCGACCTACGCCCAGCTGCCCGGGCTCGGGACCTCGCTGAGCTTCGGCCCCGACACGACGGAAGGCTCGGATGCGACCCGTCTCTACGTGCTCGACAACTCGGGGGGCCGGCTTCTGGCGATCGACGATCAGAACGGGGTCGGCGGCGAACCGATCACCTTCGCAGAAGGCTTCAACAACCCGCTCGGCGTCCTCGCCGCCCCGAACGGAGTCGTCTACGTCGCCGACAACCACGGCCCCCGCAACGGTCCCTTCGGGTCCCGGCCGTACGGCCGGGTGTGGCGCCTCCGCGACACCGACGGCGACGGCGTGGCCGACAAGAAGCAGCTATTCCTCAAGGACCTGCCGAACGGACGCCACAACACCAACGGCATGGCGATCGGGCCGGACGGCAAGCTCTACATCGCCAACGGCAACTCGACCGACGACGGCGTCGAGGGCGGGGAACCCGAGGTGACCCCGTGGTCGGGCTCGATCATCAGGGTCAAACGAGGCCTGAAGCGCAAGTCGCTGGCCGACCTGCCGCGCCGCTCGACCCTGGTCGCTCGCGGGATGCGCAACATCTACGACGTCGCCTTCTCGCCGATCGACCAGACGCTTCTATTCACGCCGATGAACGGCCTCGACGACGCACGCCCGGCATCCGAGGAAGGTTCGGGAGAGCTAGAGGATTCCGACGACATCCTGTATTCGACCGATGTCAACGACTCGCGGGTGGACAACATGGGGTTCCCCTCGTGCCTCTACAACGTCGGCAAGCGGGGGGACCTCAAGCCCTACGACAACCCGAACCCGGCCACGATCAAGCGCTTCGGTCGCTGCCGTCCCGCGCGCATCCGGCGACCGTTGTCGAGCTTCGGCGCGCACCCGTCGTCCAACGGCCTCGCCTTCCAGGTCACCGACGCGTGGGGTGAGGAGTACAAGAACAACGCCTTCGTCGCGGAGTTCGGCAACTTCTTCGGCGACGAGGTGGTGGGCCACGACGTGATCCGCGTCGAGCTCGATGCCACCGGGACCCGCGTGGTGAACCAGACGGAGTTCTTCAACGCGCCGTTGCTCCTGGACCTCACCTTCGACGCGGAAGGCAACCTGTTCGTGGTGTCCTACGACGGCACGATCTACAAGATCATCAAGGCCGCGTAGCCAGTGGCCGGGGCCGACGAAGGCGACCTTCGGTCCTCGACTGTTGTTTCAGCGAACTTCTGTAGAAAAGCCGCGCTGAGCGCGGTGTATCTACCAAAGAACGGCCTGCACGATTACTTCACTGGAGACACCAGAGCGAGAAGAGCAGCCGCACGACCCAGAGTGGTCTCCGCTCGGGCTCAACCACGAGGCCGGAGTGGCGGCTTAGGCCGGGGCCCCGTCGTTAGACCGACGAAGGGTCGATCTCTTCGAGGAGGGCCCGGC
>JBOGWY010000342.1:0-2127 GCA_050694015.1 Actinomycetota bacterium | reverse complement strand
CCGACGGCTAGAGAAGCTGCTTCAGTTCCTCGTTGGTCAAGCGCCGGAACTTGCGGCGCGGACGGGTCCGGTCGAGTACCGCTACTTCGAGGTTCTCCGGCGGCATGTCGCGGCCCTCGACGCTCTTGAGGGCGGCGTCCCCCAATTTCAGCGCGGTGGACATGTCGGGGAGCGTCTTCGGGAACTTGTCCTTGAGGTAGGTGCCCAGGGCCTCGGCCTGGCCCCCCATCGCGACCCATCCCTGCCGGTCCGTCACCGAGCCGTCGTAGAGGATGTGGAAGAGCTCGTTGGTTTCGGTACTGTCCCCTACCGCCGCCACGAGGATCTCGCACTCGTACGGCTTCACCTCGGAGGTGAAGATGTTCCCGAGTGTCTGCGAATACGCGTTAGCGAGGCTCTTAGCGGTGACGTCCTCGCGCGAGTACGAGTAGCCCTTCACGTCGACGATGCGGATCCCGCCGATGCGAAGCTGTTCGAACTCGTTGAACTTGCCGACGCCGGCGAACGCGATGCGGTCGTAGATCTCGGAGATCTTGTGGAGGGTCGCGGACGGGTTCTCGGCGATGAACAGGATCCCGTCGGTGTACTCGAAAACGATCACGGACTTGCCGCGCGCGATGCCCTTGCGCGCGTAGTCGGCCTTGTCCTTCATGAGTTGCTCGGGCGAGACGTAGTAAGGCATCGGCATTACTCGTCGCCCTCCTGTGGCGGACGGCGGACGTCGACCGTGTGGGTGCCCGGGTGGACCATCTGCTCGCGCCGCTCGGCGATCAGTTGCTCGAAGAGCTTCTTGATGTCGCGCTCGCTGATCTCGACCGTGCCCTCGTCCGAGATGGCGACGACCGTCGGGTAGATGTCGCGCATCAGGTCGGGCCCGCCCGTGCCGACGTCCTCGTCGGCGGCGTCGAAGAGGGCTTCGATCGCGGCCTTGACGGCTTCGTCCCGAGTGAGGCCGGCGCGGAACCGTTTCTTCAGGGTCGAACGCGCATCCTTACCACCGGATCCCGTTGCGTGGTAGTCGTCCTCTTCGTAGCGACCGCCGGTGACGTCGTACTTGAAGAGGCGACCCTGATTGCGCGCCTCGTCGAAGCCGGCGAAGAGCGGAACGACCGCGAGGCCCTGCATCGCGGCGGGGAGGTTGGCGCGGATCATCTGACTCAACTTGTTCGCCTTACCTTCGAGGCTCAGCCGTTCGCCTTCGACCTTCTCGTAGTGCTCGAGTTCGGTCTGGAAGAGACGGACCATCTCGACCGCGGGACCGGCGGCGCCGGCGATCGCAACCGCACTCATGTCGTCGGCGGCGAAGACTTTCTCGATGCTGCGGTGCGCGATCTGGAACCCCTCCGTCGCGCGCCGGTCACCGGCGACGATGACCCCGTCGCCGTAGCGCAGTGCGAGGACGGTCGTGCCCTCAGGGGCCTGGACGGGGCTGTCGAGTTGCATCCGCTGCGGGAGCAACTCGGGGGCCTGGTTGCGGAGGACCTCGGAGAACGAGGAGCCGGGGCCGTGGATGGGTACCCGCATCACATCGCTGAGGTTTGGTTCTCGAAAGTCCGTCACGCTCTCTCCATCGTCGGCGGGTTCAACGCCGGACAACCCTAGTTCGTTTCCGGGGCCTGTCGCCGCAGCTCAGGGGGAGCTGAGTTTCACGAAGGTACGACGTGGCTGCGGCGAACCGATCGGCATCTTCCTCGAGTAGGCCGATAGCCTTGTTGCAGTTCCCGCACAAGAGGCCGCGGATGAGCCCGGTCTG
The DNA here is from genome assembly GCA_050694015.1 of Actinomycetota bacterium. Classification (GTDB taxonomy): domain Bacteria; phylum Actinomycetota; class CADDZG01; order CADDZG01; family WHSQ01; genus JBOGWY01. The sequence goes on along the minus strand of JBOGWY010000342.1, from coordinate 374 downwards.
GTGGTCGTGATCGACGTGCAGCTTGTCGCCCTCGACCTTGCCGCAGATCCGACACGCGCCGCCTTGTGTGATAACGAGGAACTCGAAGTCTGCAAGCGAGAGCCCATACTTGCGCAGAAGGTGACCTTCTCGATTGATCCTCGCCAAACGAGCGGGATCCTTTTCTCGCTGACGCTTCACGTTTCCCGCATGCCGCTCTGGATTGTCCTTCTTCCATTGCTGAGCCTGCTTGATCGCGTACTCACGGTTCTTGCGGTACCACTTCTTGTGGCGCGCGTTCAGACAAGCCTTGCAGTCATTGCGGTAACCGTCGCGCATACCCGAAGCGCGATAGAAGTCGGTTAAAGGTTTCGTGATTCCGCACACTTTGCAGG
>JBOGWY010000341.1:0-9138 GCA_050694015.1 Actinomycetota bacterium | reverse complement strand
CTTCGGCTCCACTCGCAGCGAGGACATGGCCCGGGCCGCGATCGACGACATCAATGCCTCGGGAGCCGAGCTCACCATCCAGCTCGGCGACGTCACCGACCGCGGCAACCGCTCGGAGTGGGAGCTGGCGAAGAAGGTCCTCGGCGAGCTCGAGATGCCGGTGACGACGATGGTCGGCAACCACGACGTCTACTCGATCGAAGAGGAGCGGTTGTCGGGCCGCGAGTACTACCCGAACTCGTTCGGGAGGGAGCCCGACGGCGTCATGCTCGAGCACAAGGGCGTGCGGTTCGCGGTGCTCGACTCCGCCGAACACGCGGCGTCGCCGTTCCCCGGCTTCGATTTCGCGTCGGGGAGCTTCGTGACCGGGCCGGGCGGAGCGATCGTGCGCGGCAGCCTGACCGTGCCGCAGCACGAGATCCTCGCCGACGTCGCGGCCCCCGATTCCCCTCCCGCGTTCGTGTTCCTCCATCACCCGCCGCAGCCGTTCACCGCGTTCCCGCCGATCCTGTTCGGGCTGCGCGGGGCGGACTCGGGGCGACTGCACGCGACGTGCGACTCGGGCAACGTGTGGGGCGTCTTCGCCGGCCACACACATCGCAACGCGCGCACGACGACCTACGGCGACGTGCCGGTACACGAGGTCGCTATGCCGCGTGACTTCCCGTACGGGTTCGCGCTCGTCGACGTCACCGACCGCGGCTACGCGTTCCGCTTCGTGCAGCTCTCGAACGAGGAGTTACTCCGCGCCGCCTACCCGAAAGCCACCCAGATCCACCGCCGCTATGGCCTCGGCGACGAGATAGCCCGCGGCTTCACCTGGTCCCGCTGAACTTTACTCACTCAGCTACACGTGGGCGCGTTCTGAGACGCGCGGTTAGCAAAGTTCAGCGGCGGGGGTTCCTTGCGGTGGCTAGCTTCTCGGCCGCGATGCGATAGAGGCGCGGGGCCACTACTCGCGGCACCTGGAGGGTGTAGTACCAGCGCGGCACGACGCGCTGCGCCTTGCGATGCGCGACCGCGTCCTGGATCGCGTCCGACACCTGCGCGTCGGTGCCGAGGAGGCGGCTCATCATCGGGTCGTCGATCATCCCCTTCTGCGGGAATCCCTCCGTGGGGATGAACCCGGGCTCGACGGAGCTCAGATAGATCCCCTTGCGGGCGAGGTCGGGCTGTAGCGACTCGGTCCAGCCGACGAGAGCGAACTTGGACGCGGTGTAGGCCGGCTGCCCCGGCGCGGCAAGCCGTCCGGCCACCGAGGTCACGTTGACGATGTGCGACGGAGCCGAGCGCTTCAGGAGATCGAGGAACTCAGCCGTGCAATAGACCGCGCCGAAGAAGTTGGTCGCCATCACGGCCTCGACATCGTCGACCGACGCCGAGCGCTCGCCGCCGAAACCCGGGGCGCCGAGGAACCCGGCGTTGTTCAGCAGCACATCACAGCGTCCGTAGGTGGCATCGACGTACTCCGCCACGGCGCGCACCTGCTCCCGGTCGGAGACGTCGGTGACGCGGTAGCTGTGCCCCTCGCCCGGCAATCCCGCCACCAAGGCAGCGATGCGCTCCTCCCGCCGCGCCGCGGCGACCACGATCGCCCCGCCCGCGGCCACGTCCCGCGCGGTCCGGGCGCCGATCCCGCTCGAGGCACCGGTGATCACCCACACCTGCCCGCGCCACCGGTCGCCGGGCATGCTCGCTTCGCTGTCCAAGTTGAGCGGCCTCCCTCTCACTACGCAGCGGATATGCCCGGTGACTCTGCGTTTCAAGTCGCCCTGGGCGGGTAAAAACCCTATGCCAGGGGACATACAGGTTGGGAAGCCGTCCATAGGAGGTTGGTTCGTGGAGATCATCGTTTTCTTGCTCGTCGGGTTGGTCGTAGGGATCGTCGCTCGGCTGCTCATGCCGGGCCGGGACCCGATCGGCATCCTCGGCACCATCGTGGTCGGTTGCGTCGGTGGACTGGTCGGGGGCTACCTGTTCGGTTCGGTCTTCCGCAACGACACGCCGGGCGTCGACTGGATCGACTTCCTCGGCGCGGTGCTCGTGTCGATGGGACTCCTCCTCCTTTACCGCATGTTTACAGGACGCAGTACGCATCGTCGGACGGTGGTGTGAGCTTCGCCCCTTCCATCACCTGATCCGCACAGAGCCGGTTGGACCCGCGACCGACCGGCCACTGAAGAAACGGCCCCCAGCCCACCGGGGGCCGTTTCGCGCGTCTAGGTCCCGATGATCCTCCCGTCCATCCCGCCGCTACCGTGAGGGATGCAGTGGAACTCCGTGGTCCCCTTCGGCACCTTGAAGGAGACGAACGCGACGTCGCCGACCGCGAGCAATCCCGAGTCGCAGTCGAGGGCGTCGATCGTGAATGTGTGCGTGGAACCTGCACCGTGCACGAGCTTGATCGTGACGAACTTCCCCGCCGGCAACCTCAACGTATCGGGATGGAACCGGCCCGCATCCGTGCCGGTCGCAGATCCACCGGATCTGCCCAGCAGAACCTTGTGGACCGAGCCCTTCCTCTTCCCGAGGCATGCAGACACTTCTTCTTCGGCGACCGTTTCTTCTGGCTCCGAGGCCGCGGTTGAACCGCCGTTCCCCCCCGACGATGGTTCGCTCCCGCCACCACACGCGATGAGAACAGTCGTGACGAGGACGAGCGTGATGGGGATGGATACTTCCGGTCGTGGATGCCAAGGTTCAGGGGGTCGTCGACGCCGCCCGCGAAGCCGGCCTCGACATCGAGCCCCGTACGTTCTCCGCGGAAACGCGGACCGCTCAGGACGCGGCACGTGAGGTCGGGTGCGACGTCGCGGCGATCGTGAAGTCGTTGATCTTCACCTCCGCCCACGGCCCCCTGCTGTTCCTGGTCTCAGGTGCGAACCGACTCGACGCCCACAAGGGAGCAGCCGCTGCGGGCGTCGCCACGCTCGAGCGCGCCGACGCGAATGCTGCAAAGAGGGCGACTGGTTATTCGATCGGAGCTACTCCCCCGCTCGGACTCGCGACTCAGATTCCCGTCTTCATGGACGAGGACCTGCTCGCGCACGAGGTGGTGTGGGCCGCGGCCGGGCGTCCGGATTCGGTTTTCCCGGTGGACCCCAAGGAACTAACTCGCGTAACCGATGCAGAGGTGATCGATCTGAAAGAGGGCTAAGCGGCGGATCTCCGCCGCAGGACCCGGCCCGCGAGCTTGGTCGCCACCCGCAGCGGTGAGTCGCCGTTACGTTCCGCCGGCGCGATGGATGCGGCCCTGATCGGTTCCTCGCCCGGTGGCGCGAAGAATTCGTTGAACCGTCGTCCCATCACCGCGTCGCCGATCACTTTCAGCTTGCCCAGCAGCACGGCTTCGTCGCCGGTCGCGACCCCGGCCGTCATCTGCGCCCACGTCATCGCGTCCATCTCGTAGATGACATCGGGAGCCCGCGCCCCGGGACCGATCGTGCTGCGGCAACCTCCATCCTTGATGGCGACGGTGTAGACGCCCCCGCCCGTCCCGCGCAGTCGGAACTCCCAGACCGCATCGATGCCCTCTGCGGCCGCGGGCTGGAATCCGAGGTGCAGCATCATGATCGAGACTCCCGGGGCGAGTGGTGGGAGCGCCCGATTGAAACCGCGCATCACTCCCGACATGGCGCGCTGGTAGAGATTCCGCGCGATCAGCCCCCCACCCGGAGGGGGCCATTCGGCTTCTATCGGGGGAACGAAGATCTCGACCGACGGTTGCGGCATGCCGATCGCGCGCATCTTCTTCTCGAGCTGGACGCCGCCGTAATTGAAGAGGTCGCCGAGCGAGTAACCGAACGCGCTGGTGTACGTGACGTCCCCGTTCGGAGGTTGATAGAGCGCGGTGCCCAAACGGAGCGTCTCCCTGATCCCATCGTGGATGGGCGCGAGGAGGTGGGGATCTTCATGGAGGAGATCGCGTATGACGCGTGCACCGAAGCTCACATGACGCGACTCGTCGCGGGCCACGGCCGTGAACCCGGCGCGGAAGCCCGGGAGGATGCCGTTGTCGCGCGCCCACGCGAGGATGAACTTCTGCCCGGTCAGTGCAAGCACGCCTTCGATCACGATGTGGTACACGGCGATCGCCTTGGCGAACAGCGCGAGATCGTCGGGGTTCTCGCGCAGCTCGCTCGTGACATCCTCGAGGTACCCATCGAAGAGCGGCCCGAATCCCGGCCCCACCCACTGCCGTGACGACTTCAGCCGGACCGACAGATCGCCGTCGCCCGCCGCGACGACCTCTTGGAACCAGCGATCGAAGAAGACCGCGTGTCGAGCCTCGTCGACGCACTGCGTCGTCAAAAAGATCTTCTGCTCGAGCTTGGGGGCTGCGCGTACGTACGGGGTCAGCGTCGCCGCGACGCGCTGCTCCGCGACGTAGAACGCCGCGAGCGTCCACAACAGCCGTTCCTTATACGAGGCATCGAGGGCGAGCCAGTCGGTCCGGTCCTGCGTGAAGTCGAGATCGGAGACCTTCCAGTTCAGGCGCTCCCATCGCAGGTACAGATCGCGGTAGCTCGGCATCCGGCGCGCGATCGATTCGTTGAGCCCGTCGAGGATCCGATCGGGATCCAACTCGGCGAGGTCCGCGAGGTTCCTGGTGTCTTCGGTTACTGCCACGTCCGGATACTACGGAACCAAATGGGCCCTATTCCTGCGCCATGGCCCGGTCGGCGCGGACGCGCTCGTCGATCGTGCTCCGAACGACGGACAGGAGCTCGTCGGCGGTGAACGGCTTGGGGAGGAACACCACGCCTTCCTGAAGGACCCCCTGCTCCTCGATGATCGAGTCGGTGTAACCGGACATGAATATCGTCGGCACATCTGCCGCCTCCGACAGCGCGCGGCCGGACATCTGCGGCATCACGACATCGGTCAAGAGCAGCGCAACGTCGTCGTCACTCTGCAGCCTCACCAGCGCCAGTTCGGGCGACTCCAACGGGATGACCTCGTAGTTGTGCTCGCCGAGGATGCGCGTGATCAACGACAACACCGCGACCTCGTCCTCCACGACCACGACCCGTTCACCCCGACCGGTCATCGACAGCTGCACCGGTTCGTACTCCTCATCCTGCCTGACGAGGAACGTCGCCGGCAGGTAGATCTTGAACGTCGTCCCCAGGCCCACCTCCGAGTAAACCGAGATGAACCCGCCGCACCGCTTCACGATGCCGTACACGGTCGCGAGCCCGAGTCCCGTTCCGCGGCCCCTCGCTTTCGTCGTGAAGAACGGTTCGAAGATGCGCGCCTGTGTCTCCCGCGACATCCCCTCCCCCGTATCGCTCACGGTCACGCACGCGAAGCGGCCGGCGCGGAAATCGGGATGCGCCGCGGCGAAGGTCTCATCGGCAACGACGTTCGAGGTCGTGACGACGATCTTGCCTTCGTTGGATATCGCATCCCGTGCGTTAACGACCAGGTTAAGCAGCACTTGCTCGAGCTGTCCCCGATCCGCCGTGGTGTCCCAGACGTCGTCCTCGAGACGCTCCTCGATCTCGATCGATTCGCGGACGAGCCGCCGGAGGAGCGGTTGCATCTGCGAGACGAGGAGATTCATGTTGACTACCTCGGGACGCACGACCTCCTTGCGGGAGAAGGCGAGTAGCTGTTTGACGAGGGCCGAGCCGCGCTGGGCAGCCTGGATGATCGCGTTGATGTCGTCGCGCATCCTGTTGTCCTCGGGGAGGTCGTCGGCGATGAAGTGGCCGTAGTTCAGGATCACCGCGAGGAGGTTGTTGAAGTCGTGCGCGATCCCCCCGGCGAGGCCGCCGAGCGCCTCCATCTTCTGCGATTGGAGTAGCTGCTCTTCGAGACGCTTGTGTTCCGTTATGTCCTGGGCGGTGCCGATGACTCGCAGCGAACCGAACTGATCCTTGATAACGGTTCCACGAGCGGTGAAGTCAACCCGGGTACGGTCTGCCTTTCGAGCGACGACCCCGACCTCGAAATCACCACGCCTCTGCAGCGCATCGTCCAAGACGTGCTGCAGAAGCTCCCGGTCGTCGTCGGTGTCCATGAATTCGAAGACGCGGTCGAGCGTCATCTCGATCTCGCCCGGGTCGTAACCGAAGAGTCGATAGAGCTCGTCCGACCATGAGACCGCTCCGGTCGCGACGTCGAGATCGAAGGAACCGAGCCTTGCGAGCCGTTGCGCCTCCGCGAGCTGTCCGCTGCGCCGTTCCAGCTCCCGTTGTGTGGCCTTGAAATCGGTGACGTCGTGGTAGATCGCTGCAACGCCGACGACGTTGCCGAACGCGTCGTGCACATCGTTACCCGTGATCACGACATCGATCAGGCTCCCGTCCTTGCGACGGCGGACGCTCTCGATCTCGTCGATAGGCTCGCCGCGCAATCGTCCTTCGATCAAGTGCTCCGATCCAGTTCCGTCGTCGATCGGCAGCAGGAAAGTCGTTCGCCGGTCCATAACTTCGGACGCCTCGTAGCCGAACAGATGCTCGGCTCCTCGGTTCCAGCTCGTTATCCGTCCATCGGTATCCGTCGAAACGATCGCGACGAGGGCCGAGTCCACGATGCCGGAGAGGAGATCGCGCTCGCGCTGCGTCTCCTTCTCACGCGTGATGTCGCGCGCGATCACGGAAACACCGTTCACCCGCCCGTCGGGCCCGTGCGTGGCCGCGAGGCTTACCCCGACATCGATGAGCCGTCCGTCCTTGTGCACGCGCTGCGTTTCGTAACGATCCACGTGCTCTCCCGCGAGCGCTCTCTGCGTGAGCTGCTCTTCCCGCTCGGCCAGGTCGGGAGGAACGATCGTGGTCCAGTTGCGACCGACGACCTCATCGCGGGTGAGTCCGAAGATCGCTTCCGCGCCGGCGTTCCAGGTCAGGATCGTGCCGTCGAGATCGCGCAGCATCATCGCGAGCTGCGCCGTCTGCACGATCGCCTCGAACTGTGCCCTTTCGCGCAGAGCGGCGGCGTTCGCCAGCACGTCCTCGATGGCGCGCGTGATGCGAGCGGTGTCGATCTCCTCCTTATGGAGGAACGCGTTCGCTCCCGCCTCGAGAGCCCTCACACCGAGCTCGGCGCGACCGGTCAGGACGACGATCGGCCGGTCGGTGCGAGCGCGTAAAACCTCGAGCGCACTCGTGCCGGATGCGTCGCCGAGTGTGAGATCGAGGACGAGACAGCTGAAGCGTGCGTTGTCGATCGCGTCTTGGGCCTCGCGTAGGGAAGCGACCGGTAGGAGTTCGACGCGGTCGCGGTAAACGGCCTCCAGCGTGCGCACGAGGAGGTATCGGTGGTCCGGATCGTCCTCGACGATGAGGATTCGAAGCGGGCCGTGTCCGAGATCGCCTAGCGGATCCGACATAAAACACCCACCTTGCTTCGGTTAATACAAGTTTGCCCCAGCGTCATGGCGAAAAACCGAAACGCCCGCTTTTGAGTACGGATGTACTAAGTCCGCCAGGCGCGTCAGAGTGGCGTGATGCAAGACGCCTTGAAGCGGCTACCGCGCGTAGCCATCGGGACATGGCCCACACCGGTGGTCCGGATGGAACACGCCTCGAAGGCACTCGGCTGCGACGTGTGGATCAAGGTCGAGGAGGACTGCGGAACGTGGGGTGGCAACAAGGTGCGCAAGTTGGAATACATCGTGGGGACTGCGCAACGTGACGGCGTCTGCACCTTCGTCAGTTACGGTCCGGGTACCTCGAACTGGACGACCGCGCTCGCGTTCCACGCGCACCGGTTGGGCTTCCATACCGTCGCGGGAATCGCAGGACCGATACCCGCGCATTACGCCGCGCTGTACCGGAGCACCGCGACGCGCGTCGTGTCGGTCCCGACGACGCTCTTGTCTCCCGTCGCCAACGTCGCGGCGCGCGTCGTCGCGGGACCCGGTGCGCGGTCGTTGCCGCCGGGCGGAAGCGGGCCCGGCGATGCGGGCTCGGTGCACGCGGGGCTCGAGATCGCCGACGCGATCGACGCTAACGAGATCCCGCCGCCGCGCGCCGTCTTCGTCGCGGCCGGGACGGCCGGGACGGCCGCGGGTCTATCGGTGGGCTTCGGCGCCCGCGGTCTGAAGAGCCCGGTAGTTGCCGTACGGGTTACCGCGCTCCCCTACGGAACGCCGCGTCTGGTCCGCAAGCACGTACGCGCGTTGTGCTCGAAGCTTGGGTTCGATCCCGCGGATGCGGCGCCGATCGTGGGCGACGACCGCTTCGTGGCTCCCGGCTACGCCCAACCGAACCCCACTTCCATGGAAGCGGCCGACGTCGCCCTGGCCGACGGCATCACACTCGACGCCACGTATTCGGCGAAGGCGTTCGCAGCACTGATCGCGTCGATCAAGGATGGAGCCCGGGGGCCGCTGTTGTTCCTGCACACGTCCCCGGGGCCGGTGCCGGGAGCCTAGATCCTGCCCCTCTCTACCGTGGTCGACTCGGTCGCGGAGTCGTTGGACGGATCCGGATCGTTCTCACCGTGAACTACTCCGGCCGAATCCGTCACCGTGCCCTTCCCGCGTGGGATCAGGATGATGGTCGCCGTCGCACTTGCTCCGACAGGTAAGTCCCCGAGGTTGCACACGGCATCCGTGGTCGTCGACGAGCAGAACCCTCGGTCGCTCGTTACGCCGACGACAGTGCCGCCGTGCGACGTGTCGAACGTCCATGCATCCGTCAACACGACGTTCGTAGCCGGCGACGGCCCATGGTTGGAAACCGTCACCGAGTAGGTGAGTTCGCGACCGGACCGCGTCGGATCGCCCGACTCCGCCATCGCTACGCGCACGTCTGCGGCGGCGTGAACTACGACGGTGAACTCCGACGCGTTATTCGCAAGGTTCGGGTCGTCTGTCGGTGATGTCACCGTCGCACGGACGGTGTACGTGCCGGGGATGCTTGCCGTTAAGAGGGCAAAGCTCAGGGCGACCGTTTTCGGATGCATCTCCCCATACCGGCAAACCTGTTCGCTGCCCTCAAGCGGGCAGCCGCCCTCCCCTGTCGTCAAGCCGTTCGGTATCGCGACTCGGGCCACCACATCCGACGCGAAGCCGGGGCCGGCGTTTTCGACCACGAGGAAGTAGTTGAACTCCTGTCCTACGAGCACCTCCGCGGGGCCGCTGATATCAACATCGACGTCGGCGTACGGAGCGAACACAACTTGAGT
>JBOGWY010000340.1:0-18518 GCA_050694015.1 Actinomycetota bacterium | reverse complement strand
ACGACACCGTCTCACGCCGCTCCGCCAGCACGCCGAGGACCTCGGACCCGTGCTCGAGGACGCCCTCGAGGTCGCGGCCCCCATCGGCGAGCGTCTTGGTGACCTTCTCGCTGTTGCGCAGCAGCTGCGAGATGTCCTTGCTCTTCGGGCCGAGGACGTCGGTCGCCTCGTTCAGGGCGACGACCGCGCGGCCGAGCTCTTCCTTCGAGGTGTCGACGGTCGTGGCGAGGACGTCGATCATCCGGCGCAGTGACTTCTTGTCGATGCCGGAAAGGACCGCCGTCCCCTCGTTCGCGCTCTGGTAGATCTCGAACGGGATCTTGGTCTGGGACCGCGGGATCACGTCGCCCTCTGCCAGGAAGCCTTCGGTGGTGTCCGACGGATCGTTGCCACCCGAGGCGGTGGTCACGAACGCGCGCGGGAACTGCAGGTCGATGAACTTCTGGCCGAGCAGCGTCCGGAGCTTGACCTCGACGCGCGTCTCCATCGGTAGCTGAACGGCCTCTTCGACCTCCATCGTGACGCGCGCCGCATCCGGGGTCAGTTCGATCTTGGTGACCTTGCCGACCTTCACGCCGGCGACGCGCACCTCGTTGCCCGGCTGGAGCCCCGCCGCATCGCGCAGATCCGCCGAGATAGAGTAGACGCCGCGGAGGGCCGGAAAACGGTTGATCGAGAAGGCGCCCGTGACACCGGCTGCGATCGCGACGATCGAGATGATCCCGACCAGCCACGCACGACGCTCGCGGAACGACTTCATCGCTGTCCCCGCGATCCGCACGTGTCGAAGTCGTCCTTGCACGCGTGAACGAGGTAGATCATTCCCCACTCGCCGTAGCTGTTCACGCGTTCGACCGCGACCAGCATCTCGGGAAGCCCGCGCAACACGGCTCGGAGGTCACCGCGTTTGTCGTCGACGGCATCGAGGATCACGGCGAGGTCCTTCACCTCGGCACTGATGTTCTCGTCGTTACGCTCCACGATCCGGTTGAGGCGCGTGGCCGCGACGTCGAGGGTCACAAGAGCTTCGGACAGCTCACCCTTGCTCGCATCGAGTTCCGCGAGGAACTCGTTCAGCGACGACAGCGTGGTGCGCAGCTGTTGGTCGCGGCCCGCGAGATCGGTCGTGAGGACGTTCGCGTTGTCGAGCAACTCGGTGAGCTGACGGTCCTTGGACGCCAGCGAATCCGAGATGTCGGCGACGTGTGCCAGGAACGCCTCGACATCGCCGCTGCGGCCCTTAAGAGCTTGCGTCACGGCGGTCGTGACGATGTTGATGTCCTCGGGACTCGTCGAGCGGATCACCGGTCGCAGTCCGTTGAACAGCACCGTGAGATCGAACGCCGGGTCCGTATCCGCGAGCAGGATCTTGTCGCCGTCGGCGAGCAATCCCTCCCTCGCCGCTCCATCGCGCGGGACGAGCGTGATCATGCGCTGTCCGATCAGGTTGCGGAAGCGGATCTGGGCACCGACCGACGCCGGGACCTGCGCTTCTTCTTCCAGCTCCATCGTGACGATCGCGATGCCGTTCGAGATCCTGATGTTCTCGACACGCCCGACGTCGACCCCGGCTGCCTTCACGACATCGCCGTTCAGGAGGCCCGTGGCATCCGAGAACTCGGCTTCGATCGTGTACGAGGTCGAGAACGGGCTGAGGTTCCCGATGATCGACGCGAGCCAGTAGGTCACGACCAACGTTACGAGCGTGAAGATGCCGAGCTTGATCGACGTCCAGCGGATGCTCTGCATCATGGGGCAGGCTCCGCCTCGGCGACGTCCCGTGATGACACGTAGAGCATGCGGGCGAGGTTCAGCGTGACGTCGCCCGAGCCGTACTCCCGCAGCAGGCGCCGGAATTCCGTCGCGGTCATCTCCGTCGACGGAGCGATCACCTTGAGCGGGTCGCCGGCTTCGTCACCCGCCGGTCCCACACCGCGCCCGAACAGCCCGCGCGAGTCGATCCCGGGCATCTGGAACACCTGCCAGCAGGTCAGGTTCTCTTCGTAGGCGCCGCGGCACGGCTGCGAGAGACCCGAGTTCCATACGGTCGTGAACGGCTCGAGCTGCACGACGATGTCTTCGAGGTTGGCGGACTTCGCCGCGACGACCTCGGCCACGGTCGCGCCGTCTTCGACGAGACGGCCGAAGTCACTCTCGGTGCGTTCCTGGAACGCGGCGAAGTCGTTCAGGAACGCGGGAACGGAATCGAGAGAGGCCTGGAACTCGGGTGCGGCCCCCACCAGCGCCCTGTTCGCGCTGTCGAGAGACGCCATGAATCCGAGCAGCGTCTCGTCCTCGTCGTTAAGCCACGCCGAGAACTCGCGCAGCTGCCGGAGGCTGAGATCGAACTCCTCGGAACGGGAATTCACCGCGCGCAACGCAACGAGACCCCGGTCGATCGAACGTCGCGCGGCCCTCTCGCTGCCCGAGAAACCCTCCGCGAGCGTGCGCAGAACGGTGGACAGGTCGGCGAGCGGGATCTCGGAGAGCAACTCGTGCCCGAGCTGCAACGCGTTCTCAAGCTCGAGCGGTTCGTTCGTGCGGTCGTTCGGGATCACCGAGCCCGCGGCGAGCACACCGCCGGTCGCCGATCGAGGTTGGATCAGCTCGACCCACTTCTGCCCGAACACCGTCTTGGAGCGGATCTCTGCGACCGACCCCGCATCGAGATCGTGGCCCTCGTCGAGGACCATGTGCACGACCGCGTTGCCATCGTCGGTGAGCTCGACGTCGTCGATGCGCCCGACCAGTACTCCGCGCACCTTCACGTCGCCGTTCAACGGGAGCTGCTGACCGACGCCGCGGCTCGAGAACACCGCGTCGACTGCGACGCCGCCGTGGAAGCCGCCCTTGAGGAAGATCCAGGTGGCGCCGACCGCGCCGAAGAAGAGCGCGAGCGCCAGTCCGCCCAGGACCGCGTACCGCACCCTCAAGTGCTTTGGGAGATTCCTAGTGCCGCTCACCCAGCCCCGAACGCCTCCGATCTAGACCGGCAGAAATGCCGGAATTGCCCGCGTTTCCAAATCCTCTGGGGGCGGCCCGAGAGGGTCCATACGCAGTCATACGTAGGGGACGCGAAAAGGGCGCCCCCTCGGGGCGCCCTTTTTGCCGAATCAATCTTCGTTTACGGAGTCGGGTCGAGTTGTCCGAGCAGTGCCCAGTTCCCCTCGCCACCCGTGCACTCGAAGCGCAGCTTTACGGGAAGCACCTGTAGGCCGTTGCCGAGCGCCAGCGTTACCGTCGGGTTCGTGACGGTCGTCTCCAGCTCGATGACGGGGCCGGCGCCGGTGACCGCCTCGAGGCCCGGCGCGCTGACGCCCAGAGTTACACCGTCACCCGCCAGGATCAGCGCGGTGATGATCGTGTCCGGGCTCGCCTGGACCTCCTTGACGCTCGAGCGGCCGTCGGTCTCGTCTCCGTCGCAGTCTCCGTTGGTAACGAGACCGCCACCACCGGCGTGGGTCCTGACGTCGAGAGCGCCCGCGCTCAACGCGCTCTGCCCGGCCCCACCCAGAACCTGGTCGGCATCGATGGTGCCACCCGCACTGTCCTTGATCTTCGCGGTAACGGTCCCCCTGATCCGGGTTACGGCTGCCTCGACCACGGGGGCCGCGATGATCATCATCACGGTCGCCAGGGCGACGGCCAACATGAATGCCTGACGCTTCTCGCGACGGCTCGTTTCGAACTGATCTAGCACCAGCTATCCCTCCTTCTTAGAGACGACGACACGACTCAACTCCCCTGGAGCAAGTTATTGGGGCGCCGTCGGGATAGCTAGGGGGTTTGAGCTAATGCGTGGCCTTTTTACGCCCTGTGGATGGCCTTACGTAAGGAGGTCCGGTCGCCGCTCCCGGGTGAGCCTCTCCGCTTGCTCGCGACGCCATCGATCCACCTCGGCATGATTGCCCGATACCAAGACATCGGGCACCTTCCACCCCCGGAAGTCGGACGGGCGCGTGTAGTGGGGATGCTCGAGCAGCCCGGCGTTGTGCGACTCGGTCGTCAGCGAAGCTTCGTTGCCGAGCGTTCCCGGCAAAAGCCGCGACACGGCCTCGATCACGACGAGGGCCGCGACCTCGCCTCCGGCGAGCACGAAATCCCCGATCGAGATCTCCTCATCGGCGAGATGCTCGGCGACGCGTTCGTCGACCCCTTCGTAGCGCCCGCAGATCAGAACGAGATGCTCGAGTTTCGACAGGCGCGCGACGACGTTCTGATCGAGGCGCGTGCCGCGCGGCGACAGCAGCACGACGCGCGAGCGCCCGCTACGGAGAGGTTCGACGGTCGCGAATATCGGTTCCGGTCGCATCACCATGCCGGCGCCGCCGCCGTAGGGCTCGTCGTCGACGCTGCGGTGCTTGCCGAGTCCCTTCTCTCTGAGATCGTGGAGCGTGACCGTCAGCGTCCCGCTCGCCACCGACTTGCCGAGCAAACTTGTGCGCAGCGGCACTTCGAACAACTCCGGAAAGATCGTGACGACGTCAATCTGCATCAGTCGAGCAACCCCTCTGGAGGGTCGATCGTGACCCGACGTTGGGTGGGGTCGACCTCGACCACGATCTCCTTGACGAAGGGCACCAGTCGCGACCCCCGCGGCGTATCGACCTCGAGCAGATCTTGGGCGGCGCCGGGGATGAGGGCCGTGACCTCGCCCACGCGCTCGCCGCCGACGAAGACCTCGCTGCCGATCACATCGCGGCCCCAGAACTCGTCGTCGTCGAGCTCACGTGCCGCCGTCGCGTCGACATAGAGGGTGCCGCGGATGCGCTCGGCGTCCTCGCGCGAGTCGATGCCTTCGAACTTGACGAGGAACCGATCTCGATGCGTGCGGGCCCGCTCGACCACCAACGTGCTGCCGTCGGCGTGGAGGAGCCGGGCGCCGGGGTCGTAGCGATGAGGGTCGTCGGAGATGCGCACGACGTAGACGTCGCCGGCGATCCCGTGAGGCTTGCCGATCTCGCCGACGATGAGGGAGCCGTCGCGCTCGTCAACCATTCGAGCCTCTGGAAGCGTTCATCCGGCGGATGCCGGACGTCAGTCCACCACCTCGACCATGACGGGGCCGCCGCCCTCGCGTTGTCCCGCACGGGCGAGCGTTCTGATCGATCGGATGATGCGGCCGCGCTTGCCGATGATCTTGCCCATGTCCTCGGGGTTCACCTTGACCTCGAGGATCGTCGCGCCGCGATCGCCCTCGACCTCCGTGACCTCCATCTCCTCCGGATGATCGAGAAGCCATGGAGCGAGGTAGTCGAGGAGCTCGCGACCCATCGCCTACTCCGTGTCGGTGTCGGCGTCGGGGGCCGCAGCTTCCTGCTCGACCGCTTCGGGGACCTCGGCGGGAGCAGAACCCTCTTCGGTCTCCTCGGTAGCGACGGGATCGGCCTCGGTGACCGACGCGGCCGGGGTGGCCTTCTTGCGCCCCGCCGCGGTGTCGGCCGGCTTCTTCGCCGCGGTCGCCGCGGTCGCGGAGGGCGTCTTGGGGGTTGGGGGGGCCTCACCGGTGAAGTCCGACCACGCGCCGGAGATGCGGAGGAGGTGCCGAACGGAGTCACTCGGCTGGGCACCCCGCTGGAGCCAGTAGAGGGCCCGCTCGTTGTCGATGTTCACGACCGAGGGCTCCTGGCGCGGCTGATAGTGGCCGATCGCCTCGATGATCCGGCCGTCGCGAGGGCTACGGGAATCGGCAACCACCACACGGAACGACGGCTGCTTCTTCTTGCCGACGCGCATCAACCTGATCTTGACCATGACTCTCCTAGGTATGTGTTTCTGGGGGAAAAGAGCATGCTACCAGGAGAAATAGCTACGGGCCCATGCCCGGGGGGAGCTTCATGCCTCCCGGGAGCCGGGGCATCTTGCCTTTGCCCCCGGTGAGTTGCTTCATCATCTTTTTCACCTGATCGAACTGTTTCACGAGCTGGTTCACGTCCTGGATCGTCGTGCCGGAGCCGCGGGCGATGCGGGTGCGGCGGCTCGACTTGATAACGCTCGGGTCGTTGCGCTCCTCCGCCGTCATCGAGCGGATGATCGCTTCGACCTTCGGCAGCTGCGCGTCGATGTCGGCCTCCCCGATCGGCAGCTTGGACATCCCCGGCATCATCCCGAGCACCGATGAGATCGGGCCCATCTTCTTGAGCGCCTGCATCTGCGACAGGAAATCCTCGAAGGTGAACTCCGCCTTGCGGAGTTTCTCCTCCATCTTCTTGGCTTCGGCTTCGTCGAAGGCTCCTTCGGCCTTCTCGATCAGCGTCATGACGTCGCCCATGCCGAGGATGCGGTCGGCCATGCGATCGGGATGGAACGTCTCGAGGTCCGCGATCTTCTCGCCGATACCGGCGAACTTGATCGGGCGGCCCGTCACGTACGCCATCGAGAGGGCGGCACCGCCGCGCGCGTCACCGTCGAGTTTGGTGAGGATCACGCCGGTGAGCTCGACCTCGGCAAGGAACGCTTCGGCGACATTGACCGCGTCCTGACCGGTCATCGCGTCGCCTACGAGCAGGATCTCCGTCGGAGAGATCGCCTTCGCGACATTGCTCAGCTCGGCCATAAGCTCGCCGTCGACATGCATCCTGCCGGCGGTGTCGACGATGAGATCGGTGAAGCTCTCGCGTCGCGCGTACTCGAGGGCGCGCGTTGCGACGCCCGGTGCGTCCTGCGTCTCGGTCTCGGCGTGCACCGGAACGCCGACCTGCTCGCCGAGGACCTGGAGCTGCCGGATCGCGGCAGGGCGCCGGAGGTCTGCCGCCGCGAGCACGGGCCTTCGACCTTGCTTCTTTAGAAGGTTGGCCAGCTTGGCTGCCGCGGTCGTCTTACCCGAACCCTGCAGACCCGCGATCAGGATCACGCGCGGCGGCATGGGAGACGGTTCGAGGCCGACCGCCTCGTGACCCAGCACGTCGATCAGCGCCGCATGGACCAGTTTGATCACCTGCTGCGCCGGCGTGAGGCTCTTGTGGATCTCGGCCCCCTCGGCGCGCTCCCGCACGTCGGCGACGAACGCTTTGACGACCTTCAAGGAGACGTCGGCCTCGAGCAGCGCGAGGCGGATCTCGCGCAGGACCTCGTCGACCTGTTTCTCGGTCAGACGGCCGCGCGACCGCAGGCGCGTGAAGATGTCGTCCAGTCGGGTGGTCAGGGTGTCGAACATGCGAGGCAGAGGTTACTCCCGTACGACCGTCGGAGACGGTCGTACTGCAGCACGAGGGGCGGCCTCGGGTCGCCCCGACTATTTAGTTACGGCGCGTAACCCAGAAGGCCCGCCAGGAGCAGGGCGAACCCCAGCATGAAGAGGACCGCGTTGATCTTGAACGACACGTCGCGGCTCTGGAAGTGCGTGTAGTCGAGGTCCCCGCGGAGCAACATCACCACGTCGATCACCGCGAGCAGCGCGGCACCGAAGCCGAGGTAGAAGGCGACGGCGAGACCGCCTGGACGCACGTTCACGGCCCAGATCACCGGGATGAACACGGCGAACTGGAGAAACGTCCGCAGCTTGCGGCCCGGACCGCGAACGCCCCATTCCTTGTTCGACGAACTGGGTTTCGGCCGGCTCACCTGAGCGCCACAGCTCCGCCGATCGCCAGCGCCGCGCCGGCCACCATCCACGCCGCGTGCACGGCGAACTGCAACCTGCGATCGTCGACGAAGACATGCTCGAGCTTCCCGCGCCACGTCCAGAGAACGTCCATGAGCCCCACCAGGACGAGTGCGATGCCGATCACCACCAGGATCTTCGCACCGACTTCGAGACGATCCCTTGTCATCTCCTTGATGACGAAGTAAGACGCAACGACGATCGCTCCCTTGAGACCCAGCCGGGCGCGTTCGTGGAACGGGATCGGCCGCTTGTACATCGCCTCGCGATCGCCCGTGTCGCGCTCCCACGGGAACTTGGCGCGTGGACGCCGTGGCGGGCTCATGCGAACACCAGGTATCCGCCCGCAATCAACAGACCTGCGCCGAGCAGCCCTTGCGCGAACACCATCATGTCGAGCCGCTCGCCACGCCACGTCGTGAAACGTTCGATCACCGCCCACGCCGAAAACATGAACCCGACGCCGAGACAGATCCCACCGGCCAGGGGCTCGTCGAAGTTCCGATAGATCAGGTAACCGATCACAACCGCGGCGACCCGCAGCGGCATGCGCGCCTTCTCCGGAGCGGTCGGCTCGGGACCTTCCCGTCCCATCCCTACCTCCCCAGGTAACGCGAGATGCCCTCGCGGAAGCCGATCGGATGAACGCCGAGCACGCGTTCCATCTCGGTCGTGTCCACCACACCCTCCTGTACCGCGAAATCGATACCACCCGGGCTCATCGGAGGCGTCGGAAGGATGAGCAGGGGCGCGGTCGCGACCTTCAGCAGCGGTGCGGGCACGGGAACGACGAGCCGCTTCTTACCCATCACTTCGAGCATCGTGTGCACGATCTCGGTCATCGTCATCAGGGGTCCGCCGATCTCCAACGTGCGGCCCCACGCGTCGGAGCGCTCGAAGATCCGTTGCACCGCGAGCGCGATGTCGCCGCTGTAGACCGGCTGCACGCGCTGGGTCTTCACGCCCGGTTTCGGGACTATGGGCGAGACCCGCGCGAAGAACACGAACTTGTTAAGAGCCTTGTCTTCGGGTCCGTACGCCCACGAGGGCCGCAGGATCGTGTGCGTGATGCCGCTCTTCCTGATGGCCACCTCGGCGCGACCCTTCGCCCGGTACCAGGGTTTGTCGCTCTCGGGATGAACGCCCGCGCCGCTGAGGTAGACGAAGTTCTGCACGCCGGAACGCCTCGCCTCGGCAAGGAGGTTCTCCGTCCCGCCGCGATCGAACCGGTCGAACGTCAGTCCTTTACGACGCTGTTCTATGGGGTAGTTCGGTAGCTGCACCGCGACGACGACACCGTCCGCTCCCTCGAGGGTCCCCCGCAAGGACGCGGGGTCGGTGACATCTCCTCGCGTCGCGATCGCGCCGGCGAGCTGCGGGATACGCGAGACCTTGTTCGGATCGCGTCCCAGAACGGTGACTTCATGCCCGCCGTCCATGAGCGCACGCGAGATGTGTCGCCCGAGGAAACCGGTTCCTCCTGCGACGACGACCTTCATCGTGCGGTCGCGCTTAAGAGAGCAACGCGTCGACGAACGTCTTCGGATCGAAGGGTTCGAGATCCTCGACGGATTCACCGACCCCGATCAGCTTGATCGGGATGCCTAGGGTGTCTTCGATCGCCAGCGCGATGCCGCCCTTAGCGGTACCGTCGAGCTTCGTCAGGACGACTCCGGTAACCCCCACAGCTACCGCGAACTCACGCGCCTGCACAAGGCCGTTCTGACCGGCGGTCGCGTCGATCACCAAGAGGGACTCCTCGACGTGGCCTTCCTTCTCGATGACGCGCTTCACCTTCCCGAGTTCGTCCATCAGTGGCGTCTTCGTGTGGAGACGTCCCGCGGTATCCACGATCAGCACGTCGATGTTGCGAGCACGCGCGAAGGCGTGCGCGTCGTAGGCAACCGCGCCGGGATCGGCACCGGGTTGGTGCTTGACGAGCTCGGCTCCCGAACGATCGGCCCAGATGCCGAGCTGCTCGTCGGCCGCGGCCCGGAACGTGTCGGCCGCCGCGAGAGCCACCGACCGTCCGTGCACGTTCAGGTCGCGGGCGAGCTTGCCGATCGTCGTGGTCTTGCCGGTGCCGTTGACGCCGACGACGAGCCACACGGTCGGTCGCTGCGGCCCGAATGAGAGAGCGCGGTCACGGTCGCGATCGAAGAGCGACACCAGCTCGTCG
Organism: Actinomycetota bacterium; assembly: GCA_050694015.1. GTDB lineage: Bacteria > Actinomycetota > CADDZG01 > CADDZG01 > WHSQ01 > JBOGWY01. The sequence goes on along the minus strand of JBOGWY010000340.1, from coordinate 8,736 downwards.
GCGAGCAACGCGCGCACCTCGGTGGCATCCGTCACGCGGCGCTCGCGCGCCATGCCCTTCATGTCTTCGGTGATCCTCGTTGCGAGCTCCACTCCGATGTCCGCCTGGATCAGCGCGGCTTCGATGTCATCCCACGTCTCGTCGTCGGGCGCGCCTCGGAACGCGTCGGCGAGACGGTCCGAGAGGAACTTGCGACTCTTGGTGAGGCGCTCGCGCAGACTCGGCTTGGCCGGAGCCTCGGGGGCCACGACCTCGGTGGGCGCCGCCTCCTCCGTCACCGGGGGCGCCGTGTCGACCGCGACCTGCTCTTCCGGCCGCGGCGGCGCGATCGGTGGCGTCTCCTTCGGAGGTGCCTCCTCCTTGCGACGGCGTGTCGGAGCGAGGAAGAACGCTGCCGCGACGAGCGCGAGCAGGACAACGACGATGATCAGCTCGGGAACTATCCCTTCGGGCATGTCGCCCAGGCTACCCGGCATGCCGGTATGTACGCGCGTCGAAGAGAACGCCGGCAACGGAGCGTCTATTACTAGACTGGGATATCTTCCATCCGCTTCGCGACCACGCGCGAGACACCGTCCTTCGCCATCGAAACGCCGTACAGGACGTCGGCCGCTTCCATCGTGCGTTTCTGGTGCGTCACGACCAGGACCTGCGCGCGCTCCTCGAGCTCCGCGATAAGGCCGAGGAAGCGTTGCAGGTTCACGTCGTCGAGCGCGGCTTCGACCTCGTCGAGCAGGTAGAAGGGTGACGGGCGTGACCTGAAGATCGCGAACAAGAACGCGAGTGCGACGAGCGACCGTTCACCACCCGACAGCAACGACAGCTTCTTGACGTTCTTGCCCGGGGGCCGCGCTTCGACCTCGATGCCGCTGTGCAGCAAGTCGTCGGGATCGGTCAGCTTGAGACGCCCGCTTCCGCCCGGGAACAAGCGGCCGAAGACGTCTTCGAACTCGCGCGCGACGTCCTCGTAGGCCTGCGCGAACACGGCAACGATCGTGTCGTCGACCTCGCGGACGATCTTCATGAGGTCGCGCTTGGACGAGTTCAGGTCCTCGATCTGGTTCTCGAGGAACTTCTCGCGCTCGGCCAGTTCCGAGTACTCCTCTGCTGCGTTCGGGTTGACCGCGCCGAGACGACGCATGTCGCGGTCGAGTTTCTCGACCTCTTCTTGTGCCGCGACCTCTTCATCGGCGTTCAAGGCTTCGAGAGCCAGGAGCGCGTCGACCGACAGACCCCACTCCTCCATCGCGCGTTCGCCGAGGGCCTCGGTACGAGCCCTCGTCTGTGCCCGCCGTACCTCGGCCTCGTTGCGCTTGCGCGACAGCTCTTCGAGGTTCTCGGCGAGCTCGCGCTCCCGTGCGTGCATCGCGGTCAGACGCTCCTCGCTGCGCCGGGCTTCCGCGCGGGCGCTCTCGGCGCGCGCCGCAGCCTGAGTCGCCCACTCCTCGGCCCGAGCGGCCGCGACCCTGGCGGTGTGGGCGACCTGCGAGGCACGCTCCTGCGCGGCCCGCAACGTCGCCCGCAGATCCTCGAGTCCGGCCAGGGCGTCCTGAGCATCGGCCACACCGGCTTCCGCCTCCTCGAGACGCAGCTGCGCGGCCAGGGCACGCTCCTCGGCGGTGCGCGCCTCCAGTGCCGCGGCGGATCGCGCGCTCGCGGCCTGTGACAACTCCTCACGCGCGCTCGCCAGCGTCCGTTCGGCTTCCTCGCGCGCCGTCTTGGCCTCATCAAGAGCAGCGCGCCTCGCCGGCAACACGGCACGCTCTTCGGTCGCGGCGCGCTCGGCGGCGGCCAGTGCGTCGCGGGCACGCGCGATCTCGTCGTCGAGCGCGGCGAGTTCGATCTCGCGGGATTCCTGTTGGCGGCGTGCCCCGGCGAGACGCTCCGCGGCCCCCGACCAGAGCGCATCGAGCCGGCGCAGCTCCTCGTCGGTCCGGCCGACCTCTCTCCACGCGCCTTCGACGCGATCCTCGGCCTCGGCGACGATCGCTTGTGCCTGAGCCTCGTCGGACGTCGCGACCGATGCCGCGCTGCGAGCGGTGACCAGATGCGGCTCGACACGGCGACGCACCTCGGGAAGATCCTCGAACATCTCGACGATCTCCTGCAGCGTCTGCACCCGGGCGGTGGCGGCCGCCACATCGGACTTGGTCGCGCCGAGCCGCGACTTCAGTTCCTCCGCGCGCTTCTGCTCCTCTTCGAGCCGCGCTTCGGCGGCGGCCGCGCGCTCGGTGGCCTCGTAGATGTCCGCTTCGAGCCGCTGGATGTCCTGTTCGGTCGTGGTGATGTTGCGAGCGTCGTCGGTGAGCGTGTGCTCCATGACGCGGCGGCGCTCTTCGGCGGCGTTCACGCGCGCTTCGATCGAGCCCAGCGTCGCCCGTCCCGCGGCCTCGCTACCCTCGGCGCGCACGAGAGCCTGGGCTGCACCCGTCTCGTCGGAGCGAACCTGCGCCAGCTTGTGCTCGGCGTCGTCCGCGGTCCGCTTCGCTTCCTGTTCGCGCTCCGAAGCCGAGTCCGCACGGCGTAGCGCCTCCTCCGAGGAGGTTCTCAGGCCGTTCAACTCGCCGCGCCAGCGTTCGCCTTCACTCTCGAGAAGGCGGATCCGTTCGCGGTATCCCTCCTCGGTCTCCGCCGCCAGTCGCGCCGCGATGCGTGCCGCGCGCTCGTCGGCCAGCCGCCCGAGGGCTCCGAGACGATCCGCTGCGCGCGCTATCCCGTTGGACGTCTGTGCCGCGCGCTCCGCAGCACTCGCGCGTTGTTCGCGCTCTCCGGTGGCGGACTCGAGGCGTGCTCGCACGTTCGCGAGCTCGTCGACGAGCAGTTTGACGCGGTGCTCCTCCTCCTCGGGATCGGTGCGATCGGTTTCTGCGGCCAGTCGCTGGACCTCGGTCGCGGCCAGTCGTTGCTTCAGCTCGCGGTGGCGCGCAACGAGCTCTGAATACATAGCCGCGGCCGACGCCTGGCGCTTCAGCGGTCTGATCGCGCGCCGCAGCTCGGCGAGCACGTCGTTCAGCCGGATCAGGTTCTCGTCGACGCGTTCGATCTTGCGGACGGCCCGATCCTTGCGCCGCCGGTACTTGCCGATCTGAGCGGCCTCCTCGATGAAGTCGCGGCGTTCCTCGGGCCGAGCGTGGAGGACCGCGTCGAGCTGACCTTGCCCGACGACCGTGTGGATGCTGCGGCCGATGCCGGTGTCGGAGAGCAGCTCCGTGATGTCGAGCAGCCGGCACGGTGCGCCGTTGATCCTGTATTCGGAGTTGCCGGCCCTGTCGGTGGAGCGGGCGATCGTCACCTCGGCGAGGTCCAGCGGCAGGACCCGGGAGGAGTTGTCGAGCGTCAGCTGCACCTCTGCCACGCCGAGACGAGGGCGCCCGGCGGCCCCGGCGAAGATCACGTCCTCCATCGAGCCACCACGGAGGCTCGACGGGGCCTGCGAGCCCAGCACCCAGGAGAGGCCGTCGGCGATGTTCGATTTGCCGGACCCGTTGGGCCCGACGATGACGTTGACCCCGGGCTCGAACTCGAGCGCGGTGGGATCGGCGAAGGACTTGAAGCCCGACAGCCGGAGTGCCCTTACGAACAAGGGGGCACCCCCGCGGTGCGGCGACTCGACAGCTTGAAGCCCGACAGCTTCAGGGCGCGAACGAACACGGGGTCAAACTACAGGGGCCAGGCGGCAAATCGACGGCTTTTCACTCCCTGGAGGGGGTCCGAGGAAGGCTCCAACCGACCTTCTGTAGCTATTTCGCTCTGAGAGCGAATTAGCTAGCAAAGGTCGGCGTTCAGAGTTGGCCCGAGTCGTGGATCGCACTCCCTGCCTGCTCGACATCCAGCCGATGGAGCACGTATGCACCTCGGATCAAGAACAGCGAGAAACCGCCAAGCAGGCCCATGAAGACAACGATCCATATCGTGTCCTCGAGAAAACGACTCGATAGGAGTGCCACCGCTGCGCCTGCAGCCATCCAGTTCCACCGAGCTCGTTGAGCCTGAATCCGGTTGCGACTTGTCATGTCGGCGATGTCTAGATTGCTCCACATCGCGGTGCTTCTTTTCAGAGCCACCGGATGGAGAACTGCACCGAGGACCCACGCGGCCGCTAGCACGATTAGTGCAACGCCGACTGAGACCTCTTTCTGAGAGAAAACCGCGTCTAGACCTATTAGCGGGCCGAGGATTGCCGTCGCCCATCCCCCAGAGAGCAATCCGAGTACCGAACGATCGCTCTCCCGGCGGCCCCGGACCACGTCGGACATCCCTATTTGACCTTGAAGCTCTTTTCGTTCTTCGGGGGCTCGCGGTCGACCTGGACGTTCTGCACCCGGGCCCCCTTGGGCCCCGCCCGGCACAGACCCACCACCCGATACACCTCGTCGCGCGGCCCCTCGAGCACCGCTTCGACGCGTCCGTCGGCCAGGTTGCGGACCCACCCCGTGACGCCCTGCTCGTTCGCCTTGTCGGCGATGGCCTGGCGGAAATTGACGTTCTGGACGTCCCCGGACACGAACACGTGGACGCGGGTCCTGTCTTCCACTACACGACCTCCTCGTTACTGCGACGACACACAAACTGATCTATGACTGGCACTGCGGGCAGAGATACGTCGGCCTGCCGTTGAAATCTTCGGTGATGATCGGAGTGCGACAGCGCCGGCACGGCTCGCCCTCGCGTTCGAAGACCTTGAGCTCGAGCTGGAATTGGCCGGGCTCGCCATGGAGGTCGTGGAACTCCTGGCTCCCCCACGTGGTCCCGCGCAGGCGAACCGAGTCCTGCAGGGTCTCCATCATGCCGCGGTAGAGACGGCGGACGTCTTGCGACGAGAGCTTGTTAGACGGCCGGTCGTAACGCAGACCCGCGACCCACAGGACCTCGTCCGAGTACAGATCGCCGAGACCGATGATGAATTTCTCGTCGGTGAGGAGCTCTTTCATCCCGGTCTCCTTCTCTTCGAGGATCGAGGAGAAGTGATGCCACGTGAACTGCTGCATCAGCGGATCGATAGCGGTGCCGAGGGACGCACGCAGTTCCTCGACTTCGGACGTCGGGGCGATGAACACCTCACCGGTGCGATGTTGATCGACGAAGCGGAGCTGTCCCCCGATCGTGAAGCTGATGACGATGTGCGTGTGCGTGACGATCTCATCCGACGCGCTCGTCTTGCCGATCGCGCCTGAGCTCCCGAGATCGAAGACGAGGACCCTGTCGTTGTCGAGGTTCAGCAGCAACAGCTTGCCGATCCGATCGATACCGTCGACCTTGGCCCCCGCCAGCATGTCCTGGAACTCCTTGCGCCGGCCGTGGCGGCGGATGATCTTCATCGCGTTGCTGCCCGGTCGCACCTCTACCTCTTTGATCCGGCGCGACACGATCTCTTTCTCGAGATCGCGCTTCAGTACCTCGATCTCAGGAAGCTCGGGCATCGTTGTCCCCCCGTGCGTCGGCCGTCGGGCTCCCCGGCTCGCCGTCGAGGCGGTCTAGGGCCTCGCGGGCGGCGTTCTGTTCCGCCTCTTTCTTGCTGCGTCCGATCCCGGAGCCGTGCAGTTGCCCGTCGAGATAGACGTGGGCCTCGAAGCGCTTGTCGTGATCGGGTCCCGACGACGCGATCCGGTAGGAGGGCAGCTCGCCCGTCTCTCGCACCGCGACCTCCTGTAGCGCCGTTTTCGAGTCGTAGCGGCCCGACGCAACCGAATCACGGAGCTTCACCTCGAACAACGGCCTCAACCTCTGCTCGACGGCGGGCATCCCTTGGTCGACGAAGACCGCTCCGACGATCGCTTCGAACGCGTTCGCCAGCAGAGACGACTTGGCGCGGCCCCCGGACGCTTCCTCGCCCTTGCCGAGCCGGATGTGATCGCCGAGCGCGAGCGAACGCGCCTCGTCCGCCAGAGCCTCGGTATTGACGACGGAGGCGCGAAGTCGCGCCATCTCGCCCTCCGTCAGGTCGGGGTAGCTCTCGTAGATGAGAGCCGTCACGACCGCGCCCAGGATCGCGTCGCCGAGGAACTCGAGGCGCTCGTTGTGGCCGTCGGCGTCGGGATTCTCGAAGGCGAAGGAGCGATGCGTGAGCGCGACGTCGTAGATCGGCCCCGGCTGCTCGGGGACACCAAGCGCGGCGAGACCCCGCTTCTGGTCAGAGCCCGGCAGCGTCGTGCCTCTCGTGGCGATCGCGCATGGCATCCGGGCCTATTCAGTTTCTATGGCCTGACGCCCGCCGTAGTAGCCGCAGTTACCGCACACGCGGTGCGGCATCTTCGGCTGACGGCACTGAGGGCACGACGAATAGGTGGGCGCTTCGACCCGCCAGTGCGCACGCCTCATGCGCATCTTCGACCGGGTCTTCCGCCGCTTGGGGACTGCCATCGCTGATGCCTCCTCTTAGTGATTCGCTTCGAGCTTCGTGCGCAGAGCGTCGAGCTCGGCCCACCTGGGATCGGTCGTCTCTTCGGTGCAGTCGCAGGTCTCGGATGTCATCTCTTTCCCGCACTGCGCACAGATGCCCTTGCAGTCCTCCCGACACACGGGGTTGAGCGGCAGCTCGAGCGTGAGCGCGTCGCGCAGCATCGGCTCGAGGTCGATCTCCTCGCCTTCAACGCGGTACTGATCCTCGTCGGGATCGACGTGGTTAGGCGTGACGAAGAGCTCACAGAGCTCGGCCTCGACGATGCCCGAGAACTGCTTGAGGCAGCGGGCGCACTCGAAGGTGACGGGCGTACTCGCGCCACCGGTCGCGAGGATCCCCTCGACGACGCTCTCGAGGCGGAGATCCGCCGAGACCTTCGCACCGTCGTCGAGGCGCGCGAGGCTCACCTGGACCCCTTCGAGGGGTGCAGATACGGAGATCGAGTGGCTCGCTCCCGGGCGGCCGAGTATCTCGGCGACCGAGATCCTCAGTTCTTGCACGCGGCTTTCCTAGCGTCGGTCGGCTGAAATGCCCGGCGCTGAAGGGCTGCCAAGGCCCTCCGATCATACCAAAAGACCCCTTTTTCCCAGGTTATGGAAACCCGGGGACCGGTGTGCGGGCCGAGATCTCAGCAGAACGCTCGTGGCCCGCTGCCGCGGGAAGGGGCTCAGCCCTGGTCGGCCGGAGCGAGGTCGGCGGCGTCGAACGGGCCCGACGGGGCGGCCGCCGCGGGAGCCGGTGCCACCCCGGCGCCGTTCTCGTCCTGCGGCACCGCACCGGTGGCGTGCTTCCCGCGTAGCTGCTCGCGCCCTCGACCAACGGTCGTCAACGTCTTGTTCAGCAGGATCTCGAACGCGGCCAGCTTCTGATCGATGTAATCCTCGGCCTCGCTCTGGATCTTCGCGGCGCGTTCCTTCGCCTCGTCGGCGACGCGGTCCGCCTCACGCTGCGCGGCATGGACGATCTCGGTGCGCGAGAGCAGGCGATCGCGCTGCTCCTGGGCCTCGGCGATGATCCGATCGGATTCCTTGCGCGCGCGACCGAGCAATTCGTCCTTGTCTCGCGTCATCCAGCGCGCCGAACGGATCTCGTCGGGCACCGCTTCTTTGAGCTGCGCGAGGAGCTCGAGCACCTCGTCGCGGTTGATCACCGCGCTCGAAGACAGGGGTACGGCCTTAGCTTCTTCGACGAGAAGTTGGAGCTCGTCGATCCTCTCGATCAGATCCATACCCCGAAGGCTACCGGATTCTGGGGGAAGGACTTCGCGCTCTCAGGCGGGCGACACGCCTGGGGTCGGGGTGCGACCGCCTGCGTCGGACATTCGTCCAAGCACGGGGGTCAGCTGCCGAAGCGGTCCTCGAGCGCCTTCGCGACGCCTGGAGGCACCAGGCCTTCGATCGCTCCCCCATACTTCGCAACCTCTTTCACGAGGCTCGATGACAGGAACGCCCACGACGGCTTCGCGGTCATGAACATCGTGTCGAGCCCGGGCGACAACGCCGAGTTCATCTGTGCCATCTGCAGCTCGTACTCGAAGTCGGACACCGCACGCAGGCCCTTCACGACGACCCGCAAACCTCGAGTCTTGGCGAAGTCGACGAGCAAGCCGTCGAACGAACCGATCTCGACGTTTTCGACGTGAGAGAGCGCGTCTCGCAGCATCTCGGTGCGCTCGTCGAGCGTGAACAATGGCTCCTTCGAGGGATTGGCGATCACCGCAACGACGATGCCCTCGAAGTAGCGCGCGGCCCGCTCGATGACGTCGATATGGCCGTTCGTCGGCGGATCGAACGAGCCCGGACACAGCGCCACGGCCACCTAGTGCCTCCTCAGACGGGGTGTCCGACGATCACTCGTCTTCGTGCGTGAATACCAGAAGCTTCGACTGCCCGTACTCCCGCTCCCACTCGAGCGCGAGGCCGAGTGGTTTCAGCTTGGCCTCCTTGGCGGGCCGGTGGACGATGATCCGGCCGGCGTCCGCGAGCCATCCGCCCATGACCAGCGATTCCAGGTCCGCCCGGACCTGCGGCACCGACATATTGTAGGGCGGGTCGACGAAGACGAGGTCGTAGCGCCTATCGGCCGGGCGGGACAACGTTGATTTCACGTCGGCCCAGTTCACCTCGCACTTGCGCTTGAAGCCCGTGGTCTCGATGTTTTGTTCGAGCTTCACGATGGCATCTCGGGCGTTCTCCACGAAGATCACCTTCGAGGCACCCCGCGAGAGCGCTTCAAGGCCCAGCGCGCCCGATCCCGCATAGAGGTCGAGCACTTTGTTCTTCGTCAGGTCTCCAAGTGACGAGAACAGAGATTCCTTCATCCGGTCGGTCATCGGC
>JBOGWY010000339.1:0-4727 GCA_050694015.1 Actinomycetota bacterium | reverse complement strand
CTCTCGCAACCGTCGCAGTGGTCGCAAGCCTGCTGATCGTCCCCAGTTCCGGAGCGAGACCGACGAAGCTGACCGCGCCGTTGCGGGGCTCGGACTCGACCGATACCGACGGGCGGGGCAGGGCGGTCGTGCGCATCGACCCCCGGGCCCGCACCGCATGCTTCAACCTCAGTTGGAGCAACCTCGACGACCAGCCGTTCGCCGCTCACATCCACGAAGGTGGGGCCGGGGTGGACGGTGGCATCGTCGTGCACTTCTTCAACGCCGCGGCTCCCGACCAGCCGGTGCCGCCGGGCATCTCCGGAGTGTCGGGGTGCGCGACGAATCAGAACCGCGCCACGTTGCGCGAGATCCTTGACGGCCCGCGTGGGTTCTACGTGAACATCCACACCGAGTCGTTCCCGGGGGGAGCGATCCGCGGGCAACTTCGCCGTCCTCGTTGACACCTCCCGCGAGGCGCGAGAGGGGCGCGACTGCCGCCTCTCTCGCGCTGCGGGCGGGGGCCGCAGCGCTGCTGTTCGTAGGTTCCGTGTCGCTGGGGGCCGGGACGGCAGGTGCGCAGACACCCTCGCCGCAACCGAGCACTACGACCGCGTCTCCGACGCCGTCCCCGAGCGTCACCACGACCCCCAGCCCTGAACCGGCGCCGACCGCTACGGCCGAACCGCGCGTCCGTGGCGTCTCGCGCTCCACGTTGGGACAGGCGGGGATCACCGTGAGCGCGACCGATGACGTGTTCACGCCGGAGACGATCCGGATCGATCCCGGCGACACGGTCTCGTGGAGCAACGACGGCGAGACCGTCCATACCGTCACCGCGGACAACGGGTCGTTCGACTCGGGGACGATGGCCGCGGGCGACACGTTCACGTTCGCCTTCCGTGATGCCGGCACGTACTCGTACTACTGCGCGGTGCACGGCGCGGCCGGGGGCGTCGGCATGGCCGGCACGGTGATCGTCGGCAACGGGGCGCCCCAGACGCCGGGCGAGGGATCCGACCAAGCTCCTCCGGCCCCCGCGTCCACCGCGGCGCCGGCGTCGGGCGAGGCCCTTCCGGCGACCGGAGCCTCGCCGTTCGCGTGGTTGCTGCTCGGCCTAGCTCACGTCGTGAGTGGAGCCGGACTCCTCCTCGCGGCCCACCGCGTTTAGCCCTCGGCGGGTATCTCCCACACGCTCAGCATGTTGCCTTCACTGTCTTTCCACCATGCGACGCGCTCGGTCCCCAAGGTGGCGATCGAGTCGACCGTCTTCAGATCTGGATAGTCGTACTCCTCGAAGACGACGCCGCGTTCCTTGAGGTCGCGCACCTCTGCTTCGATGTCGGGGACGTGGAAGCCGATCTGCGTATGGGTTCCCGACGCCGCGCCGCCCGAGGGGAAGACCACGAACCACGTTCCGTCCGCGCAGTCGTAGAACGCGCCGTCCTCGGTCTCCTTCGAAGGCTTCAGACCGAGCGTGTCGCGGTAGTAGGCCTTCGCGCGCTCGAAATCGCTCGCGGGGATCGCGGTGGCAACGCGTGCTTGACTAAGAGCCATGACCACCTCCAATACGCCGCCCATCAGCTATAGACCTCGCGGGACCCCCGCGCAAGGGCGTTAGATCGTGGTTCGCAGCTGCGCGTCGATACGGACGGCGTACTCGCGGACCTCTAGGAACGCGTCGACGGCTCGAGGGCAGAGATGCGTGTCCCGCGCGGCCACCATGCGTGCGACGGCTTCGTCCACCGAGACCGGTTCGCGGTAGGGCCGCGCGCGTCATCGCATCGAACGCGTCGGCAACCGCTACGAGTCGTCCCGATAGCGGGATGTCCTCACCGCTCAGGCCCCGGTAGCCGGATCCGTCCCAGTGCTCGTGGTGCGTCAGTGCGATCCTCTCGCCGAGTCGCAGCGTCGGAGACACGCTGTGGGATAGCAGGCGCGCGCCGGTGACCGTGTGTCGCTTCATCACGGCCCATTCCTCGGGCGTCAACGAGCCAGGCTTCAACAGGATGTCGTCGGGGACCCCGATCTTCCCCACGTCGTGCAAGGGGGCCGCGTCGAGCATGAGTCTCACCTTCTCGGCTCCGAGGTTCATCGCTTCGGCCATCAGCGCGCACAGCCGGCCGACGCGTTGTGTGTGCTCGCCGGTCGCGTCGTCGCGGAACTCTGCCGCCATCGCGAGCCGTTGGAGGATCTCTAGCTTGGCGCGCTCGAGCTCGCGCGTACGTGCGTCGACCCTCAATTCGAGGATCGAGTTCTGCCGCCGGAGCTTCTCGTGCAGCGCGCGCATCTCAAGGAGGTTGCGGATGCGGAAGCACGACCTCGGTGGGGTCGAACGGCTTCGCGAGGAAGTCGCGGGCGCCGCCGCGCAGGGCGCGGACCTTCACCTCCGGAGATTGGTTGCCGGTCATCATCACGACCGGAGGGAGGTCGTCGCCGTCGATCTCCTTGAGTGCCGCCAGGACGGTAAGGCCGTCGACGTCGGGCATGTGGAGGTCGAGGAGGACGAGGTCGGGACGGGTGCTCCGGTAGAGCTCGACCGCGGTGGCCGCGTCGGTCGTCGACACGAGATCGCTGTGGCCCTCGCCAGCGAGGATCCGTTCGAGGATGAAGACGAGATCCGGAGAGTCGTCGACGATGAGGATCCGCGCTCCGGCGAAGGGCTCCAGCATCGATCCTCCATGTCCCTAGGGGCTTGACTACGCTACGCGCGTGGATGACTACTCCGCGTGAGGAGGTTTCCCTGCACGGGTCGAGCCGAAACTTGAGGTTTTTTCGCGACCCGGAAGCTAGCGGGTCAGCAGGCGCTCGACCCGATATTCCCAGCGCCGGGCGACCTTCTCGCCGTGGGGGCCCGGGAGGCAGTGCGCCAGCTCGTGGGCCACGATCGAGGCATAGGTGATCCGGATGCTGGGACGAGTCCGCACCAGCACTCCGGCCCGGCTCAGGCGCATCTCCCTTCCGATCGCGGCCATATAGAAAACAACGTCGCAGCTAAGACCGAGCTCCCGATCGGAGCTCTCCATCACGCCGGAGATGGCGTCGGCGAGGTGCCCGTCGCGCGGCACGTTGTGATGCCCCGAATAGGCGTTGATCTTGACGACGTGGAGGTGGCGGGTCAGGCGCTTCCAGAGGCCGAGCCGTTTCACGTCTTGGATCCCGCGCCGGATCAGCCTGATCCCCGCGGGCTCGCCGTCGAGTTGGAGCTCTACTCCGCGGGCAACCGTCTTTGTGGGCGTCGGGCTGCGAGTGGGCGTCTTCGCGCCCTCGGACGCGCTCCCGCCACTACACGAGGTGACGAAGAGCCCGGCAGCCACGAGCGCAACGAGGGACGAGGTCACATCTGCATCCTGCCCCCGCACGGCCTAGATGGGAAAACGCGCGTGGTGGTCATTCCTTTCAGGCTTACTCGCGTATAGCGCGAGTAAGCCTGAAGATTTGGAGGGTGGCTAGCCGACCGAACCTTCCATCTGGAGTTCGACCAGGCGCTGGAGCTCGACCGCGTACTCCATCGGCAGCTCCTTGGTGATCGGCTCGATGAAACCGCGCACGATCATCTGCATCGCCTGGGTCTCGTCGAGACCGCGGCTCATCAGGTAGAAGAGCTGTTCGTCGGAGACCTTGGAAACGGATGCCTCGTGGCTCACGGCCGCCGACTCCTCTTCGATCTCGATGTAGGGATACGTGTCCGAGCGCGAGTCGTCGTCGAGGATCAGCGCGTCGCAGATCACGTGGCTCTTCGCGTGATCGGCACCCTCTTCGATGCGAACCAGACCGCGGTAGCCGGCCCGGCCCCCGTCCTTCGAGATCGACTTGGACGTGATCGAGCTCTGCGTGTTGGGGGCCGCGTGGATCACCTTGCCGCCGGCGTCCTGGTGCTGACCGTTGCCGGCGTACGCGATGGAGAGAACCTCGCCCTTGGCATGTTCACCGAGGAGGTAAATGCTCGGGTACTTCATCGTGACCTTGGAGCCGAGGTTGCCGTCGACCCATTCCATGATGGCGTTCTCGTGCGCGGCGGCCCGCTTGGTGACGAGGTTGTAGACGTTGTTCGACCAGTTCTGGATCGTCGTGTAGCGGGCGCGGCCGTTGCGCTTGACGATGATCTCGACGACCGCGGAGTGCAGCGAGTCGCTCGTGTAGATCGGCGCGCTGCAGCCCTCGACGTAGTGCACCCAAGAGTTCTCGTCGACGATGATCATCGTCCGCTCGAACTGGCCCATGTTCTCCTGGTTGATGCGGAAGTACGCCTGGAGCGGGATCTCGACCTCGGTGTTCGGCGGCACGTAGATGAACGAGCCCCCCGACCACACCGCCGAGTTCAGAGCCGAGAACTTGTTGTCGGCGGGCGGGATGATCGTGCCGAAGTACTGCTTGACGAGGTCCGGGTGTTCGCGCAGAGCCGTGTCCATGTCGGTGAAGATGATGCCCTGCCGCTCGAGCTCTTCCTTGGTCTTGTGGTACACGACCTCGGACTCGTACTGGGCCGTGACCCCGCCGAGGTAGTTCTTCTCGGCCTCGGGGATCCCGAGCTTGTCCCACGTCGCCTTGATGTCCTCAGGCATGTCGTCCCACGACTTCACGCTGTTCATGGGCTTGATGTAGTAGTAGATGTCGTCGAAGTTGATCCCGGACAGATCGGCACCCCACGAGGGCATGGGCTTGCGATGGAAAACGTCGAGTGCCTTGTGACGGAACTTGCGCATCCAGTCGGGCTCGCCCTTACGGTCGCTCATCATGTCGATGAC
>JBOGWY010000338.1:0-18573 GCA_050694015.1 Actinomycetota bacterium | reverse complement strand
GCTCCGGTCTGCGGCTCCGGCTCGGCGGTCGCCTCGCCTTCGGTGACGTCGGCGTCGGGATCGAACCGCGGCTCCATCTCGAGATCGGGTCGGGCATCACGCTCGACGACCTCGGGCTCGGCCGGCGCGCTGTGGCGCCCTCTCTTTCGTCCCTTCGGGAGCACGACGCGTCGATGACTGAGGTGACGCCCGCGACCCGGGCTCTCCGAGTCGCGTTCGATCTGGGGCTCCGGGGTTGTGAACCGGTCTGCGGGTTGTTCCATCTCGGGAGCGGGTGGCTCGGGACGCTCGACCTCCGGCTGCGGCGTGTTGTAGCGAACGACGTCGAAGACACCCGTGTCCGGCGCGGGCGGTGGTTGCTTGGACTCGGCCGGGCGCCCCGTTTCCTCGTAATCGAACGGCCTCGTCTCCGGGGGTGGTTCGCTCCAGATGTTGCGCCGAGGCCGGCGTCGCCTGCGGCTGCTCATGAGGCCTCACGCGCGTGCGTGTCTTGGTAGAGGCCGTGGGATCGGATGTAAGACGCAACGCGCTCGGGAACGAGGAAGTCGATCGGCAGTCCTGCCGCGACGCGGCGACGGATGTCGGTTGCCGAGATGTCGACTCCGGGGATGGTCAGATCGTGGATGTGCGGTAGGCGGGCGTCGTCCGGCAGCTCGGGGGTTGCGACTCCGCCGCGCGTGACGGCGATGAATTCGGCAAGATCACGAAGCGCATCGAGCTTCTCCCACGTGCCTACGTTCGCGATCGCGTCGGCCCCCGCGATGAAATAGAGGGACGTGTCCTCGCCGTAGAAGTCGCGCAGCTGCATCATCGTGTCGGCGGTGTAGGTGGGTCCGCGGCGGTCGAGCTCGATGCGCGACGCGGCGAAGTGACCGTGGCCCTCGATGGCGAGCATCGTCATCATGAAACGGTCTTCGGGGTCCGAGTAGGAGGACTTCTGCCACGGCCGTGCGGCCGGGACGAACAGGACGCGCCCGAGTTCGAACGCGTGCGCCGCCTCGGACGCCGCGATCAGGTGCCCGACGTGGATCGGGTCGAAAGTCCCCCCGAGCACACCGATCCTTTTGGGCGGTGCTCCGATCGGATCCATCCCCCTAGCTAACCCCGAAACGGCGTGGCGGTCGCTGCTTTCCGGCGGGCCCCACAGGGCCGCAGGTCAGGAGCGGACCTGGCCCTCGCCCCAGACGACGTACTTCGTGGTGGTCAGGGCCACCGGGCCCATCGGCCCACGCGCATGCAGCTTCTGCGTCGATATGCCGATCTCCGCGCCGTATCCAAACTCGCTACCGTCCGAGAAGCGCGTCGACGTGTTGACGAAGATCGAGCCGGAGTCGACTTCGGACGTGAAGCGGCGTGCCGCCGACACGTCTTGGGCGACGATCGCCTCCGCGTTCCACGTGCCGTACGTGTTGACGTGCGCGATCGCATCGTCGAGCGAGTCCACGACCTTCACTGCGATCTTGAGATCGAGGTACTCGGTCCTCCAGTCCTCCTCCGTCGCCTCGCGCGCATCGGGCCACAGCTGGCGCACGCGTTCGTCGCCCCGGACTTCCACCCCACGTTCGGCGAGGAGGTCGAGAGCGCCGGGCAACCATTTGTCGGCGAGTTCGGCATGGACGAGCAAGGTCTCGGCTGCATTGCACATGCTGGGGCGCTGCGTCTTCGCGTTGACTACGATCTCGTTGGCCATACGAGGGTCGGCCGACCGGTCGACGTAGACGTGACAGTTGCCGTCGCCGTCGATGATGTAGGGCACCGTCGCCTGCTCCTCGATGCTCTTGATGAGTGCCTGGCCCCCGCGCGGCACGAGAAGATCGACGAATCCCTTCGCTTGCATCAGTTCTACAGCGCTCTCGCGCCCGGCGTCGGAGATCAACTGGATCGCGCCTTCCGGCACGCCCGCGCCGTGAGCCGCCGCGCGCAGCACCTCGACGATCGCGCGGTTCGAGTCGAGGGCGATCGACGACCCACGCAGGATGCATGCGTTCCCCGACTTGAGGCACAGCCCGGCGACATCGGCGGTCACGTTCGGACGGGCTTCGTAGATCACCGCGACGACACCCAGTGGGGCGCGGACCCGCTCGATCAATAGCCCGTTCGGTCGCTTCCACCCCTCGACGACCTCGCCGACGGGGTCGGGCTGGTCGGCAACGGCTCTTAGGCCCGCCGCCATCGACGCGACCCGGCTCTCCGTCAGGGTGAGACGGTCGATGACCGTCGCGGTCGCCCCCTCCGCCCTCGCTCGCTCCAGGTCCCGAACGTTGGACTCGGCGAGGAAGCTCGCCCGGTCCTCCAGTGCCTGCGCCATCGCCTCCAGGGCCTCATCCTTGACGCCCGATGAGAGGGCGGCGACGGCGGGGGCCGTCTCCCGAGCCTTACGGCAGATGTCCATAACGTCACTCATCGCCTGCGTCCTCCAGGATGATCAGGTGGTCCCTGTGGATGACCTCTCGTCCTGCCAGCTCCACCGTACGCCGACCCCGTGCCTCTTTCAGCTCGGTCGACGAATAACGTACCAACCCGCGCGCGAAGACCTCCTTGCTGCCCACGGCGAGATCGACGATGTCCCCCGACTCGAACGAGCCTTTGACCTCGACGACACCCACGGGCAGCAGACTTCGTTTGTCCCGGACCACGGCGGCGCGGGCACCGGGATCGACGACGACCGTCCCGCGCGGGGGGTGGGCGAACGCGATCCAGAGCAGACGAGCCGACGCGCGCTTCGGGTGAGGATGGAAGAACGTGCCCACCCGCTCGCCCTTGGCGATCCGCGTCAGGACGTCCGGTTCCGACGCGTCGGCGACCACGACCGCAACACCCGAGAAGGTCGCGACCCACGCCGCGGCGAGCTTCGATGCCATACCTCCGCTCGAGAGAGCCGAGCCTCGCCCCCCGGCGGCCCGCTCGAGCTCCGGCGTGATGCGGTCGATCTCGTCGATCACCGGCGCGTCAGGATCGTGGCGCGGGTCGGTCGCGTGGACGCCCTTCGTGTCGGTGAGCAGCACGAGGAGCTTCGCGCGGGCGAGATTGCCGACGAGCGCGGCGAGCCTGTCGTTATCCCCGAACGCGATCTCATCGACCGCGACGGTGTCGTTCTCGTTCACGATCGGCACCGCGCCGAGACTCAGGAGACGATCGAGCGTGTTGCGCGCGTTCAGGTAGTGATGGCGCTGCATGAAGTCGTAACCGGTGAGCAGCATCTGCGCGCCGACTGAATCACGCTCCTTCAACAGGCGCGTGTAACGACCAAGCAGACGTCCCTGTCCCACCGCGGCGGCCGCCTGCAGCGAGGGGATATCGGTCGGCCGTTCCGTCAGGCCGAGGGGGCCGATCCCGGCGCCGATCGCGCCCGACGACACGAGGATCACATCGACGCCGCTGCGCTTCAGGTCGGCGATGCCGTCGCACAGCGCCGCGAGGCGATCGTCCTCGGGCTCACCGCTCGGCCCGACGAGCGACGCGGTACCCACCTTCACGACCATACGGTCGCCGGCTTCCGCCGCGATGCGCGTCATCGGGCGTCCTCGGGCGTCGCCGCGGATTCCGGCTCGAAGTCGAACGCCGTCTCTCCGATCCTCACCTCGTCGCCCCGCAGAGCGCCCGAGCGTTCGAGCATGCGCTCGACGCCCATCGCGATCAGTTGCCGCTGCAGCCGTCGCACCGCTTCGTCGTTGTTCATGTCGGTCATGGCTACCGCTCGTTCCGCGCGCGCGCCCGTCACGCGCCACGCTTCGTTCTCGCGCCGCACCGTCATCTCGTCGGGTCGCACGATCGTGCGCACGTAGCCGGTGCGCTCCGGTGTCGCCTCCCGGTACTCCGCGACCTCGGCGCTCAGACTCCGCAACAGCTCGTCGAGGCCCTCGCCGCTTACCGCTGAGATCGGGAGCGCGTCGGGGTACACGGCCTGCAGCTCGGCGACGCGGTGCCCTCCGGCGTCGATCTTCGTGAGAGCGACGAGGCTCGGACGCTGGGCGAGGGCCTGATCGAACGCGTGCAGCTCCGCCTTCAGGGCCCCGACATCATCTTTCGGATCGCGATCGATAGCCGTCGTGTCGACGAGATAGAGCAGCACCGCGGCCCGACGGATGTGTCGCAGGAACCTGTCGCCGAGGCCCTTGCCCTCGTGCGCGCCCGGGATCAGGCCGGGGATGTCGGCGACGACGAAGGAGCTCTCGTCGCTACCGACCACGCCGAGGTTCGGCGCCAACGTCGTGAACGGGTAGTCGGCGATCTTGGGTCGCGCGGCCGAGATGCGCGAGATCAAGGTCGACTTGCCGGCGTTCGGGAATCCCACGAGCGCGACGTCGGCGAGGAGACGGAGTTCGAGACGAAGGCTGCGCTCCTCCCCCGGCTCGCCCTTCTCTGCGAAACCCGGAGCGCGCCGCGTGGCCGTGGCGAACTGTGCATTCCCGCGGCCCCCACGTCCACCGCGGGCGGCGGCCAGTTGCTCTCCGGGTGCCGCGAGATCTGCGATCAACACGTCGCCTTCGTACACGACGGTGCCGGGGGGCACGAGCACGATCCGATCCTTCGCCGTGCTGCCGTGCCGTCGCTTCCCTTCGCCGTGACCACCCCGGAGGGCCTTGACGTGCGGGTGATCGCGCAGTTCGAGCAGCGTCCCCACGGAGGGGTCGGCGCGGAGGATCACGCTGCCGCCGTCACCCCCGTCACCCCCGTCGGGACCACCGCGCGGCTTGTACGGCTCGCGATGCCACGCGACGACGCCGTCACCCCCCGCGCCCGCGGCGACATGGACGGTGACCTCATCGACGAACTTCATGGTCGGTTCTGTGCCTGCGAGCCGTTCTGTGCAAACACGCTTTCGCCCTCGGCGCTACGCCTGCGCAACAGAAGCTGCGCTTCTGCCGCTCCGGCGCTTAACGCCCCGAGCGTGGCGTGTTAGCACAGAACTCTGGCGCGGGGTCAGCCTTCGTCGGGAACGACTGACACGACGCGGCGGCCGCGCATGCGGTGGAAGGAGACCTTGCCCTCGGCCTTCGAGAACAGCGTGTCGTCTCCGCCCTTACCGACGTTGAGCCCGGGGTGAACCCTCGTGCCGCGCTGCCGGATGATGATCATGCCCGGCTTGACCTGCTCCCCGCCGTAGGTCTTGACGCCGAGTCGCTTCGACTCGGATTCGCGGCCGTTACGGGAAGAGGCAGCGCCCTTCTTATGCGCCATCGTCCGACTCCTTCTTGCTGCTTCCGCCTGATAGCTTGATGTCCGAGATCTCTACCGTCGTGTACTTCTGACGGTGCCCCTGGTGACGCCGGTAGCCCGTCTTGTTGCGGAACTTCATCACGTCGATCTTGTCGCCTTTGGTCTCGCCGAGGATCTTGCCCAGGACCCGGGCTTTGCCCAGCTCGGACTTGCCCGAGCGGGTCTTGCCCTTGTCATCGACGACGAGCAGGGGTGTGAACTCGACCGTCTCGGACGAGCCCTTGATCCGCTCAACCTCGATGACGTCGCCCTTGGCGACTTTGTGTTGCTTCCCGCCCGCGCGGATAACTGCGTACACATCGACTC
This sequence comes from Actinomycetota bacterium, assembly GCA_050694015.1. Taxonomy (GTDB): domain Bacteria; phylum Actinomycetota; class CADDZG01; order CADDZG01; family WHSQ01; genus JBOGWY01. The sequence goes on along the minus strand of JBOGWY010000338.1, from coordinate 13,047 downwards.
CTTAGAGGTGAAATCCCCTCGAATGAGGTCTGCCAAGGATATCAGTCCACATCGTGGAGCAATATCCCCCGGCCCTCGCAGGTTGGGCACGGGTCCGAGAAGGTCTCGACGATGCCGGCGGAGACGTTCTTGCGGGTCATCTGAACCAGACCGAGCGGTGAGATATCGAAGACCTGCGTGCGGGTGCGGTCCTTATCGAGCTCGTTCTTGAAGGTCTTGAGCATCTCGTCCCGGTTCTGGGCATCCTCCATGTCGATGAAGTCGATGACGATGATGCCGCCGATATCACGGAGCCGGAGCTGCCGCCCGACCTCGGCAGCGGCCTCCTTGTTCGTCTTGAACACGGTCTCCTCGAGGCTGGACTTGCCGACGAACTTGCCCGTGTTGACGTCGATGACCGTCATCGCCTCGGTGCGATCGATCACGATGTGCCCGCCCGACGGAAGCCATACGCGCCGATCGAGCGACTTCCGGATCTGCTCGAGGACGCGGTATTCCTCGAAGATCGGAAGCTTGCCGTCGTAGGACTCGAGCCGGTGGTCGAGATCCGGCGTCGTCGCACGGATGTAGCGGCGCAACTTCGACTCGAGCTCCTTGTCGCCGACCACGCAGCGCGTGATGTCGCGGTTGAACACGTCACGGATCACGCGCAGCTCCAACTCGGGCTCGCTGTAGATCAGGGACGGGGCCTTGGCCCCCTTGGTCTTGCGGTCGATCTCGTCCCAGATCGAGAGGAGGCGCTTGAGATCGCGCTCGATGTCGTTGCGGCTGGCTCCTTCCGCCGCGGTGCGCACGATCAGACCGTGCTCTTCCGGCCGCAGTTCTTGCGCGATGTCGCGCAGCCGGGAGCGCTCGGCATCCGATAGGCGACGCGATACGCCGAGCGACTTGGCGCGCGGCACGAGCACGAGGTGACGACCGGCGATCGAGATCGATGCCGTGAGCCGTGCGCCCTTCGAACGCATCGGGTCCTTCGTGACCTGAACGAGGATCGGCTGCCCCGACTTGAGCACGGTCTCGATCCGCGGCACCTCGTCCTCGTCGTCGCCGGGGATGCCGACCTCGCCGGCATAGAGCACGCCGTTGCGCGCCTCGCCCACATCGACGAACGATGCCTCCATGCCGGGCAAGACGTTCTGGACGCGCCCGAGGTAGACGTTTCCCACGAGCGAACGGTCGTCGGCACGCGCTACGTAGTGCTCGACGATCTCGCCCTCCTCCAAGACGGCGATCTGTACCGCGTCGTCGTCGGAGTCGACGAGCATCACGCGCTCGACCGTTGGGCGCCCGGCGCGCGGTGGTCGCCGGCGCGTCTGCCGGCGCGGGCGCGAGCGCCGCTGCGGTTTCTTCTCGGCGGGGGGCGCGTCCGGTTTCGGTTGCGGGGGACTCTCGGTCGGCGCGGAGCCGAGGACCACGTCGGTGGCCTTCTCGCGCTTCTTCGGCGCGGGTTCGGTAGCCATTACAAGAAACGCCTCATGTGGACGTTGAGCACGATGCCCACGGCGATGAAGTTGGTAATCAAGGAAGATCCTCCATAAGAAACGAATGGGAGAGGGATGCCCGTGATGGGCATGATGCCCATCGTCATCCCGACATTGACGAATAGCTGGAACCCCCACAGCGCGGCCACCCCGGTCGCGAGGAGTGTCCCGAAGAGATCTTTCGACATCGCTGCGATGCGCAGCGCGCGCCAGATCAGGAATGCGAAGAGACCTAAGAGTGTCGCCGAGCCCATGAAGCCCAGCTGTTCGCCGACCGCGGTGAACACGAAGTCGGTGTGTTGCTCGGGAACGAAGTCGAGTGTCGTCTGCGACGGCGCGACCGCCTGTCCCTCGGGAGCGCCCTCGAGTGGGAGACCGCCGACCGTACGGTCGGTGTCCGGCACGTCACCGGGCTCGATCTGTAGCCCACGGCCGCGCATGCCCCCCGACGCGATCGCGATCTTGGCTTGCACGAGGTTGTACCCGGCATCCTGAAGATCAGGTTTGGGGTCGAGGAACGAGGTGAGCCGCTCCCTCTGGTAGTCCTGGAGTAGTCCCGCCTGCAGGACGACGACGATCCCGATCAGGCCGAGGATCCCCAAGAACATGAAGTGGCGCAGCTTCGCCCCGCCCACGAGCAGCAACCCGCCGGTGAGCGCGACGAACACCATCATCGTGCCGAGGTCGGGCTCGAGGTAGATCAACGCACTCGGGATCGCGACCGCCCCGAGGCAGAACAAGATGTCAAGTGCATGCACCTCGCCCTTGCGCTCGGCCAGATACGCGGCGAGCACGATGATCACCGCGATCTTTGCCAGCTCGGAAGGCTGTGCCTGGAACGCGCCGAGGTTGATCCACCGCGTCGCACCACCCTGCGTGTAGCCGAGCGGGGTCAACACGAGGATCAATCCCCCCAGCGTCGCGAGATACACGAACGGAGCGAACGCGCGGAAATGCCGGTAGTCGAAGAAGCTCACCAGGATGAGCGCGACGATACCGGCGACGATGTACGCGATCTGCCTCCTCATGAACAGGTTCGGATCGAGCCCGGCTTCGACCTGACGATGGATCGTCACCGACAACACCATCACCGCGCCGTACGCGGACAGGATCAGCGTGACGAGCAGGAGCGTCGGGTCGATGTGACGGATGGGAGCCTTACGCGCCATGCGCGCGCTGATCGGCTCGCCGCCTATGCGGTCGACCGCTTCGCCGAAGATGCCGTCTGCTCTCATCAGTTCGAGTTGTCCACGCCGAGTTGCACCGAGATGCCCTCGTCGACCCCGAAGATGCCCTCGTAGATCTCACGGGCCACGGGGGCCGCGCTCTCGCCGCCGTGTCCGGACTTCTCGAGGTGTACGACCACCACGTACTGCGGGTCGTTCGCCGGTGCATAGGACACGAACCACGCGTCCTGCAGCTCGGTTTCCTCGTCCAGCTCCGATGTGCCGGTCTTGCCGGCGATCGGGATCGCCGTGAGCGGGAAGCCGGAGAACGCCGACCGTGCGGTCCCGCCACCGCCGGCGACCACGTCCTCCATCCCTTGCTGGATCGTCGAAAGCTCGAGCTCGTCGAGCGGCAGGTGCGCGACCTCCCGCGGCTCGAACGCGCGGATCGGCTGCTCGGCGTCATTCTTGTCAGGATGCGCCACCGCCTGCGCGAGACGAGGCTGCATGACCGCGCCCCCGTTAGCGATCGCGCCGGTCGTCACCGCCATCTGGATAGGCGTAGTGAGAAGGTCACCCTGCCCGATCGACATGTTCACGGTGTAACCCGGCAGCCAGATCGGACCGTCCTTCGTACCGCACGTGGGGATCGCGTCCTTGCGCGTGAACCGCCAGATCTCACGGCACCACGCCATGTCCGGGAGTAGGCCGTCCCGCTCGTTCGGCAGGTCGATCCCGGTCTCGTGGCCGATGCCGGCGATCCGGGCGTACTTCTGGAACTTCTCGGTGTGCTCGTCACCGAAGATCGATGCCCCGAAGGCGTCCTCCATCCGCCATCCGAGCTCGTAATAGAACGTGTCACACGACTGCTCGAGCGATTCCGAGAGCCCCATCGTGCCGAGGTTGATCGTGGTCCAGTTGTTGAAGATCGTGGCCGACCCGACGCTCGTTCGCCCCTCCGGCGGGTAAGGAGCGGACGGCGGGCACGGCAGCGTCGTGTACGGCGATGCGATGTCGGTCGCCATCGCAGCCCCCGCGGTGACGATCTTGAACGTGGAGGCCGGTGCACGCTCCGCCCGGATCGGCCGGTTGGTGAGCGCATCGTCGTCGTAGTTGAACTTCGTCTTCGCGCCGAGCTTGTCGTATTCCTTCTGCGTGAAGCCATCGGCGAGCCGCTTGGGATTGAACGTCGGGTAGCTCGCCATACCGAGGATCCCTCCGGTGTTCGGATCCATCACGATCGCCGAACCGGCCGGGCTCTGGTACGCGCCGCGGTTGGCGAAGATGCCGGCCTCGAGCGCATCCTCGGTGAGCTTCTGGATCTCCGCGTCGAGGTAGAGCACGAGGTCATTGCCTTCCTGTTCCTTGCGCACAACCGCTTCGCTCAGAACCTCCTGTGCGGAGTTGACGATGACTTTCTTGATCTCGGGCGTACCGCGCAGGTGACGGTCGTAGACGTATTCGAGTCCGTCGCGCCCAACGATGTCGGCAGGCTGATACGGGGGCCGAACTTCTCTGAAGTGTTCGGACTTCAGTTGCTCACCGGTGATCTCCCCGACGTAGCCGAGGATGTGCCCGGCGAACTTGCCGTGTGGATAGTCGCGGATCGGGATCGTGTCGACATCGACCGCTCCGAAGAAGTCCTCCTGGTTCTCGATGATGCGCGACGCAGCTTTGGACGGAACGTTATGCGCGATGGGGACCGGCTTGTACGGTGAGTATTCATCATCGTTAAGCCCTGCGCGCAGCTGTCGCAGAGGAACTTCAAGGAGGCTCGACAGCTCGTTGAGGATGATGCGCTTCTTTCGCGTCGTATCGATCACCGAGCGATCCACTACGACCGCCGTCGCGATCCGGTTCCCGACGAGCACCGTCCCGTTGCGGTCGACGATACGGCCGCGCGGGGGCTCGGAGTGCACGTAACGAACCCGGTTCTCTTTCGCCGCGGCGCGGTACTCGGGAGCCGCCAGCACCTGCAGGTACCAGAGGCGCGAGAACAGTGCCACGAACGAGGCCACGATCAGGATGCCGAACACCGCGAGCCGCAACGTGATGCGGTCGAGTCCCGAGCTGTTCTTCCTATCGCGCTCGGTTACCACCGATAGATCCTTTCGGGGCGGAACTTGTCGGCCACGCGACGGATCAGCGGGAAGACGAAGGGCGTCAGCAGGGCGTCATACAGCACGACCAGCCCCGTCACCTTGGCGGTGAACACAAGGGTCACCCACGAACGGCCCAGGATGATGGCGAGCAGGGCGTAGCTGGCCTCGGCAGCGGCCGAGCCCACGGCGACGGCGAACACCGGGGTCCACACCGACTCGCCGGTCGAGTACTGGCGGAAGTAGCCCACTCCGTAGCCGATCATCGTGTAAACGAGCGCCGTCAGACCGACGATCGAGTCGGGAGGCAGCTGGAGGTCGAGCAACAGGCCTCCGAAGAAGCCCGAGACGATCCCGACCCTCTCGCCGTCGAGGAACGCTAGACAGATGACCACCACCAGGACGAGCTGTGGGATGACACCGAGCAGAGTCAGACGCGAGAGCAGAGTGGTCTGCAGCGCGAGGGCAGCGAAGACGACCAAGCCGACGGCAAGGATGCGTCCGATGCCTGCTTCGGAGAAGAAGCCGGGGACTTTCGCTTCTTTGGCCGTCGCGTTCACTCACCTTCCTCCGTCGCCGCGGTGGGCTGCTTGTCCTCGGTCCGCTCGTCGAGGCGCGGGCCGGACTCAAGGAGCACTCGGACGAAGTCGAGCGTGTTGAAGTCGACAAACGATTCCACGTCGATCTCCTGCTCGAGCATCGCACTCTCGCCGGATGCGCGGATGACGCGGCCGATCGGGATCGAAGGCGGGAAGATGCCACCGTCGTAACCCGAGGTCACGATCGTGTCGTCCTTTCGGACTTTCGCTTCGGGATCGACGCCGCGCATCGACAGCGGTTCGTCGGCGCCGTTGCCGCGGATGTTCCCGGCGTCGCCCTTGTCCTCGATACGCGCCGCTGCGCCGGCGTTGGGATCGATCAACAGAAGGACGATCGAGCTCGTGGGATCCGCACGGATGATCTTGCCGACAAGGCCGTCCTCGGCGATCACGGCCATGTCCTCCTTGATGCCGTCGATCGACCCTTTGTCGATCTTTACCGCCCACCGGTAGTTCGCGGGCACCGTCGCGATCACCTCGGCGGTCACGTCCTCCATACTTGTGTAGGGCTCGGTGAGATTCGAGATGTCCCGAAGCTCGACGTTCTCGCTCTCGAGTGCCTCGGCGCGCTCGATCTGACCTTCGGCCGCGTCGAGCGCCTCGCGCAGCTCCTCGTTCTCCACGCGAAGCCGCGACAGGTCACCGAGGGACGAGAAGAAGTCCCCCACGGGACGGAATACCGCGGTCAGGCCGCGCTGGATCGGCGCGACCACGGTGGTCGATATGTCCTTCGCGCGCTCTAGCGGCCCATCCCCTTCGGCTCGGAAGTCGAGCGTGATGATGACCAGCGAGAGCGCAAGGAAAGCGAGCAAGAGCAACCGCCCTCGCCCTGTTCGGCGATACATCCGTTAAAACCCTCTTCGCACTCGCGAAAACCTGTGGGCAGCAGGCTTGGAAAAGCGCCGCCCTGTCGCCACACCATAGCCCCAACGGGCTGTAACGGCCGAATCTCCGCTACGGAGCGTAGTCAGCGCCCGCCTAATGACGTGTGGAGGAGATCAGGACCCTCTTCAGGGCTTCGAACTCCTCGAGGCACTTGCCGGAGCCGACGGCCACCGCGATCAAGGGGTCGTCGGCGATGTGGATCGGCATCCCGGTCTCGTGCTTGAGGCGTTCGTCGAGACCTTTGAGGAGCGAACCTCCGCCGGCTAACACGATGCCCTTGTCCATGATGTCGGCGGCGAGCTCCGGCGGCGTCTTGTCGAGTGTGTTCTTGACCGCGTCGACGATCGCGTTGACAGGTTCTTCGATCGCGCGACGGATCTCCTCCGACGCGACGATGATCGTCTTCGGCAAACCCGTAACGAGGTCGCGGCCGCGGATCTCTGCTTGCGGTTCGTCGGGCATCGGGAACGCCGACGCTACGGCCATCTTGATCTCTTCCGACGTGCGCTCGCCGAGCATCAAGCTGTATTCCTTCTTGATGTAGTTGATGATCGCTTCGTCGAGTTCGTCGCCGCCGATGCGGATCGACTGGCTTGTGACGATGCCACCGAGAGAGACGACTGCAACCTCGGTCGTGCCACCACCGATGTCGACGACCATGTTGCCGGTCGGCTCGTGCACCGGAAGTCCCGCGCCGATCGCGGCGGCCATCGGCTCTTCGATGATGAACGCACTACGCGCGCCGGCGGAGATGGTCGCCTCCTCGACGGCGCGCTGCTCGACGCCGGTGATACCTGAAGGAACGCACACGACGACGCGCGGCTTGGCGAGGAATGCTCGGCGGTGAACCTTCTGGATGAAATAGCGGAGCATCTTCTCGGTCACGTCGAAGTCGGCGATGACGCCGTCCTTGAGGGGCCGGATCGCAACGATGTGCGCGGGCGTACGCCCGATCATGCGTTTCGCTTCGGCGCCGACGGCGAGGATCGCGCCCGTCTTCGTATTGATCGCGACGACGGACGGTTCGTTAAGAACGATGCCGCGACCACGGACATAGACGAGCGTGTTCGCGGTACCGAGGTCGACGGCCATGTCTCTGCCGATGAACTGGAACATGTTGTCCATGTGGAACCCGACTCCCGTGCTCTGCAGTCTTGTTAACAATTGTTGATTCGCTCAGAGACTAGCCGAAGAACAGATTGATCTCTCGTTCGGCGGATTCCGGGGAGTCTGAGCCGTGCACGATGTTCTCTCCGATGACCGTGGCGTAGTAGCCACGGATGGATCCGGGCTTCGCCTCCATCGGATCGGTGGCGCCCATGATCTCTCGCATTCCCTTCACGGCCTCATGGCCTTCGACGACCATCGCCACGACCGGACCGGAAGTGATGAACGAAACGAGTTCCTGGAAGAACGGTTTATCCGAATGCTCCGCGTAGTGTTTCTGCGCGAGGGACTCGTCGATCGTGAAGAGTTTCATCTCGCGGATCTCGTAGCCCTTCGCCTCGATCCTCTCGATCACGGTGTGGATCAAGCGACGGCGAACGCCGTCTGGCTTCACAATGATTAATGTTTGCTGGACGTTGGCCATCGTGTTGTCCTTCCTATCAGTTGTCGTCGAGGAGGTAGCTCCTCGCTTCGCCCACCACGTAGTGCGAGCCGGTGATACATACCAAATCGCCGGAGGCCGCGACGTTGCGCGCCGCATCCACCGCACTACGTACCGTCTTCTCCACCGACGCTTCTAGTCCCAGAGAGGTCGCGGTCTCGTGTAGCTCTCCCGCTTCGATCGCGCGACCGCTTTCCGGTTGTGTAACGACGAGCGCGCATGGGATGCGCGCCATCTCGAGCAACATGCCTCTTTCGTCTTTCCCCTGCAGGATCCCGACGACGAAAACGACGCGCTTGAACGGAAACGTCTCCGCGAGACTCGACACGAGCGCGGACATGCCGTCGGGGTTGTGCGCGACGTCGAGGATGACGGGAACCTCTCCACCCAACGGAAGGGTCTCGAGCCGGCCCGCGGCCTTCGTGTTCGCGAACCCTTCAAGCACGACGTCGTGACCGAGCTCGCGCATCGGAAGGAACGAGGTCACGGCTTGTAACGCGACCGCCGCGTTCGTTCCCTGATGCGCGCCGTGCAGCGGAAGGAACAATCCTTCGTAACTCGAGACGCTGGTCGTCAACGAGAGGTAGCGGCCCCCGAGTGCCATCTTGTTCTCGCTTATCTCGAAACCGTCGTCGAGAGCGAAGACGGGAGCGTCGTTCTCGGCCGCCCTGTGCCGGATCATCGTCAGGATGTCGGGGCTCCGCTCGCTCGTCACCACCACGTCGCCCGGTTTGATGATGCCGACCTTCTCGGACGCGATCGTGGCGGGGTCGTCCCCGAGGAGCTCCATATGGTCCCGGCCCACGTTGGTGATGACCGCCACCGCCGAGGGGGCCACGTTCGTGGCGTCCCACGTGCCCCCAAGGCCTACCTCGGCCACCGTCACATCGACCGCCTCGGATGCCCACAGGAAATACATGGCGGTCAGGACCTCGAAATAGGACAGTTTCTCGCCCAGGTCCGCCTCCACGACCTGTACGAACGGGAGCAAGTGCTCGAAGACCTCGGCGAAGACACCCTCGGTGATCGGCTCGCCGTTCAGGGTGATGCGCTCGCGGATCGTCTGGAGGTGGGGCGACGTGTAGGTGCCGACCGTTAGCCCGGTGGCCGTGAGCAACGACGACGCGATCCGGGCCGTCGAGGTCTTCCCGTTCGTCCCGGTCACGTGGATCATCGGGACCGCTCGCTCCGGGTGGTTTAGGGCGTCGCAGATCGCTTCCATCCGATGAAGCGACAGCCCGAGGCTTTTCATCGCGTCGATGCCCAGCGCGTCGAGATACGCGCTCGCGTCTTTGAAGGACATGTTCAGGACGCCGAGGGAGCTTCCGCCAGCGCGACCGAGACCTCGAGGTCTTCGACCGCGCCGTCGGTGATGAGTTCGTGCTCCTGCACGTTTCCCGTCGCGAGCACGTCGTCGAGCACCTTAGAGAGCAGGTGCAGCTTCAGATCGTTATCGCGGATCTCGAGCCGCGCGACCGGGTACTTGATCGAGACCTTCGCTTCCGACTTGGCGCGGCGGATCTGCGCGAGCACCGTCGTCGCGAGATCGAACGTCCCGTCGTCGTCGCCCTCGGGGATCTCGTCGACGTTCGGCCACCGCGACGTGTGGATCGAGATCGGTTCGTCGGACTGCGAGTTCCACACCTCTTCAGTGATGAACGGAAGGATCGGTGCGAACAACCGCAGCACGACGAGCATGGACTGCAACAACGCGCCGAGAGCGGACGGATCGCCGTTGTACGCGCGCGACTTCGAGAGCTCGAGGTAGTTATCGGTGAAGTCGGACCAGAACCACGTCTCGGTCGCGGCGAGCGCGGCGGCATGGTTCCAGTCGTTCCAATGTCCGGTGACCTCCTCGACGAGTTTGCGCAAGCGACCCATGAGCGCGCGGTCGAGCGGATGTTCCGGCGCGCCGGGCTTCCCGTCGTAACCGAAGATCAGTCGCGCCGCGTTCTGGATCTTCGTGACAAGCCGCTTTCCTTCCTTGAAGACTTTCGGATCGAACGCGGTGTCGACGCCCAGACGCGCGGCCGCCGACCAGTAGCGAACGGAGTCGGACCCGTATTCGTCGAGCATCTCGGTCGGAACGACGACGTTGCCCTTGGACTTCGACATCTTCTTGCGGTCGGGATCGAGGATCCATCCCGAGATGGCGACGTTCGTCCACGGGATCGAGCCGTCCTCGAGGTACGCACGCGTGATCGTCACGAAGTCCCACGTGCGGATGATGTCGTGCGCGTTCGGGCGGAGGTCGTTCGGATAGAGCTTGTCGTGCCGCTCGGCGTCGTCGGGCCACCCCGACATGATCTGTGGCGTTAGGGCCGAGGTCGCCCACGTGTCGAACACGTCCGGGTCGCCGACGAAGCCGCCGGGCCGGCCACGCTGCTCGTTCGTGTACCCAGGCGGTGCATCGTCGGCCGGGTCGATCGGAAGGTCCTGCTTGTTCGGCACCAGCTTGCGGTCGTGGTCGACGTTGCCGTCGTCGTCGATCGCGTACCAGACCGGGATCGGGACTCCGAAGTAGCGCTGGCGGCTGATGCACCAGTCCTGGTTGAGGCCCGCGACCCAGTCCTCGTAACGCTTCCGGAACATGTCGGGACGCCAGGCGATCTTGCGGCCCTGCTCGATCAACTCCTTCTTCTTGTCCATGACGGGGATGAACCACTGGCGCGACACGACGAACTCCAGGGGCCGGTCGCCCTTCTCGAAGAACTTGACGGGCCGGCGGATCGATCGCGGCTCACCGTCGAGCGCACCGGCTTCGGTGAGCTGTTCGACGATCGTCTTACGCGCCTGGTTGATCGACAGACCGACGAGCTTGTCGTGCCGAAGCTGGGCCTGCTCGGGATCCTCGCTCTGCCACTGGTCGCGTCCCCACGGCGCGGTGCGGATACGCCCGTCGCGCGCGATGACCTCGCGGGCCGGGACGCCGAGCTCACGCCACCACTCGACGTCCTGCGCGTCGCCGAAGGTGCAGATCATCAGGATGCCGGTCCCCTTCTCGGGGTCGGCGGCGTCGTCGGCGATGACCGGGACCGGCGCGCGGAACAACGGCGTGATCGCGTTCTTCCCGATGATGTTCCTGTAGCGCTCGTCGTCGGGATGCGCGGTGACGGCTATGCACGCCGGAAGGAGCTCGGGCCGCGTGGTGGCGATCAGGAAGTCACCACCGCCTTCGACGTCGAAACGGATGCGGTAGAAGTTGCCGTCGCGCTCCCGATCCTCGACCTCGGCCTGCGCAACCGCGCTCTGGAAATCGACATCCCACATCGTGGGGGCCTCGCGCAGCTCGGCCTCGCCCTTCTCGAGGAGATTGAGGAACGACAGCTGGCTGACATAGCGGGAGCGCTCGTCGATCGTGGCGTAGGTCTGGTCCCAGTCGACGCTCAATCCGAGCCGCTGCCACACTCCTTTGAACTGCTTCTCGTCTTCCTGTACGACCGCGTCGCAGAGCTCGATGAAGTTCAGACGGGAGACCGGGATGATCTCGCCCTCACGCCCGAACTCGACCTCCAGGTCCGGGTCGTAATGAAGCGTCGGATCGCAGCGGACGTTGAAGATGTTCTGGACGCGGCGCTCGGTCGGGAGCCCGTTGTCGTCCCACCCCATCGGATAGAAGATGTTGAGCCCCTGCATCCGCTTGTAACGAGTGATGACGTCGGTGTGGGTGTAGCTGAAGACGTGACCGACGTGAAGGGCGCCGGAGACCGTCGGGGGCGGAGTATCGACGACGAAAGTCTCGTCCCGGCCGCGGGAGGGATCCCAGCGATAGGTGCCGGCTTCTTGCCAGAACTCGCGCCATTTGGCTTCCAGCTCGGATGTGCCTGGCTTGTTCTTGTCGGGCTTGCTTTTGTCAGTCATTGGGTGCCTTTTCTAACCGTTCTATTCGAGACCGCGGTTCGCAAGAACGCCCGGCGTTCTTGCGGCGGCCTCAAACAGAACTAAAGCCGAACCTTACGGACTTACGTGGAGTGGGTCCCTGACGGCCACCAGCAGGGCGGGCTTGCTGGGTCACCGACCCTCTCGGCTCGGAGCTGCGGGGGCCACCGGCCCTCTCAACTTGAAGCTGCTGGGCCACTGACCCTCTCCGACGCGAGGTTTGGACGATCTAGCTCGCATAGCGATCATTTTTTTCCAAACCTCCAGGGAAAGTCATCGAGTCACCGGTGGTGCCGGATGTTTGGACGTTTCTTCCCGCATAGCGGGAACTAATGACCAAACGTCAGGCAAAAAGCAAGGCGGAACGCTGCGGTGGGTGGTTAGGCGCTGCGTTCGCCGCGGGCCGGTCTTGCGGCCCGCTCCTTGGCACGAGGTACCAAGGTCGGGTTGACCTTCTCGAGTACTACCTCGCGGGTGATGACGCACTTGCCGACGTCCTCGCGGCTCGGCAGGTCGTACATCACGTTGAGGAGCACCTCCTCGAGGATCGCCCGGAGCCCACGGGCACCGGTGCCGCGGAGCATCGATTGCTCCGAGACGGCGAGCAGAGCGTCGTCGGTGAAGTCGAGCTCGACACCGTCGAACTCGAAGTACTTCTGGTACTGCTTGATCAGCGCGTTCTTCGGCTCGGTCAGGATCTCCACCAGAGCGTCGGTGTCGAGCTGGTGGACGTGCGTGATGACCGGCAGGCGTCCGATGAACTCGGGGATCAGCCCGAACTTCAGGAGATCCTCGGGGAGCACGTGCTCGAGGACCGCGCCGACGTCTTTCTCCTGCACGTTGCGGAGATCGGCACCGAAGCCGATGCCCTTCTTCCCGATGCGGCTCTCGATGATCTTCTCGAGCCCGGCGAACGCACCACCACAGATGAACAGCACGTTCGTGGTGTCGATCTGGATGAATTCCTGGTGGGGGTGCTTGCGTCCACCCTGCGGAGGAACCGAAGCCGTCGTTCCCTCGAGGATCTTCAGCAGCGCCTGCTGCACGCCCTCGCCGGAAACGTCACGCGTGATCGAGGGGTTCTCGGACTTGCGCGCGATCTTGTCGACCTCGTCGATGTAGATGATGCCGGTCTCGGCGCGCTTGACGTCGTAGTCGGCAGCTTGGATCAGCTTTAACAGGATGTTCTCGACGTCCTCACCGACGTAGCCGGCCTCGGTGAGTGCGGTCGCGTCGGCGATCGCGAACGGAACGTTGAGCATGCGCGCGAGCGTCTGCGCGAGCAGAGTCTTGCCACAGCCGGTGGGGCCGAGGAGAACGATGTTGGAC
>JBOGWY010000337.1:0-8401 GCA_050694015.1 Actinomycetota bacterium | reverse complement strand
ACTCACTGTTGATCATCTCGGGTGCGTTCGGCCTCTTCAAACGATCGTTGGTGGAAGAGGTAGGGGGCTACGACACCGCCACGGTGGGTGAGGACATGGAGCTTGTCATGCGTCTTCACAGGCACCTGCGTAAGACGAAGGTCCCATACAAGATCACGTTCGTTCCGGATCCGGTCTGCTGGACCGAATGTCCTGAATCACTTCGAACGCTGAGATCTCAGCGACGTCGATGGCATCGCGGACTGGCGGAGGCGCTCTGGCGTCACAGGGCGGCGTCCCTCGATCCCAGACAAGGCGCGTTCGGGTTGCTCGGGATCCCGTATTTCATCGCGTTCGAAGCACTGGGACCGATCATCGAGCTGCTCGGGTACATCGTCTTTCCGATCGGCTACTTCACAGGGACGATCGAGACGACATACGTGGTGGCGTTCTTGATCCTGGCGGGGGCGCTGGGCATCGCGCTGTCGGTCGCAGCGTTACTTCTCGAAGAAGTCACGTTCCGCCGGTACGAGCGACGGCGGGACGTGCTCAAGCTGTTCCTCTACGCGGTTCTTGAGAACGTCGGGTATCGCCAGCTCACCTCGTGGTGGCGGGTGCGCGCGTTCGTCGATGTCGCCAGGCGCAGGCGCTCGTGGGGAGAGATGCAGCGCAAGGGGTTCGCATCGCGCCCCACCGTCGGACCGACACGCGGGCCGAGTTCTTAGAGGGGGAGCTCCTTCTTCTCGGCGACGGGTAGCCGTGTCGTGAAGGTGGTTCCGTGGCCCACGGCGCTCCGCAACTCGATGGAGCCTCCGTGCGCCTCCGCGATCGACTTCGCGATAGTCAGTCCCAGCCCGACACCCTTGATCTGTTTCTCTTTGGACGCGCGTGTCCTCGAGAATCGCTGGAACAACAGCGGCTGCTCGTCCTCGGGGATACCCATCCCGGTATCCGAAACATCGATCACAACCTGTTCGCCGTCCCGTCTCAAGGAAACCTGAACCTTGCCGCCTTCGGGCGTGTACTTGATCGCGTTCGAGATGAGATTGTCGAAGAGCTGACCGATGCGACCGCCGTCACCGCTCACGACGAGACCTGGGTCCGAATCGAACGTCAGGTCGATCGACTTGCTCCGAGCGTGAGGAAGGGCGGCCTCCACCGAGCGCGCCGCGACGTCGTGGATCACGATGTCGGAAAGAACGAGCGACACGGCTCCGGCTTCAGCCTGGGCGACGAACAGCAGATCACCGACCAGCCGGTGCAAGCGTTCGGAGTTCCGCCTTATGACTTCGAGGAAACGCCGTTGGACCGAATTGAGATCGCCGTCCTCCTCGGACAGCAATTCCTCGACGTATCCGACGATGGACGTGAGCGGGGTCCGCAGTTCGTGCGAAACCAACGAGAAGAATTCGTCCTTCACGCGCTCCGCCGCGGCCTGTGCCTGCTTGCGGTCGGTGATGTCGAGAGAGACATCGCACATCCCCAGCACTTCACCGGCCTTGTCGATGACCGGGAACTTGACCGATAAGTAGTGCCGATCGCGGGCGGACCCATATCCGTCCCTCTCGAGATCGATGGGAACGCTTCCCTTCAACACGTCCGAATCGATCTGCGCGATCTCGCGAGCGGTCGAATCATCGAATATGGCGTCGTCGCCCTTACCTCTGATCTCTTCATTCGAGATGTTGAAGATGCGCTTGAACCGCTCGTTCACGAAGAGGTAGCGCCCGTCCGGGTCCTTGGTGTAGATCACCGCCGGCGTGTTGTCCATGATGGAGCGAAGCAACGCTCGGCTCTCGCGCAAGGACCGCTGGACGGATCGCTCTCTGACCAACTGGAGACGACCCTCCTGCACGAGGGTCTGCACCATCGTCCCGATGAAGGCCATCATGAGAAGTTGCAGAACTGCTCGTCGCCATTCGGTGCCCGGATAGTGAGGCGATCCGACCGCGATGATCGGTAAGACAAGGGCGACGGCGATGCAGACGATGACGGCGTAAACCTCACGCAGCATCCCGTACAGGGCGGCCCCGATCAGGGGCAGGAAGTACAACGCGCTCAAGCCGGAAGCGGATCCTCCCTCGGCGTTCCTGAGGATCGCGATCATCGCTATGAAGCCGACCCAGAGGACGTTCCCTGCCGGCCTCGGCAGCCTGTGCCACGGCACGACCACGACGGCGACGAGCAAGGCAACGAGTAGGCCGACGGCCGCCCACAACTGCGACGTACTCTGCGTCGGACCCTCCGTGAGGGGTGCCGTGCCGAATGCCACGACGAGTGGGATGGCGAAGGGCAGCAGCCGCAACGCGAGGCCCTGACGCCGCAACACGTCGGGCAGCGGAGGAGTGACGCCCCCGATGGACGCCTGGTCGTCCCCGACGTGGCTCAAAGGTTCTTCGGTGGCCTCGTCCATCCCGCCCTCCGTCTATCGCTCTGCCCTCACAGATTCTTACGCACGGTGCGGACCGTCGGCACCCGCCCGGGGTCCGGCGGAGATTTCCTCGCGACCTCGGCACTTGTGCCCTTGAAACCTCGATTCTTGTCGTACCCCCTCGGTACGGTCGGGTCACAACTTCTTCGAGCAAGGCGAGCGAGAGACTGTGATCGAGTTAGACGGAGACCAGAAGCGGGTCGTCGGCCATGCCGACGGGCCGCTGCTCGCGGCCGGGGGGCCGGGCACCGGCAAGACCAAGGTGCTCGAGGAGCGCTTCGTGCGCCTCGCGCTCGCCGAGGGCTGCTCGCCCGATCGCATCCTGTTCCTGGTCCCGAACCGCAGCCAGAAGATGGCCCTGCAGGACCGGCTCACGCACCGGCTGCTGTTCGACGAGGGTCTCGACGCGCTGATCGAGGTCCCGGTCTACACGTGGCACGGCCTCGCGAACCACCTCGTTAGTCGTCATTACGACCGCCTTGCCTACGGCGAGCCTCCGGTGCTGCTGACGAGCCCCGAGCAGTGGGGTGACGTGCGCGAGGCGCTCAAGAGCGAGAACGACGTCGACTGGCCCCACCACAAGCACCTGCTCACGAACCGCGGTTTCGTCGACGAGGTCGTGGACTTCTGCATCCGGGCCGAGCAGCGGCTGCTCGACGATGGGCAGCTCGACGCGCTCGCGGCGGCCCGGCCCGCGTGGCACGACATCGTTCGGTTCTTCAAGAAGTACCGCTCGCGCCTGCGCATGCAGAGCCGCGTCGATTATCCGACGCTGCTCACCGACGCGGTCGATCTGATCGCGAACCACGACGACGTGCGCGCGTCGCTGCACAAACGCTTCCTGCACGTCCTGGTCGACGACGGGCAGGAGCTTGCGCTCGTGCAGCAGCGGCTGCTGCATTTCCTGACGGGCTTCACGAACGGTGACGGCGCCGGGCGCTCGCTCGTGCTGGCCGGCGATCCCGACTCCGCGATCGAGACCTTCCGGGGGGCCGAGCCCGACTGGATGGACGACTTCCAAAAGGAGTTCGGCGAGCACGAGCGCGTCACGCTCGAGACGTGTTACCGGCAGTCGGCGGAGATGGGGGCCCAGACCCTCGGGCTGATCGAGCGCAACGGCGCGCGCGACCACCGGCCGAAGAGCTTCAACGGTTCCGCCGTGCTCGACGTCCGTCGTTACGGGAACCTCGCGGCCGAGGTCGATGCGATCGCGCGCGACCTGCGTCTCGCTCATCTCCAGGACAAGGTCCCGTACGACGAGATGGCGATCCTGCTCACCTCGCCGCGCTCGATGCTGCCGCCGCTGGAGCGTGCCCTCGATGCGCTCGAGGTCCCGTTCTCGATCAGCGCCCCGGATCGCCCGTTGGGCCGCGAGCCGATAGTGCGTGCGTTCGCCGACCTCGCGACGTTTGCGTTCGCCGAAGAACCAGACCCCGAGAAGCTCGTAGAACTCCTTCGCTCGCCGTTGATCGACGTCGACGATGGGGTGGTGCGCGAGCTGGAACGCCTCGCTCGTTTGCGTGGCCTCGCGCTGGCCGAGGTGCTTCACGATCTGCCGAGCGAGATCCCCGAGGGCGAGGCGGCCAAGGTGGCGGAACTACTCGAGCTGCGCGACCTGCTCTTCGCCAAGAAGGACTCGCCGGCCGATGAAGCGTTCTGGGTCGTGTGGGACAAGGCGCGGCTCTGCAACGAGCTCGTCGAACGCGCCAAGAAGAGCCTCGACGACCCTGCCAACCGCGATCTCGACGCGCTCGTAGCGTTCAGCCGTGCGCTCGGTCGCTTCGTGGAGCGCCGTCGGGGCAAGGGCACCTTCGCCGATTACCTGCAGGCGATCGGGCGCGCCGACTTCGGCAGCGATCCGTGGCTCCCGCCCGAGCGCAGCGGCGGCGGCGTGCAGGTCGTGAGCTTCCACGGCGCCAAGGGCAAGGAGTGGCGCATCGTCGCGGTGGCCGGCGTGGTCGAGGGTTCGATCCCGAAGGGTCGCCGCGCGACGGGCCTCTTCGACCCCTACTTCCGCGACGAGACGAACCCGGTCGTGCGCAACAAGAACAACGAGATGGAGGACCGGCGCGTGTTCTACGTCGCGCTGACGCGCAGCACCGAGCGATGCATGGTCACGACGTCGCCGGGCCCGTCGCGCCGCGGTGAGCCGAGCCGCTTCATCGAGGACCTCGTGGGCGAGGTGCCCGAGGTCGAGGCTCCGGTCGACATGCCGCCGCTGACGTTCGCGGAGGCCGCAGCCCGCTACCGCAAGGTGCTCGCCGACACGACCAAGCCCGCGGCCGAGCGCATCGCCGCGCTCGCCGGTATCCAGAAGATCTGCGAGCTCGACCCGGACTGCACCGCGGCGCAACCCAGCGAGTGGTGGTGGCGCTGGGACTGGACCGAGGGCGAGATCCCGATCCGCGTGCAGCAGGCCGATCCGGACGACGACCTGCCGCTCGACAAGCTGCGCACCAGCTACTCGCGCATCTCGACCTACGACAACTGCGGGCTGCAGTACCTGATGGGGGTGGTGCTCGGGCTCGACCCCGACACGAGCCACAACATGGCGTTCGGCTCGGTCGTGCACAAGGTGTTCGAGGAGATCGAGCTGCAGAAGCTGTCGCCGGCCGACGCGTACGCGCTCTACGAGAAGCTGTTCGACAAGATCCGTTCAGAGTTCCCGAACAAGGCGATGGCGCGCCAGTTCCACCGCGACGGCCAGCTGATGATCGAGCGCTACGGCAAGTTCCTGAAGCCGCACGACGCGACGATGACGGAGTCGTCCTTCAAGGTCGAGCTCGCCGGCCACCGCATCACCGGGCGCATCGACCGCATCGACAAGATCGGCAAGAACCTGATCATCTCGGACTACAAGACGTCGTCGTCGGCGATCGGATGGGACGAGGCGAAGGAGAGTTTGCAGCTGGCGATCTACTACCTCGCGGCGAAGTCGGATCCCGAGATCGCCGCGCTGGGCGAGCCCGGCGGGATGCAGCTCGTGTACCCGAAGCCGCCGCTGTCGCGCGGCGATGTCGTCAAGCGCATCCAGAAACCGGAGGAGGCGGAGAAGGCCCTCGAACGTCTGCCCGTCCTGATGAACGGCGTGCTGGCCGAGGACTTCCGTCCGAACCCCGAGGCCGACTGCACGTGGTGCAAGTTCAAGCCGCTGTGCCCGCTGTGGTCCGAGGGCAAGGAGCTGCCGGCATGAGGAAGCTCCTCGTGGTTGCCCTGGTCTGGGTCGCTCTACCTACCTCTGCGGTGGGTCAAGGGGCGCAATGCGACGGCAACTTCGATCTCGTCCACGAAGTGGGACGCGATGGAAGCTTGGACGACGTCGATGTTCCCGTAGCGAACGAGGGGTGGGCCGTCGGCTACCACACCGTGCCCGAGGAGCCGGGGACCGACGAAGGGCCGCACTCACTCCCGCTGGCGGTGCGCTTCGACGACACGAGCTTCGAGCGCATGACGCCGGAGGACCTTCCGGGGGCCGAATTGTTCGCGGTCGAGGCGGTGTCTCCCACCGACGTGTGGGCCGTCGGCTTCTATTACACGAGGCCCTACCGGATCATCAAGCCACTCGTCTTCCACTACGACGGGACCGCGTGGACCCGGATGAGAGCACCGTCGCCGGGTCGTCGCCCCTTCCTCAGGGGCGTCGCGGCCACGGGGCCGGACGATGTGTGGGCGATCGGCGACTACTTCCGCCCCAGGACGGCGACGATGGAAACGCTGGTGATCCATTACGACGGGACGAGCTGGGCACAGGTCGATGCCCCATCGCCGGGTCGCAGGACATCGCTGCACGCGATCGACGCGACCTCTCCGAACGATGTCTGGGCGGCGGGATGGAGGGGGAGCCAGCGACCGGTGGTGCTGCGCTTCAACGGCACCGCCTGGAGACACGTCAAGCTAGGTAAGAGGTTCGACGACAACCTCTTCTTCGGCCTCGACGCCGTCACACGCAACGAGGCGTGGGCCACCGGCCGCCAGGGTCTCGCCGTTCATTTCGTCGACGGGCGGTGGCGCCGCCGTAACACTCCGGATCTCCGCGGTAAGGAGTGGAACTTAGACGTCGCCGCGACGACCGACGAGGCATGGACGGTCGGCTATCGCTCCACCGCGTCGAGTATGTATACGTGGGGAGCGCATCGGGTCGACGGGTCCTGGTCTGTGGTGTCGTTCGAAGGTGGGCCGGAAGGGGACATGGAGGCGGTCACGCTCGATCCGGCCGGCACCGCGTGGGCCGTCGGCGATCTGTTCGACACGACCGCTCGCGAAACCCGTGACGTGATCGAGAAAGCGTGCTCGACGTGACTGGTCGTCTAGCCGCCGCGCCAGTAGTCGAGCGCTTGCGCGGCGTCGTTCTCGAACGGAGCCATCGCCTCCAGGAACGCGTCGACGGCCTGCCGTTGCGCGTCGTCGAGCAGCGAGAACTTCGACGCGACAAAGTCGCGCAGGTTCTCCTCGTACATGTCCGGATAGAAGGACCAGATCGTGCTATCGACGACGGCCTCGGGACTCTCCGGGTTCCGCAGCGCGTAGATCAGGTACGCGGGGATGAAGTAGCGGAAACCCTCGGGGCTCAGGAACGCGAGCGCCGAGTAGTTGTAGATCACGTCGGCGTCGGTCATGTCCTCCCAGCGCACGATGTCGTAGAGCGGCTCGATATCCATGTCGTCGGCGGACTGCGGATGGAGCAGCTCGGCGTTCGTGGGACGCTCGACGGCCGCGAAGGCGCGTTCGATGAGTGCGATCGCTTGGTCCCGGTCCATGGGAGCAATGTTCGCGCGGGGAGGGCGGCATGAAGATCGCCCTCGTCTTGGGTGCCGCGCTGGTCGCGTTCGGCATCTACTGGTTGTGGAATCCGGCGACGCGGCCCCAGTTCCTCGGCGGCGCGCACCCGATACCGTCACCGACGTGCGTCGATAACGACCGCGGCAAGGGGCGGGACCTCGTGCCGTGCTCGGTGCCGGTCGAGGACGGCGTGCTGTACCGCTTCAACACCGGGCACTGCGGGCTCGAGTTCCTGGTCGACTTCGACGGGAGCTTCTGGAGCCCGCGCTTCCCCGCGCAGGGAGAGCCGCCCGAGTTCTTCTCCAACGAGGACGACGGCACCATCGAGATCGTGGGCGACGAGCGCGCGATCTACCGCTCGTTCGACGGTGGCGACGCCGATCTAGTCAGGCTCGAGGGCCCGATCATGGGCGGAGCGGGATGCGCATGACAGATCTCCGGTGGCCCACGCTGGTCGCGCTTCCCGCTCTCCTCGTCGGCGTCATGTCGTGCACGAACGAGGAGCCGCCCGCGCCGACCGCGCAGGCGTGTGAGTACCCCGAGTTCCGCCCGACCTATCTGCCGTGGCTGGAGCCCGGCGAGGAAGTCTCTGCCGGCACCGAGCTCCTCAGCAGCAAGAGCATCGTGTGGGGACCAGGGGAGAGCCGCAATCCCGATCAGGTAAAGCTGCAGACGAAGCGAAAGAGCAGGCTCGACCACTACCGCGGCTCCCGATTCCAACGGTTGATGGTCCGTGGTGAGGAGGCGTACCTCGTGTGGGTCGGGGATCCCGGCGTCGGCGAACTAACGATCCACTGGGACGAGGGCGACGGTCCGTGCGAGTCGTACGTGCTGCACTACCGGGATCAGGATTCCTTCAAGCATCAAGTCGAAGCCGAGATCATCAAGATCGCGGAGAGCCTGGAATGACGGATCCTCGGCTCTCGCCCGCGATCCGGGCCGCGCTCAAGGGCTACCACCCGACCGACGAGCAGTGGCGGGCGATCAGCCATCCACTGGAGCCGCTGTATCTGATCGCGGGAGCCGGCTCCGGCAAGACCGCGGTGATGGCGGCACGCATCGCGTGGGCGCTCGAGACGTGTGACTTCTCGCCGAGTCAGATCCTCGGCCTCACGTTCACGAACAAGGCCGCGCAGGAGCTCCAGGACCGCGTCCGGCTCGCGCTCGACGAGCTCCACGACGAGTCCGGCGAGGACGTGAGCGTCTTCACCT
>JBOGWY010000336.1:0-38234 GCA_050694015.1 Actinomycetota bacterium | reverse complement strand
CCGTCAGGGCGAGCGACGGATCGAGGGTGGCGGTAGCGGCGTTCTCATCACCCCGGACGGCTTCATCCTGACCTCGGCGCATGTGGTGGCCGGCACCGACGGCGGCGAGGCGAATTTCGTCGACGGCAGCGAGGTCCCGATCGAGATCGTCGGCACGGATCCGCTGTCGGATCTCGCGGTCGTGCGCGCGCACGGGCCGGTCCTGACGCCTGCGGTTCTCGGCGACGCCGCCAAGCTCAAGGTCGGCCAACTTGTCGTCGCGATCGGCAACCCGCTCGGATTCGCAGGTTCCGTAACGGCCGGCGTGGTGAGCGCGGTGGGACGTTCCTTCCTCACACGCTCGGGCTCCGTCTCCCGTTTCGTCGAGAACGTGATCCAGACCGATGCTGCGCTGCATCCCGGTAACTCGGGCGGCGCCCTCGTCGACAGCCTCGGGCGCGTCGTCGGCATCAACACCGCCGTCGTCGGGCCCGGGATGGGCCAGGGGCTCGGCCTCGCGGTGCCGATCAACGAGGCGACGCGCCGGATCATCGTCGCTCTCATGAACGACGGCCGCGTCGTGCGCGCTTACCTCGGCATCGTCGGGGGGCCGCGGCCGTTGCCGCCCAAGCTGGCACGCGAGATCGGTCGCGAGCGCGGCATAGAGATCGTCGAGATCGTCCCGGATAGTCCCGCCGGAGCCGCCGGGTTCCGCTCCGAGGATCTCCTGCTGGATATCGAAGGCGTCCCGGTCGGAGGCATGGACGACCTGCAGCGCCTGATGGACGGCGCCGCGGTGGGCCGCGACTTAAGGATCCGTCTCTACCGCGACGGCAAGATCGTCGAAACGAAGGTCCGGCCGCAGGAGCTGACCGGCTAGCTAACGCCTAGCTTGTCAGTGCCCTCGCGATCACCATGCGCTGGATCTCGGACGTGCCCTCGAAGAGCGTGTAGATCTTCGAGTCTCGGTACCACTTCTCGACGGGGAAGTCCTTGATGTAGCCGTAACCGCCGAGCACCTGCACGGCCTTCTCGGTCACCGACACGCACGTCTCCGATGCCTTGAGCTTGCTCATCGAGCCCTCGGCCTTGTTGAACGGTTGGCCGCTCGCACCGAGCCACGACGCGTAGTACGTGATGAGACGCGCGCACTCCAGTTCGGTGGCCATGTCGGCGAGGGTGTTCTGGATGCTCTGGTGCTGGGAGATGGGAACCCCGAACGTCTTGCGGTCCTTGGCGTAGTCGACCGCGAACTCCAGCGCGGCCCGCGCGATGCCGACCGCCTGGATCGCGACGATCGGACGCGTCAGCTCGAACGTCCGCAGCGCGGCAGAGCTGCGGCCGCTGGATTCGCCACGACGTACGCGCTCTAGCTTCTCTTCCAGCTTGTCGAGACCGCCGAGCACGCGATCGGCCGGGATGCGGCAATCCTCGAGGATCACTTCCGACGTGTCGGACGCCCGGATGCCGAGCTTCTTCTCTTTCTTGCCGGGGCGGATACCGCCGTCGTCCTTGTGGATGATGAAGCTCGCCTGGCCCCGGTGACCGAGTTCGGGATCGACGGTCGCGACGATGACGAACACGTCGGCAACGCCGCCGTTGGTGATGAAGACCTTGGTGCCGTTGAGCACCCACTCGTCGCCGTCACGAACCGCGCGCGTGCGCAGCGAGCGGACGTCGGAACCGGCCTGCGGCTCGGTGACTCCGAACGCCGCGACCTTCGGGTCCTCGGGCGTGCCGAACATCTTCGGAGCCCACTCGAACAGCTGCTCCTGAGTGCCGATCGCGGCGAGCGCGGACAGTGGCAATCCGGTGCCGAAGATCGCGAGACCGATCCCGGCGCAGCCCCAGAAGATCTCCTCGGCGATGAGCGGGATCGTTAGTCCCGATTGGTCCTGCTGGGCCTGCATGTAGATGTCGATCCCGTACAGGCCCGCGTCGGCCGCCTTCTTGACGACCGGCCACGGGAACTCCTCGGATTCGTCGTATTCGGCGGCGACGGGCCGGATCTCCCTCTCGGCGAACTCGTGCGCCCACTTCTTCAGCTCGACCTGCTCTTCGGTCAACGCGAATTCCACTGGTGCCGTCCTCCTGGGCCGTGAGAAAACTTGACTCTACGGTCAAGTTCCAGTTGAGACAGGATAGACCAAGTTTCGACCCACCGAAAAGGAGCGCCCTTGCCCGAGCACGAAGCCGCCGAGGATCTCGCCGAGGCCAAACAAGAGTCGATCACCTACGAGCGTCTCTACAAGCACTGGGAGCAGCACAACTGGAGCGCTGCGACGATCGACTTCGACGTCGACAAGCGGCACTGGCGCGACCGTCTCACCGAGCAACAGCGAGAGGCCGCCCTCTGGAACTACGCGATGTTCCTCGTCGGCGAGGAGGCCGTCGCACGGACGCTGACGCCCGCGCTCGATGCCGCGCCCGGCTTCCCCGAGAGCCTCTTCCTCACGACGCAGATCGTCGATGAGGCGCGCCATCACGTGTTCTTCGATCGATTCATGCGCGAGGTGGCGTCACAGGGGCGCGATACCCAGTCGACTCTCGACGTCGTCGATCGTCATCTCACATGGGGCTTCCGTCAGGTCTTCGGCGAACTCGACCGCGTCACCGACGCTCTGCGCAGGAAGCCCAAGGACCAGGAGCTCCTCGCGCAGACGATCGCGCTTTACCACATCGTCATCGAAGGGATGCTGGCGATCCCGGGGCAGCACTTCATCCAACGCTACGTGAAGAAACTCGACATCCTTCCCGGCTTCCGCGAAGGCATCGACAACGTGTCGCGCGACGAATCGCGACACGTCGCGTTCGGCATCAAGTTCCTCGGCGATCTGATCCGCTCGTCCAAGGAGTGCCGCGCCGCCGCGATCGAGATGTGGAACCGCGTGTTCCAGTGGACGGCCGGGGTGTTCATCCCGCCGAACATGGATCCCGCCTACGCGGAGTGTTTCGACTTCACGCTCGAGGAGATCTACGCGTTCGGCTACCGCTCCTTGGTGACGAAACTGCGACGGCTCGGCGTGGAACCGACCGAGATCCGCATGCTCGCCCGCCAGGATCAGTCGCTGTCGTTCGAGGAGCACGCCAAGAACGTGTGGATCCTGATCCGCGCCGGAGTGATCGGGGACGATCGTCGCGAGCCCGAGCTGAACCGCGAGGCGCTCGAGTTGCTCTTCGACGGCACCGCGCGCTCGCTCAACCTCGAGATGGCGCGCTCGCTCGGCGGGCCGATCCAGTGGGATTTCACCGACGCGGAACCGTGGCACATCGTGGTAACGAACGGTCACGCCGAGGCGAAGCCCGGCGAAGCGGGCGAGCCGGTGCTGCGGCTCGAGGTGTCGTCGGCCGACTGGGCCAAGATCGCGGTCGAGCGTTTCGACCCTCGCTGGGCTCTGTTGAAGCGTCGCCTGCGGGTGCAGGGATCGCTGTCGGCGAAAACAAAGCTGCCCCGCCTGTTTATCTAGGGCCTCGACCGCGTCCGTCCCGACGCGGTCCGTTCGCGTCCGGGGTTCCGCTCGTGACGTGGGCGAGCGATCGAGCCGGCGCGCCGATCCCGTCCGGTCGGCCTCGATGCTTGCCGCGGGGACGCGGCGTCGGGTTTGCGGTCCTTGTTCGCGTCGCGGCCTTGCGCGAAGTGAAGCCGGCGCCCGCCGGCGTGGTTCTCGTTCTTCGGCTTCCTAACGCGCTCCGCGGTGCGTTGTTTCGCGATGTCTGCGGCAGGGAGCGGTAGGAAACCTTCGTCGTTCACGCGTGCGATGGTGAAGTCATGGGGGATCGTGCGCGCATCCCTTCCGTTCAGCTTATCGATGGAGCGCGGCTCGCCTCCGATCCCGTCGACGACGGTTCCGATGGGCGACGGGACGGGGATCCCGGCCTGCGCGAGCGCTTCGAGGGCCAGGAGGAGGACCAAGACCGTTACGAACAGGCGCAAGACACGGCGTCGCGTTCGGCCCTTCGGTTCGAGCGCGAACGACGGCGCGGGCGGCGCGTCCGAGACCGGACGCCGTCCGGACGCCGACCCGATCTCCTGTAACGAGAAGGCGGGGAGCATCGCGAGGTTCGCGGCGAGCCGGTCGAGCGCGGCCTCCTCACTCCCGAACTCGGCGGGGTCGAGGAACTCACGCTTCACACCGAGCGCCATGTGCGCGGCGTCGCGGACACTCTGTGTCGTGTCTGATCCACCCGATGCCAGCTCCGAGAGCCGTTCCGGCGGGAGGTCCCATAACAAACGGGCCGCCTCTCGATAATGCCGGGGGTCCCGTTGCATGGCCCCCCATCACTATCAGACCGATGTATGGCTAAACAAACCGGACGAAACGGTCACGCGGCGGGCCGCGGCCGGGGGGACCCGGTGATTCATTAAGGTGCGGCGATGGACTTCGATCTGGCGCCCGAACAGCAGGACTTCGTCAAGACCGTCAGGGCGTTCGTCGACGATGCGATCCGGCCCCACGCCGAGCGCTGGGACCACGAGCACGAGCTTCCGATGGACGCCGTCAAACAGATGGCCGACCTGGGCCTGTTCGGGCTTCCGTTCCCCGAGTCCTACGGGGGTTCGGGAGCCGATTTCCTGACGCTCTGTCTGGCGATCGAGGAGATCGCCCGGGTCGACTCGTCGCTCGCGATCACGCTGGAGGCCGCGGTCGGCCTCGGGGCGATGCCGGTGTACCGCTTCGGCAACGAAGACCAGAAGCAACGGTGGCTGCCGCAGCTCGCATCGGGCGAGGCCCTCGCCGGTTTCGGACTCACGGAGCCGGGTGGCGGTTCGGACGCAGGTGCGACGCGCACTACCGCACGTCTCGAAGGTGGCGAATGGGTGATCAACGGTTCGAAGGCGTTCATCACGAACTCGGGAACCCCGATCACGTCATTCGTGACGGCCACCGCGGTGACCGGCGAGGCGAGTGGGCGCAAGGAGATCTCGGCGATCGTCGTGCCGAACGGGACGCCGGGCTTCGAGGTGGGGCCGGGTTATCGAAAGATGGGTTGGTGGCATTCGGATACGCACGAGTTGTCCTACAACGATTGCCGCGTGCCGGAGGAGAACCTCCTCGGCGAGCGCGGCAAGGGTTTCGCCAACTTCCTCAAGATCCTGGACGACGGTCGCATCGCGATCGCGGCCCTGGCGGTCGGGCTCGCGCAGGGATGTGTCGACGAGTGTCTCAAGTACGCCCAGGAGCGAACCGCGTTCGGGAAGTCGATCGGCAGCTTCCAGGCGATCCAGTTCAAGATCGCAGACATGGCGACGAAGACCGAGCTCGCGCGACAGGCGTACTACCGTGCCGCGTGGCTGCAGGAACTCGGGCGTCCGTACAAGAAGGAAGCCGCGATGGCGAAGCTGTACGCATCGACGATCGCGGTCGACGTCGCGCGTGAGGCGGTCCAGATCCACGGTGGTTACGGGTACATCGAAGAGTTCCCGGTGTGCCGGCACTTCCGTGACTCCAAGATCCTCGAGATCGGTGAAGGGACCTCTGAGGTGATGCGCATCCTGATCGCGCGGGAGCTGGGTCTCCCCGAGTCTTGACATCGTATTCGGCTCAGCAGCGATACCCCCTCGTCTCGGCGCGAGACGAAGCGCACGCCGTCGTCGCCGACGCGCGCGGGGCCGGGCGCGTCGGGCTCGATACGGAGTTCCTTCGCGAGCGCACGTACCGGCCCAAGCTGTGCCTCGTCCAGGTCGCGGTCGGCGACGACATCTATCTGATCGATCCGCTCGCGCTCGACGATCTCTCCGCGGTGGTCGACATCATCAACGATCCCGACATCGAGATCCTCGTCCACGCCGGGCGTCAGGATCTCGAGCTCTTCTACGAGCAGTTCGGCGCGCGTCCGCGTTCGGTCTTCGACGTCCAGATGGCCGCGGGGTTCGCGGGGTACGGCTCATCGCTCGCGTACGGCCGCTTGGTCGAGGCCGCTCTCGGCGTGGCGTTGGAGAAGGGGGAGTCGTACACGGATTGGTGTCGTCGGCCTCTGACCGATGCACAGTTGAAGTACGCGGCGGACGACGTGCGCTACCTCGGACCGGTTGCCGACAAGATCTCGCAACGCCTCGAGGAGCAGGGGCGCCTCGACTGGGCTCTTGAGGAGATGTCGGTGTTCGACCTGCCCGAGACCTATGCGGTCGAACCCGGCGAGGTGTGGCGCAAGGTCGGGGGCCGGGGCGCGCTGTCGCCGCGGCAGACCGCGGTGCTGAAGGAGCTGGCGCGGTGGCGCGAGGAGACCGCGTCGCAGCGCGACATCCCGCGCGGGTGGGTGATCAAGGATCCGACGTTGATCGAGCTCGCCCGTCGCGCTCCCAAGTCGCAAGGGGGCCTGAAGGACATCCGCGGTCTCAACGCGCGCGAAGCCGAGAAGTCGGGCGCAAGCATCCTGGCCGCGATCGAGAAAGGGCGCACCAGTCCGACCGTCGAGAAGGCGGCCGGTCCCTCCCGCGCGGCGCAGGCGAGGGCTCGCATGCTGTCGGGACTCGCCGACGCGGTCGTTCGCTCCCGCTGCGAGGCGGCCGGCATGGCGACGGAGCTCGTTGCGACGCGGGGCGAGATCGAGAGCCTGCTCGGCGACCTCTTCTCCGGCGCCCTCGACGATAAGCGGCACCGGGTCCTTCAGGGGTGGAGGCGCAAACTGGCGGGAGATGCAATCCTGGGGCTGGCAGAGGGGCGGATAGCGGTGAAGGCGATCGACCGACCTCCCTACGTCGAGGAGGTGGTACTGGATGGCGAATGAGGAAGATCGGGTAGCTCTGTTCGTCGACTTCGAGAACCTCGCGATCGGCGCCAAGAGCCGCGGCGAAACGCTCGATATGGGCGTGATCATGGACGCTCTCACGGAGCGGGGCCGCGTCGTCATCCGTCGCGCCTACGCCGACTGGAACCTCTTTTCCGAATACCGGCCCGGCCTCGTCGCGCAACGCATCGAGATGATCGAGGTCCCACAGCGAACCGGGATGGTGCGCAAGAACGCCGCCGACATCAAGCTCGCGGTCGACGCGCTCGAGCTCTCGTTCGAACGTGACTTCTTGACGACTTTCGTGATCGCGTCGGGGGATTCCGACTTCACTCCGCTCGTGCTGAAACTCAGGGAGCTGAATCGCAAGGTGATCGGTGTGGGCGTGGAGGGTTCGACCTCGGAACTGCTGCCGGGCGCGTGCGACGAGTTCCTGTACTACGAGCGTTTGCTCGGGCCGGGCACCGTTCGGCGCAGCGCCTCTCGCAAGAAGAAGACCGATGAGGGTGAGCCCGAGGAGGAGGTCTCGGACCTCGCCGAGCTGTCCCGGCTAGTGACCCGAACGTTGTCGGGACTGCAGAGCTCCACGGAGGGCCCGATCCTGTCGTCGATGATCAAGCGCGTCATCCTGCGCAAGGACCCCGCGTTCACCGAGGGCGATTACGGCTTCCGTACCTGGGGCGAGCTGATGCGACATCTCGAGACGATGGGCGTGATCGAGCTCCGTCAGGGGACCGCGGAGGGTGACCCGGTCGTCGACTTTCCTTCCGACGGGGGCGGCGAAGCGCACGCGTTCGAGCTGTTGCGCGACGTCGTGAGTGAGCTCGAGCAACGCAACGGCTCGCCTCTGTTGTCCGGGCTCAAGAACGAGTTGCGTAAGCGCAATCCGGGCTTCAGCGAGAAGGACTACGGCTACGGAGGCTTCCTCCAGTTCGTGAAGGCGGCCCGGGCCAAGGGAGTCGTGGACCTGGACTGGGACGACGAAGCCGAGGACTACTACCTAACAGCCGACGCCATCTAACCCCCGCCCAACTTTTCTAACTGAGCAACATGTGAGCGCGCTCTCAGACGCGCGGTTCGAAGTTGTCACACCCCGTCGAGATGATGCACCGATGTTTATCGAGCCCGATGTCGCCCTCGCCCGGCTGGCGTCATTCCAGTTCGGCGTGTTCACCCGGACCCAGGCTTACTCGTGCGGATTCACTGCCCGGATGGTTCAGCATCGGGTCGAGACGGGGCGCTGGATCACGCTTCATCCAGGGGTGTATTGCCTCGCGGGTACGGCGCCCAGTTGGGAGCGGGATCAGATTGCAGCTTGCTTGTGGTCGGGTGGGGCTTCGGCGGGCAAGGCGGCCGGCTTCCTTTACGGGCTCCCGGGATGTGAAGAGCCGCCGATCGAAGTGGTCACTCATCTACGGCGGAAGCCAATGCCGAGGTGTGGAATCGTGGTCCATACGACGAAGCGGTTGCCCGAACAGCAGCTCACGACGTCCCGAGGCATCCCCGTCACTTCGATCGAGCGCACGCTCTTCGATCTTTGCGGCCAGTTGTCCGATCGCCGGGCGGCGATCACACTCGACAACGCCCTCTTCCGCGGCCTCACCACGATCGCGGCGCTCGACTACTGCCTCTTCCGAACAGCACGCCGCGGCCGGAAGGGGTGCGAGAGGTTGCGCCGACTCATCCGTGAGAGATGGGATCTTGACGAGTATCCGAACTCGCCGCTCGAAACGATCATCTTCGAGTTGCTCGTGCAGGCCCCACCTTTGCCCGAACTTCAACACCAACTAAAGGCGCTCGACGGAAAGATCATTAGGCCCGACTTTCTCTATCCTCCCGAGAAGTTGGTGATCGAGGGCCACAGTCGGCTGTGGCACGACGGACATGCAGCCTCTGAAGATGATGCTCTGCGACACGACCGTTTGGTTACCCTCGGGCTCCATGTTGAATACGTCACGTGGGCCGATGTGATCAAGCGCCCGCGCCAAACTCTCGAGCTGATCCAGCGAATCCGATCGCAGAGGCGTGAACCGCGCGTCTCAGAGCGCGCTCACATGTTGCTCAGTTAGAAAAGTTCAGCGGAGCCAGGTGCGCATTATGGCTTTGCTGAAGCCCCAGGCGTAGCGGAACGTGCGCGGCTTCTTCGTTAGACCGCTGGCACGCCGCCGCATCGTGATCGGCACCTCGACCACGCGGAAACCCTTGCGGGCCGCGTCGAGGATGAGCTCGGAGACGTAGAACTGATCCTGCCGGAGATCCAACCGGCGCAGCGCATCGACCGTGACGGCCCGGTATCCCGTGGACGGATCGGTGATCTTCGTGCGGCCGAGCGTCGTCAGCAACCGAGCGAAGAGCTTGACGCCGTATTTACGCGCGCTCGACTCGATCTCGAACGAACCGAGGACGCGCGACCCCTGCACCATGTCGGCCTCGCCCGTGAGCAACGGCTCCACGAGACGTCCCATCTCCTTCGGATCGTGCTGGCCGTCGCCGTCGAGAGTGACGACCATCTTGGCCCCCGCCTCGATCGCGGCCTGATATCCGAGTCGCACGGCGGCCCCCGAGCCGCGGCGCAGATCGCGGCAGATCACGTACGCGTCGAAGTTACGAGCGGTCCGTGCGGTCTCATCGGTGCAGCCGTCCGCGATCACGATCGGGACCACCCTCAGCCCCGCGACATCTTCGGGCATCTGACCGAGCACCGCCGGGAGGTTGTCCTCCTCGTTGTACGCGGGGATGACCACCGCGAGAGCCCCCATGGCCTCGATGCGGCCTCCTTCCCGGAACCGTGACATCGCCAGGTGATCCACCAGATCGCCGACCTCGTTCGAGAGTTGGTCGTCGCGCGAGAAGCCCCGGAATACGAGAGCGAGCGTGAACAGGTTGGAGATAACCAGCAGTCCGATGATGCGTCGCTCCTGGCCGGCTTCGAAACCGAGCCCTCGCAGGATCGGGTCGTAGAGGCTGGGGGCCACCGCCGCGATCGAGAGCGCGCCGGCCACGACCGCGACCAGGATCAGCTCGCCGCGGCGCAGCTGGTCCTTGCGGTAACGCCTCACGGCGAAGGCGGCGAGTAGTGCCGCCACGACGGCGCCGAGGATCCTCAGAGCCACGTTGGAAGGCCTCCTAGAAGGTAAAAGACCAGGTCAGGGCCCACGAAGGGGACCGAGGGCAGGGTAGCACGGGCCGTGGTTGACTCCCGGGATGAACTGGGACGAAGCGACCTACGGTGAGCGGATCGCACACGTTTACGACGAGCTCTACGAGGAAGTTTTCGACAAGGCGGCGGCGGTGGATTTCCTGACGGAGCGGGCGCGCGGGGCTCGGGCCCTAGAGCTCGCCATCGGCACCGGCCGCATCGCCCTGCCGTTGAAGAACAACGGGATCGAGGTATCGGGCATCGACATCTCCGAGGCGATGGTCGCCCGCCTCCGCGCCAAGCCCGGAGGCGGAGACATCCCGGTGACGATCGGCGACTTCGCCGACGTCGGTATTCCGGGATCGTTCGAGGTGATCTTTCTCGTCTTCAACACGCTGTTCGCATTGACGACGCAGGAGGACCAACTGCGCTGCTTCACCAACGTCGCCGGCCACCTGACCGACCAGGGCATCTTCGTCGTCGAGGCGTTCGTCCCCGACGTCACCCGTTTCACCCGCCACCAGAGCCTCGGGGTGGAGGATGTCCAGCTCGACCGCGTCCAGCTGAACGCCGCGCTGCACGATCCTGCGCTCCAAACGATCACCAGCCAGCACGTGTTCATAACCGACGAGGGCACGAAGCTTTATCCGGTCAAGTTGCGCTACGTGTGGCCCTCGGAGATGGACCTGATGGCGAAGCTCGCCGGCATGGAGCTGCGCGAGCGCTACTCGTCGTGGCGGCGGGACATGTTCACATCGTCGAGCCAGTCGCACATCTCCGTGTACGGCCGCGCTTAGGGTCGCAGACCTACCTTCAGAAGGAGTGAATCGTTGAAGCGCGTCACGATCATCGTTCTCATCGCCATCGTCGTTGCCGCGGGGGCGTTCTACGTCCTACGTCCCGAACGCGGCGTGCCCGAAGGCGCGCCGACAGAAGAGCACATGGCGCGCGCAGTAGGCACTGACGTGATGCGCAACGTCTATCGCGGCCACGCCGCAGGCCGCTCCGGCGAGATCATGCTCGTCCCTAAACCGCACCACTTCATGATCGGCAGTTGGGAGCCGAGCACGATCGGCACCGACGAGATCTCGCGTTCGACGTCGCACCCGAACCCGTGGAGCTATCTCGCCCGCGTTCCGATCATCTTCACCGGCCCGGGCATCGAGCGCGGGCGTGAGGTGACCGACTCGGTCGACATCGGAGCTATCGCGCCGACGATGGCGCGCATGCTCGACTTCGACTTCGACACCGGCGTCGAGCCGCTTGATGTCGATGACCCAACCAAGACGCCGAGGCTGATCTTCTCGGTCGTCATCGACGGCGGAGGGTGGAACGCGCTGCAGGAGCACCCCACGTCGTGGCCGACCATCGCGAAGCTGCGCCGCGAGGGCACGACGTTCGTGAACGCCACGATCGGTTCGGCCCCCTCGATCACCGGCGCGCTCCATGCGACCTTCGGCACGGGCACCTACCCCATCGACCACGGGATCCCCGGCAACCAGATGCGGGGGCCGGACGGCGAGAACACCGACACATGGCTCGACAACGCCGACGGCCGCTACCTGCGCGAGCCCACCGTGTCGGAGCTGTGGGACGAGGCGCACGGCAACCGTCCCCTGGTCGGGACCGTGTCCTACGAGGGCTGGCATCTCGGGATGATCGGCCGCGGCGCGCAACGCGAGGGGGCCGATCGCGACCATGCGGTGCTCTGGCATGTCGACGAGATGGAGTGGTACACGAACGAGGAGTTCTACGAGCTTCCCGCATATCTCCAGACCACCGACATCCCCACGATCGAGCGTTACGAGGAAGAACTCGATCCTCGGGACGGCTTGCGCGACGGGCTCTGGTTCGGCAACGACATCACGGGGCTCGACGAGGAGGAACTGCCCCTGATCCGTCCCGCGACACCTGCCTTCGCGCGCTTCACCGGAGACGCGGTCGTCGAGGTGTTGGAGAACGAGCCCTACGGACGTGACGACCTGACGGACTTCTTCTGGGTCGAGATGAAGATGCCCGATTTCGCCGGACATCAGTACAACATGATCGAGCCGGAGGAGGCCGACGTGATCCGCGAGACGGATCGGCAGATCGCCCGTTTCCTCGCGACACTGGACCGGCGCGTCGGACGCGACAACTACGTGGTGATGCTGAGTGCCGATCACGGTCAGCAGCCGTTGCCCGACACGATCGGGGGATGGCGGATCGGCACCGACGAGCTCGAGCGCGACATCGAGACGCGGTTCGGAAACATCCTCGAGAAGTCGACGCCGGTCGACATCTACTTCGACATGGAGGCCGTCGAGCGCGAGGACGTCGACCTCTCCGACGTCGCCCGATTCCTCGGCACCTACACCGTGGAAGACAACCTCCCCGAAGACATCGCCGGCCTCGATCGAGTGCCGGAGGATCGTCTCGACGACACGTTGTTCGCGGCCGCGTTCTCGACGGAGTACCTGCAAGCGCTGACCGACGAGGACATCGAGTCCTTCGGCTTAGGCGACTACGGGGCCTTCGGCGATCTCACGTCGCCGCCCGGCGTAGTGCGCGAGGGGATCCCCTAGCGCAGCGGGCGGTGGCGGCAGTGGCACTTTGGTCCTCCTCAGCTCACCGCTTTCTTCACGAGCGCGGCGATCTTTGCCTCGTCTGAGGCGGTCAACTCCCGCAGCGCGAAGGACGTCGGCCACATGGCGCCTTTATCGAGGTTCGCCTCGTCGCTGAAGCCGAACGTCGCGTACCTCGAGCTGAACTTCTCGGCGCTCTGGAAGAAGCAGACGACCTTGCCGTCCTTGTTTGCATAGGCGGGCATCCCATACCAGGTTTTCGGCGAGAGCTCGGGCGCGCTGGCCTTGATGATGGCGTGGAGCCGTTTGCCGATGGCGCGATCCCGGGCCGGCATCTCGGCGATCTTCGCGAGCACATCGCTCTCGCTCGCTTCCGCCTTCAGCTCTTGAGCGCGCTCTTTCATCGCGGCTCGTTCTTCTTTCGTGAATCCTGTGGACTTCTTCTTGGTCGCCGTGGAGCTCTTGGCGGGCTTCTGCGTGCCCTTCTTCGCGGATCTTTTCTCAGCCATTTTCGGATCACCTCCGTGCGTCGAACGAACCCCCCCCGGTCGATCGGGTCGCGGCCGGTCTGCTGGTCACCGGCGAGATGGTACGTCGACACCGGAGTTACTACGCTGCCGTGCCGCACAGGTAGGGTCGATGCACCGATGGGAATGATCAAGCGCGGGATCGCGCTCATGTTCAAGCAACGTGACTTCGGCCTTCTTATGGCCGTGCAGTTCGCGGCCCAAGCCGGCGACGGGATCGTCCAGACCGCTCTGGCGAAGTTCATCGCGTTCGGCGGACAGAAGGGCTTCGATGTCGAGGGGGCCCGGTCGCCGGAGGAACTCCTGCGGATCGCGCTCTACATCTTCGTCCCGTACTCGATCATCAGTCCGTTCCTCGGGGTCGTGATCGATCGCTGGGACCGGCGGAGACTGTTGTTCCTCGCGAACGGCCTGCGCGGAGCGGTGATGCTCGTCGTCGGTCTGGTCGGCATCGGCGCGATGCCGGAGGTGGGCCTGTTCCTCGCCTTCATGCTCACGCTCGCGTCGACGCGAGTGGTGCTGGCGACGAAGGCGGCAGCGATGCCGGCGACGGTCGACGAGAAGTCACTCGTAGAGGGCAACGCGGTGTCGCAACTCGGCGGAGCGTTGTTCCAACTGGGCGGGGCCGGGCTAGCGTTCATCGCGACGCAGTTCATCTCGGTCCGCCCGATCGTCCTCGTCGGAGCCGCCGTCTACATCGTCGGTGGAGCCATCGCGCTCGCGATCAAGCGAGCCGGAGAGCCACGAGCACGGTCGCGCTTCGTCACCGAGCTGATGAACGTGATCCAGAACATCTGGCGCGGTCTGCGCGAGGTTGCCCGGGTCCCCAAGGCGGCGGCATCGATCAGCACGTACTTCTGGCTGCGGTTGCTATGGAGCTTCTCGATCGCAGGGATCGGCCTCATAGCGCGCGAGCTGGTCGCGGGGGACGATTTGCAGATCCTGATCCTCACCGGTGGGGCCGGTGCCGTGGGCGCGGGGCTCGGGTTCCTCACCGCGGGGGTGTTCCGCGACAAGGCGCGCTCGACGGGGCACATCGTGCTCTCGTCGTCGACGCTGGCCGGCGTCGCGGTCGCGGTCCTTGGCGGCATCGAGGTGAAGATCTCGATCGCGGTGCTCACGTTCTTCCTCGGCTTCGGTTTCTTCCTCGGGAAGATCTCGCTCGACACCATGGTGCAGGAGGCCCTCGGCGACGATTTCAGGGGCCGTGCATTCTCTCTCTACGACATCGCCTACAACGTCGCGTGGGTCCTTGCGGCCGCCATCCTGAACATCTTCTGGAGCCCGGACCTGCAGGGCCTCCTCATCGCCGCGATGGGTGTCGTGTTCCTGATCGGCGTCGGCCTTCTCGCCGCGTGGTTCCGCGCCGCCGGGTTGCTCGCCCCCCGCACGACAGCCGCGGAGGCCCGGCCCTAAGTGCGTTCGTTGGCTGCGAGTGCGCGAAGCAACCGCGTACCGACCGTTGTTCTTGCCGCGACCCTCGTGGTGGTCGTTCTCTCGCTCGCGGGCGTGTTCGACGACCGTGGCGACGTCCCGAGCTTCTCGGCACAAGCGTGTGGGATCCGCGAGGAGTGGCTGCTCCGGACGCAGCGGGGTTACTTCGAGCCGAGGAGTGGGCAGATCGCGCTGCTCCCGAAGTACCCGGCGTACATGGCGAGCGGAGGGGGCGGATGGAGTCACTCGGGTCCATGGCCGTACCTGCAGGAGGTTCCCCTCGTGTTCTACGGTCCCGGCTTCATCCCTTCCTACGCCGAGGTCACCGAACCGGCGACGACCGCCGACGTCGCCCCGACGTTGATGAAGTTGATGCGCGGCTTCTATCGAGCAGACGGTTCGTCTCTGAGCGAGGTCGTTGAATTCACCGGAGCTTCGCTGCGGCGAGCTCCGCGGTTGATCGTCGTCGTCGTATGGGACGGCGGGGGTTGGAACACCCTGCAGCAGTGGCCCGACGACTGGCCGAACCTCAAGCGCCTGATGGCCGCCGGCGTGTCGTACAACGCGACCGTCGGCTCCAACCCATCCGTCACGCCCGCGGTTCACACGACGCTCGGCACGGGCTACTTCCCATCGACCCACGGGATCACCGGCGTCCCGATGCGCGACGAGAACGGCGAGGTTGTCGACGCGTTCCTGAAGGGTGAGTCGTCGCGTTTTATCCAGGTCCCTACGCTCGCGGAACGGTGGGACGAGCAGAACCGCAATCGCGCGCTCGTCGGGATGGTCGGTTATGAGCCGTGGCACCTCGGCATGATCGGCAAGGGGGCCGAGAAGGTAGGTGGCGACAAGGACGACGCCGTGTGGCTCGACATCGAGACGAACGAGTGGATCACGAACGAGGACTTCTACCGGTTGCCGCCGTCCATCGCCGAGACCGACGGCCTCGAGGAGGAACTCGAATCCTTCGATGCCGTCGACGGCGATGCGGACGGCGAGTGGCGGGGAGAGGTCGACCTCGAGGATGTGACGCGATGGGAGGAGACACCTGCATTCGTGAAGTACCACACGCGGGCGATGATGAACCTCATCCGCGACGAGGGTTACGGCGACGACGCGATCACCGACTTGCTGTTCACGAACTACAAGCAGATAGATCGCGTGGGCCACTACTTCAACATGAACTCCGAGTTCGTCCACGACGCGCTGATCGAATCCGATAGGCAGCTCGGGGAGCTCGTCGATTTCCTTGATGAGGAGGTCGGTGAGCGTGAGTACGTGCTGGTGGTGACCGCGGATCATGGACAGCAGCCCGACGCGAAGGCGATAGATGCCTACGGCATCGATCCGCGCGAGATCGAGAGCGACATCGACGAGACCTTCGGCCCGATCACCCGGGCGGTGTGGCCGACGGAGGCGTTCCTGCTCGAGGACGAGATGGCCGAGCGCGGCGTGACGGTCGAGGACGTGGCCCGCTTCCTGGGCGATTACCGGCTCGTCGACAACACCCAGCGGCCCGACATGGTGGTCGGAGGAGCGGGGCGATTCGGCCCCGGCTCTCGCCTGTTCGACATGGTGATCCCCGCCCGGATGCTGCCCTCGATCACCTGCCCGGGGGGTTCTCCGACGCCCTGATGGTCCCCGGGGCCACGGCTTGCCCCGGTTAGGATGCGGCCACCGATGCCTCTGGATACCTTGCCCAGGCGCGCCCGGAGCGGAGAGGTCGAGAACCTCGATACCGGAATCTTCAGGGCGCTCGATCACCCGGTCGCTTTCATAGCCACCGGGCTGATCCTCGTGGCGCTGTTCGGGTGGACGTTCTTCACGAACCCCGATCGCGTGGCCCCCACCAAGGACCCCGCGTACTACACGTGGCGGACCGAGGCCCTCATGTCGGAGGAGCCGCGGACCATGGTCGAGATCGAGGGACCGAAGGTCGGTGACGCCGGCGGGATGTACGCCGGGGGTTACCGCGTCACCGCCCCGGTCATCGGTTCTTACCTGCGACGGATAGGCGACGTCGCCACGCTATCGACCACGGCGGTGTTGATGGTCGGTATCCCCGTGCTGACCGCGTTGTTGCTCGCCGGGTTCGCCTACCAGCAGCGGCGCGACGCACTGATCTTCCACGCGGTCGCGTTCGGGGCCGCGAGCCTCTATCTGACACCGCCCTTCGTGGGTTACCTCGACAACATCCTGGCGCTGTTCTTCCTCGCCGCGTCGTTGTTGTTCATCGAGCCGGCACGCACCTCGGGGGCCGCGCGCATCGGCTTCGCGACGTTCCTGCTGTTATGCGGGCTCACGCACCCAACCACGCTCGTGATCTTCGGCGTGATTCTGGGGGCGATGGCCGTGGTGCGGCTCGTGTTCCGTCGCTTCAACCTGCGTAGCGTGCTCCGAGACGACGGGCCATTGCTGCTTGCGGCCCTGGGGGCCGCGGTCGTCACGTTCTTGATCTGGACGATCGGGATCTGGGGGTTGAAGGCGTCGCTGAGCGATGCCGCGCTGCCTCCTCCCTACGAAGCGAGCTTCTTCGTCGACCGCCTGTTGCTGTGGATCGACGCGATGAATCCCATCCTCAACGGTCCGCTCTTCGTGATCGGCATCGCCGGATTGCTCGCCGGCGGACTCCGTAACGCCGTCGACGACGAACTCGCGCGCGTCTCGATCGTGTGGCTCGCGCCCTTGGCCGG
Organism: Actinomycetota bacterium; assembly: GCA_050694015.1. Taxonomy (GTDB): domain Bacteria; phylum Actinomycetota; class CADDZG01; order CADDZG01; family WHSQ01; genus JBOGWY01. The sequence continues at coordinate 21,169 of JBOGWY010000336.1, read as the reverse complement.
ACTGTTCGGTTTCGTCGCCGGTCTGACCTATCCCTACTACCGCTTCTTCAACACCACGCTCGCGTGGGTTCTACTTGTCGGTGTCGGGATCTTCTTTGCCGCGCGCTTCTTCGTTGCGGTTTCGCGTCGCGGTGGTCTCGCGCGCGTCGCCCTGCTCGGCGTCGTGGCACTCGCGGTCATCGTGGGTGTCAACTTCAGAACCGGTTTCGAGAAGTCGGGCTGGAACAACGCGCAGGGCGGCTGGCTCTCCGCCGACGAAAGAACGTCGCTCGAGCAACTGGCCGCCGTCCTGAGGACGGAGGGGGAGCCCAGGCCCGTTGTCTTCGTCACCGACACGACGGACCATTCGCCGCGGGTCTACGGGGCAACGAAGCTCGTCGGCAACACGGCCCGGTACGGGTTGCCGCCCGGCTGGCTCGACGAGGCGTATCTCTACCTCGGCGAGGTCGAGAACTTCGTCGCGGGCGAAGCCACGAGTGTCGGCCAAGAGACTTACGACGCGGTATCCGAGGGGACCCTCGAGGATGCCACCGAAGCGATCGAAGCCTCGGGCGACGCGCCGATCGTCGTGGTCGCGGCGGCGTTCAACGCCGACGGGGCGAACGCGGGCCTCGGCCAGGACGCGAACCGGCTGCGGGACCTGTCGGACGTCGCCGAGATCTGGGTCGTCGGTGACCACGTGACGAAGTGGGTCGATGGTGAGCACGAGGACGTGCCGATCGTGCAACCACTTGCGCTCGTCGATCCGGGTCTCGGACACCTGTTCCGGGTCCTCGGTGGTTTCATCCTCCTGCTGCTCCCCGGGGCCCTCGCGTTCCGGTGGTTCCTCCGCGACGGCGAGTTCGCTCAGGCCGTCGGGTTGGTGCCCGCTCTCTCGATCGCGTTGCTCGCGGTCGTGGGCATCGTCGTGCTTGCAGTAGCGCAAGCTCCCTTCTCGTCCGCGATCGCGTGGATCTCGCTCGTCCTGGCCGTAGTACTGGGTGTGGTTCTAGCCGTCCGGTCCGGGTCGCGCTTCAGATTCGTGCGATCGGGGCGTCTCCAGGGACCGTAGATGGTCCTGGACGAGTTGGACCGCCTGCCCACCGACGCTCGCGGTCGCACGACGCGTCTGCTGTGGAGCGCGACGGCGGGTTCGATGGCGATCGGGCTCGTCGCGTGGCTGATCGGGCTCAGCGTCGAGTCTTTCGTGCCCGGCGTGATCGCGATGTGGTGCTTCGCCGTTGCGGCGATGACGCTCGGCTGGGTGCTTCCGCTTCCGTACGCGATCGTCTCACCGCTCTTCATGGGCATCGTCGGCTGGCTCGTCGACATGCTGCCGTTCGTGATGCTCGTCGGCTGGTTCGCGGTCGTGGTGCGGTGGCTCTTCGGGATGTTGCGACAGCGGCGATTGCCGGGCACCGGCCGCTGGACGTGGCTTCCGATCGCGCTCGCGTTCTGGACGATGCTCGGGGCGGCCGTCGTCCTGCCCAGCGATCGCAAGCACTTCGTGTTGCTCTTCGGTCTACAGGTCCTGATCAGCGGCGCCATCCTGATCGTCGCCGAGTCCTTCGAACGGCTCGAAGCGCGCCGTCGCACGGCCTCCGGACTACTCGTCTTCGTGATCGTCTGCACGATCGCAGTCTTCCTGCAGTGGATCGGTCTTCCCATCGAAGCCCTACAGGACGAGAAGGTCAGTGCGCCGGTCGAGCGCGCCTATGGGATCAACGCATTCGTGAACTCGACGGGCATGATCAAGTACGAGCGCGCGGCCGACGGCGGCGCGAAGGAGTTGCGCCGGACCCTCGAGCGCTACCGCAAGGATAATCCCGAGGTGCCGGACTTCGAGACCTACCGCGCGTCGTTCAAGGCCTTCGGAACCGATCTCGTGGTGCGCTTCGAAGGTTCCGCCCGTCATGTCGAGGACGAGCTGCAGCGCTTTGACATCGAACTGATCTACGACAACGTTGGTCTCGCGCCGGGCAATCAGATCCCGCGGATGCGCAGCTTCCCTCGCAACGCGCTGACCTACGCGGGTGTCTGCGCCGCAGCCCTGCCGTTCGCTTTCTTCGTCATCTGGACCGAACGCGGCCGCCGGCGATGGATCGGGTGGGCCGCGCTCGTCGGCTGCCTCTTTGGTGCGGCGTTCTCGCTCGCGCGGGGCGCGTGGGCCGCGATCGCGGTGGGCGTGATCTATCTATTCATCGACTTACCGGTGTCGCGGTGGCGCAAGCTCCAAGTCGTCGGGGCGGTCGTCGCGGCGGCGATCGTGCTTACCGTGGTGTTCCTGATCAGGTTCGAAGCCGATCCCCTCACCGCGCGCGCGGGGGCCGAGGGCAGCGTCGCCACCCGTCAGACGCTCTACGAGGAGACGGTGGGAGAGGTCAAGGGCATCCACATCCTGCTCGGTTACGGCAGCGAGCGTCCTCGTGACGAGGAAGGCAACGTCCCTGCGGGCCTTCACTACGTTCCGGAGGCCGGCTCGCACTCCACGTACCTCAACTATCTGTTCCGGGCAGGTGTACCGGGCACGCTGATGCTGATGGCGCTGTACGTAGTCGCATGGTTGTTCGCGCGCCGCAGTTCCCACCTGCGGCAGTTGCGGGGGCCGACCGACCGCCTGTTCTCCGCGATGGCCGCGATGGCGGTAGTGACGTTCGCCGCGCACGGGGTCGTTCTGAGTCTGTACGTCGAACCGGTGTACGCGCTGACGGTATCGATCGTGCTCGGTCTCGCGATCGCGGGCGTGACCGGTATCGAGGGTCGACTTCTTCCGTTCGAGATCCCCAAACCGTGGAAGAGGTCCACGGCGCGCCCGTCGTGAGCGATCTAGGAGAGGATCCGCAACAGCCGCCCTTGTCCAAGGAACTGTCCGGCGACGTCCGGACCGTTGCGAAGGGCGGCGCGGTGCAATTGTTCGGGCAAGTCACACAGCGGAGCCTGTCGTTCTTCATCAATGCGATCGCGTTCCGGTTCCTCGGGGCGAGCGCGTTCGGGATCTACCGGCAGGTATCTCAGGTTCTTACGATAGCGGGTCAGGTCGGACTCGCCGGTTTCAATTACGCCGCGATGCGCTTCATCTCGCGCGCCCGAGCCGAGAACAACCCAGCCGGCGTGCGAGGCAGCGCGCGCGTCTCGATCGTCGCCACATCGGTAGCGTCGGCGGTCGTCGTCGCGGGCTTGGTTGTCGCGGCCGATCCTCTATCCGATCTCCTGGCGGATTCGGCGGGAGATCACGAGGACTTCGTCTTCCTCTTCCGCATCGGTGCCATCTACGTGCCGCTCTTCGCGTTGGGGCAGGTGTGGCGGTATGCCACGCAGGCGTACAAGACGATGGTGCCTTCGGTCGTGGCGGGCAACATCATCCAACCGACTTCTCGCTTCCTGCTCGGCCTTGCGGTCCTGCTACTCGGCGGGGAAGTCGTGGGACTCGTGCACACGTTGAACGCCAGCTTCGCGATCGCGGCGGTCGCAGCCGCCATCTTCTTCCGACGAATCATGACCGCCGAAGAGCGCACCGCGCGCCCCCACGCCGAGCTGGGGTCGATGATCCGGTTCGCGTTGCCTCAAGGCGGATCGTCCCTGCTCGGCATCCAGGCGCTCGGGCTCGGTGTCCTGATCATCGGTGCGTTCGACACCAACGCGCAGGCCGGATTGTTCGGGATCGCGTTGATGCTCCAAGGCCCGGGCAACGTCTTCCTCGGGGGCATCGTGAACATCTGGGCCCCGGTGGTCTCGGATCTTCACAGCAAGGGCGAGATGGCGCGTCTCGAATCGCTCTACCAGGTGATCACGCGATGGGTCGCCACGTTCTCGTTCCCGGTGTGGACCGCGCTGATCCTGGAGCCCGACCTGTTCATCGATCTCTTCGTGGGGGCGAAGGGCGAAGACGCAGCCGTTCTGGTGGCGATCCTGGCCGTCGGCAACATCTTCTATACGGGCACGGGTCCCACGGGCTACGTGCTCTCGATGACGGGCCGGCCGGGCATCAACTTCCTCAATTCCGTCGTAGGTGTCGTCATGTACGTCGTCGGCGGGTTGTGGGCGGTGCCGAAGTACGGCGCCGTGGGCATGGCGGTCGTCGACGCGATCGTGACCGCGTCCATCAACTCGGCTCGCGTCGTCGAAGCGAAGATATTCGTCGGTGTCCAGCCATTTGGACGCTCGATCCTCAAGCCGATCGCTGCTTCGGCCGCAGGTGGGCTGGTACTTCTCGCGTGGCGTCTGTTCCCCGGCGACGAGTGGTGGCTCGAACTAACCGGGCTGGTCGTTGCTGCGGTCGTGTATCTCGCAACGCTCAAGGCGATGGGGATCGACGCGGAGGAACGACTCGTGTGGAACCGGATCCGCAAGCGCGCGAAGCTGCGAAGGGGCCGCTCGTAGGATGACGGATGTGTCTCCGAGCCGTCATCAGATCAAGAAGAGCCTACTGACGACGTTCAACGGCGGTATCCGCTGGAAGAAGGAGCGGTTCATCCTTCGTTCCCAGCAGGCCTTGCATGCGGCGATCCTCCTGACCAACGCGGAGCTCGACCGGCCCATCTTCGTGATCGGCGCGCCGCGGTCGGGCACGACGCTGCTCTATACGGTCCTGCGTCGCTCCTCGAACCTGGCGCACTGGCGCCCCACCGAGGCGCACGAAGTCTGGGAGGCCGACTACCACCCGGTACTGCGCGGGTGGGATTCGAACGTGCTCGATGCGTCGGACGTCAACCCCGAGGCGGCGGCTCGCATCAAGCGGAGCTTCTTGCTCGTGACGGGTCGCAACAAGAGGCTGATCGACAAGACCCCGCGCAACGTCCTGCGCATCCCGTTCATCGATGCGATCTTTCCGAACGCGCGCTACATCTACCTGAAGCGCGATGGGCGCGACAACGTCAACTCCCTTATCAACGCGTGGCGGTCGCCTCGCTATCGCACCTACAAGCTGCCCGAACGGCACGCGATACCGGGCACCGATCCGAAGTGGTGGAAGTTCGTCCTCTATCCGGGGTGGCAGGAGGACCGGAACGGCCCGCTCGAGATGGTCGCGGCGAAGCAGTGGCTCACCTCTAACGAGCATGTGCTGAACGCACAGAGGACGATCGATCCCGCGCGCTGGACCGACGTGCGCTACGAGGACCTCGTGGAGTCCCCCGTCGAAGAGGTCGGGCGCCTGCTCGCGTTCGCCGACGTGCCGTACGAAGACGAGATCCGGCAGCGCGCCGCGGCGATGAGCACGACACCGATCAACACCGTCACACCACCGGAGCGCGGCAAATGGCGTCGAGAGAACCCCGACGAGATCGCAGCGATCGTCGATCTCATCGCGCCGATGATGGAGAAGATGGGATATCGCCTCGATGAGGCGAACGAAACCGCGTAGCTCGAGCGCACGTGTGTGGCTGCGCGTGGGCGCGGCGCTCGCCGTGTCGGCCGGGCTCGCGGGGTTCATGCTCCTCCGCCCCGGCGACGAGACGGCCGCGAGCCGTCTGGCCGGCCCGGCCCGGATCTTCGACTCGGACGATCCGATCGACAGAGCCTGCGATCTCGACGCGGATCTCCTCCGTCGCATCTGGCTCGGCACGTTCGAGCCACGCTCGGAAGACGTCGTGATGGTTCCCCAGGAGCCCAACTACACGGGGACGTTCGACATCGTGAACCACTCGGGGCCATGGGATTACCTGAGCCGGGTCCCGCTCGTCCTCTACGGCCCCCGGATCGCCGCTCAGGGGCCCGTGGACACGCCCGCCGAGCTGGTCGACGTGTTCCCGACCGTGGGCGCGCTGACCGGCGTGACGCTGGAGGAGCGCTCGGGCCGCGTCCTCGACGAGGCGTTGACCGATAGCGCGGGGCGGCCGCGGCTGATCGTGACGCTCGTCTGGGACGGCGCGGGCCGTAACGTCCTCGAACGGTGGCCCGACGAGTGGCCGTTCCTCGCCGGCCTCGAGCGACGGGGGACCTCGTACCGAGAGGCGTTCGTGGGTTCGTCACCGACGATCACCCCGTCGATCCACACGACGCTCGGCACGGGCACCCATCCGAACGAGCACGGAGTGACCGGCATCTATTACCGCGACGGTGGCGGTCGGATCGTCGAAGCGTTCCGTAGCGGCGACCCGTCGGCGATGCGCACGACGACGTTCGCCGACGAGATCGACCGCGCGCTCGGTAACGAGCCGAAGGTCGGTCTCATCGGGTGGCGGACCTGGCAGCTCGGGATGCTCGGTCACGGCGCCGCGTTGGACGGCGCCGACGCCGACGAGGTCGCGCTGTTCCGCAAGTACGACATCGACGATCACCCCGAAGCCCAGTTCCAGAAGATGCCCGGGACCTACTCGGCCCCCGGGTCCCTCGCCGGTTACCGCTGGTCGCGGCTGACGGCGCACGCGGAATCCGTCGATGACTCCGACGGCGAGCGCGACGGCGCGTGGCTCGGGAATCCCATCTTCGGCGAGTACCACGACAACCCCGTGTGGGTGCGCCATGAGACCGACGCGATCCTGCGCATGCTCGAGGGCGGTGATTACGGACGCGACGACGTCACCGACCTGCTCTTCGCGAACCTGAAGGTGACGGATACCGTCGGTCACCGGCACACCATGGATTCACCCGAGATGCGCGGTGCCGTGCGCGCGCTCGACGACAGCCTGCGCGACATCGTCGGCTACCTCGATCGCGAGGTGGGCGATTACGTTGTCATCCTCACCGCCGACCACGGCCATACACCGTCGCCACGCCGCTCCGGTGGATGGCCGATCAACAACGACGAGCTCGTGCGCGACCTCGACGTGCATTTCGAAGTCCCCGAAGGCCGCTCGATCGTCGCCGACAGCATCGGCGTCGGCCTGTTCCTCAACTTCGAGGTGATGCGCGACCTCGCCGTTACCGAAGAGGACGTCGTCGGCTTCCTCCTCCACTACACGATCGGCGACAACTGGGACCAGGACCGCGTGCCGACAGGCTACGAAGAGCGCGCCGGAGAGCACGTGTTCGCGGCGGTGTGGGGCCGCTCGCAGCAGGACGAAGTGATGACGTGCGCGTTGGGCGGCCCGACTCCGACGCCGAGCCCGTCGGGCTAGCTCCGAGCCACGCTAGGTTGAAGCTATGGGGACCGCAGAACTGGCAGGATTAACTCAGCCACGGCGACCGGATCTCTCGCGTTTGCTCGCGGTCATCGCCGTGGCCGTGGTTGGGCTCGTGCTCGGGTCGCGTCTCCTGGGACTTGCCGAGCAACCCATCGCGCAGACGTTCACGATCGTGTTCACCGCGATCGTCGTCGAGGCGATCCCGTTCGTGCTACTCGGCGCGACGGTCTCGGCGATCATCGAGGTCTACGTGTCGGACCGAACCTTCCAGCGCGTCGCAGGATTGCCGGTCCCTCTGCAGCTCCCGCTCGCTGCGATGGGCGGCTTCGCGTTCCCCGTCTGCGAGTGCGGGTCGGTTCCCGTGGCGCGACGGCTGATCGGGCGTGGGATGCATCCGTCGGCAGGCGTCGCGTTCATGCTGGCGTCCCCGATCTTCAACCCGATCGTCCCTCGCCTCGACATGGGTGGCCTACTCCACCCGCGGCGTCGCAGGCCAGATGGTGCTCGGTCGTGCCGGTCTCGGCCTCGTGCTGGCGCTGGTGACGGGATGGGCGCTGGGGGCCGAGGGGGCCAAGGACCTGCTCCGGCCGCGCCCCGATGACCTCGAGCACGCTCACGAGGACCTAACGGCGAAGCAGAAGCGTGCCGCGTTCGTCGAGCACTTCGCCGGCGACTTCTTCTTCATGGGGAAGTTCCTCATCGTGGGTGCCGCGCTCGCGGCGGCACTGCAGACACTGCTTCCGCAGAGCATGATCGCCGGTGTTGCTCGTACGCCGCTCGTCGGCGCCCTCGCGCTGATGGCCGTCGCTTATGTGTCGTCGCTGTGTTCGGAGGCCGACGCGTTCGTCGCGGTGTCGTTCACGCAGTTCCCGCTCGGCTCGCAGCTCGCGTTCCTTGTGTTCGGGCCGGTCCTGGACCTCAAGCTTTCGTTCCTCTACACGGCGTCGTTCAGGAGACGCTTCGTGCTCCGTCTGGTCGCGGTCGCGGTGCCGGTGACGCTGGCGGGTTCCCTGGTGTTCGAGGTGTTCGCGCGATGAGGATCGATATCGGACGTGCACTGAGGGTTCTCGTGCTCGCGGTGTGGGCCGCGTTCTTCGTGTGGTTGCTCATCTCCGGCGAAGTGAACCGGTACATCGGACCGCGTACGCAATGGGTCGTGGTGTTCGGGGCCGTTGCGCTCACCGTGGCGACGGTCGCACATCTCCTACGACCGGTGCGCCGCCCCCGCACGACCACGCGCGATGCCCTCGGCCTCTTGGCGATGTTGGTGCCTCTGATCGCGGTGCTGGCGGTTCCCACCCCGAGCCTCGGCTCCCTCGCCGCGTCGCGGAAGATCACCGGGACGTTCACCTCCGGAGTCCTGCAGCCGCGGGCATCCGACGTCGAGGACATCTCGTTCACAGAGATCGAGTACGCGTCCGACTCGGCGGCCTTCGCGCAGAACCTGGGCATCGCGGACGGTCTGCCGATCGAACTCACCGGATTCGTGAACAACAACGTCGAGCTAACCGACGGCGACTTCCGGCTGACGCGCTTCTCGATCTACTGCTGCGCGGCCGACGTCGTGCCGCACTCCGTGACGATCGAGGGGGAGGCGGGCCAGAGCTTCGAAGACGACCAGTGGCTCACGGTGACGGGCACGCTCGCCGAACGCGATGGCGAGTTCGTCGTGGTCCCGGAAGAGATCGAAGAGGTCGACGAGCCGAAGAATCCGTACCTCAGCTAGTCCTCTCTGAGGAGGTCGCCCTGGCCGTAATCGCTCGGGCCGAACGCGCGGATCTGTCTCGGAGTGAGATCCTCGACGTAGCTCGCAGGAAACGCCCCGGCGAAGATCAACTCTCGACGCAGCGACCGCGGCACCCGGTCTTCTCCGGGCGTACCCGGTGCGATGTTGTCTCCGACGGTGTAGGTCGCGAGGTAGCGCGCGATCTGCTCGTGGTCGGCCCCTTCTTCGAAGAGGTTGATGTAATGCGTTCCGACGCGCAGGTCGACGCCGAAGCGTTGCTCCAGATCACGGTCGAGCTCGCCCGAGTTGATCATCCACGTGCCGGTCGACGAGGACAGCGGCTGCTGTCCATGATCCGCACTGATCACCAGCACGTAGGCGTCCTCTCCGACTTTCGCGTCCAACTCGCGTTTGAAGCGTGCGATCTGCCTGCTCGTCTCCGCGAGGACGTCTCCCACCTCGGGATTGATCATGTTCCAGTTGTGCCCGGCCTGGTCGACGCTCTTCATCTGGACGTAGAAGAGGTCGGTGACGTCGTCGGCGCCGAGGGGCTCGTTACGGATCACCTCGACGATCTTGTCACCCTCGTAGCGCGCGAACGCGGCCGTCGACGCGCGCCGCAATCCTTCCCTGACGTTCGGGATCGGCTCGCTGAACCACATCCCGTCCTCGGTGCCGTCGTGCAGATCCATGTCGTTCTCGTAACGCTCGAGCGTTGCGTAGTCGGTCTCGCGCAGGTACTCCGGGAGCGCGTAGTAATCCTCCCGCGCGACGAAACGATGGTTCTCCTCGTCCCAGTACACGCCGATGTCGCGATCGCCTCCGTCCATCTGCGCGCCGTGTCCCAGCATCCCGAGCTGCGTGCTGAGGACGGCCACGGCCCCCACGAGAGGCTCGTTGTCGCCCTCCTGATCCCACAGGTCGCCGATCGTCGGGACCCGCAGGTTCTCGGGGTTCCCGTCTTCGAAGTAGATGTTCGTCGGGATGCCGTGCGTCTTCGGATACGAGCCCGTTCCGATGTTGGCGTGGATCGCGCCGGTCATCGCCGGCGCCGAGCCGATCAACGCGTTGCGGAACAGGAGTCCGTCGTCCGCGATCGAGCGGATCTCTTCCCACGCGTCGGGATGCCGTTCGAGTACGTTCCAGCCACCGCCGTCGATGATGACCGTGAAGATGAGGCGCGGCGGGTTCGCACCCACGTCGACGCCGGGGAGGGCAGTCCCGTCGGGGTCGAACCCGTCGACCCCGAGCAGGCCGGCGAATGTCGGCGCGAGGTCGACCAGCTCCACGGGCTCGTACGACTCGCCGGGCTCGATGCGACCCGGGGCGCTCACGATCAACGGGACCCGCGTCAGGTAGGCCCACGGGTTCGGATGGGAGGTGAACGTCTCGGGCGTGTCGGTGCCGAAGTTCGTCAGGTCGACATCGGGCCCGAGGTAGTAGTTGGGGCGGGGCACGAAGATGACCTCGCCGCCCTCGCCGCCGCCGAAGGTTCCGTTGTGGAGCAATCGCATCACCGGCGCGCCGATGCGATCGGCCATCTGGGCCGTCGTCGGCGCGTTGCGAACGGGCGGTGGCGGGACCGCGTCGTCTCTCAATAACAGGAACGCTGCTGTGGCGAGCAGACCGGCGGCCGCGACGACCGCGGCGATGCGCTTCATCCGGGTTGCGTGCTTAGTTGCACGGAGCTCGGCCGTGCACGGCTCGGATCGCTCTGTTGGTCCGCGCGCGGTAGCAACTTCTCGTTCCGTCCGGCCATTTGATCTGGATGTCCGCCCGGCGGGCGGTGGCAAGGCCGAACAACGCGTAGCCCACCTCCTGCTGCGATCGGTACGTCACCCCGTCGGTCACCTGTCGCCGGTACGTCTTGCCCTTCGTCTCGATGATGATGCGGCTCCCGTAGCCGAGGGGATTGGGAGCAGGACCGACCAGGTCGATCCCGATCCATCGTCCCGACCTCGAGCGGTTGCGGATCAGCCACAGACGCCCCGCTTCTGCTTGGAACCCGTTGGTGACGAGGATGTCGGCGCGACCATCCCGGTTGTAGTCGGAGATCGTCACGCTCCCTCCGGTACCGCGCGACGGGCCGTCGAGGACACGATGTCGCAACCGCGTCAGGCGACCCCGCCGGTTGAGGAGGAGCCTGTCGGGGCGGTTGACCGCGTCCGGCTCGGGATGGAAGCCGAACGCGCCCTGCACGATGAAGAGATCGAGGTCGCCGTCGTTCTCGACATCGAGCCACGCGCTCATCCGGCCCGTGGCGAGGCGCCTCCCGTCGATCCGTTCGAATCCGCCCCCCGAGTTGCGCAAGAGCACGGCGCGTTTCGCGCGCACGAGATGGAGATCGATCCATCCGTCGGCGTTGAAGTCGCCCCACGATGCGGAGCGCCACTTCTTCGTCGTGATCGGGGGCAGCGAGATGCGTCGGAACCTGCCACCGATGTTCTCGTACATCACTGCCGGGTCGACGCCTCGCAGGATCAACAGATCCGGGTCGCGATCGTTATCCCAGTCGGCCCACGTCGCGTTCGCTACGTCGGGCTCGTCTATCCCGATGTCGGCGTTCTCGAAGTTCCCGTTGTTGTTACGGAACATCCGCGCGGCCGCGCTGAACCGTCGCTTGTTCCCTACGAAGATATCGAGGTCACCGTCGGTATCGAAGTCGATCCAGTTGACGCTGCGCCCGCGCCCCCTGCCGTCCGCGACCCCACGTTCCGTCGCCTCGTTGGTGTATCCATCCTGCGTCCGCAGGAACAGCTGGTTCGGGCCCTCTCCCTGGCCCTTGAACGCGCCGGTGGTGCAATAAAGATCGGGCGCGCCGTCGCGGTTGGCTTCACCCCACGCGCAATTGTGGCGGTCGACCTTGCCGAACATGCCGTCGAAGCGTTGAGAGAACGCGTGGGCGGTCCTCACGAGGAACCACGGTTTGTACTGATGCCGGCCGAGGAAGAGATCGGGGTCGCCGTCCTGGTCGTAGTCGAGCCATGCCGCCCCCCACGTGCGCGTGTACGCGCCGAGCGGCCCATTGCGCTGCACGCGTCGGAAACGGTAGTCATCGGTGTTCGGTGCGGCCTCTACGGGGATCGACAGCGGCGCGACTACGAGCGCGCACAGGATCGCCGCCGTGGCGCGTTTCATCGCTGTCGCCCTTTCCAATGGAGTCATAGACCTATCCCTACCCGACGTCCGAAGGAGGATAGCGGGCGCCTCTAACTACGCTCGACACGTCGTGCGATCAGGGCTGCCGCAGCCAACACGGCGAACGCGAGGGCTGATCCAATGAGGCCGGGCACGATGTACGGGTCGTCGTACTTGAGTTCCACGGTGCGCTCACCCGGCGGTACCGCGACCCCTTGCAGGAAATAATCGGCAACAAGGACGTCGGTGGGTTCGCCGTCGATCGTCGCGTGCCAGTTGACATCCCACGCGTTACGCACGAGGAGGATCGCGCGCTGCGCGCTGACCGTTTCGACGACGACGCGATCGGTGCCCCGGCGGTCGTACGAGACGACGCGCGGAGCGGAACCGAAGATCTCCGTGTCCTGCTTCAAGAAACGAGGTTGCTTTTCGAGCAGGACGATTTCGGATGGATCGAAACTGTAAGCGGCGACATCGGCGAGCGCGTCCTCGGCCGTCGTCACCTCCCAGTTCTCGACGAGCTCGGCCCGCGGTGACACGTCGGGCAGCCGGTAGAGGCGGTGCCTCCGGTCGACGGCCACGCGCTCGGCCCCCGCGGGAACCACCATCCCGGGACGTGCCGCAACCCACCCCGTCTGCAACAGGTCGAGGACGTTGGGGGCCGGGAGCTCGTCGGCGAAGATCGAGAGGTTGTATCGGATCGGGGCATCGACGACGCGACGCATGAAATACCAGTAACGGGGCAGCTCGATCGGGTTGTAGCCGTGGGCGATCTCGATCCGAGCGACGGCGGGGCGGAACAACCATGTGAGGCCCGTTCCCGCGACGATCAGGCGGTCGTCGGAGTCGCGCGTTGTGATCGCGTGCGCGAGGCGACCACCCCGAACGTAGGTGGCCGCGTCTATGCCCGGCTCCGGCAGGGGATGCATCGGGAGCCACGCGTCGATCTCGGTCTCTAATCCGTCGTGCTCCAACTCGTCCCCGTTCGCCTGACCGATCAGCACCCCGGTTCCGAGCTCGATCGAGAGAAGGACGGGTATCAGCCACAGGAGCTTCGGCCGCGTGACGACGACTGCCAACAGGATCCCTCCGCCGAGCGCGCCCACGACGAAGAGGATCATGCGAGAAGGGAAGGCGCCGGCCGCGAGAGGGACCGCGATCCAAGCGACCGCGCCGGCGATGACCACGGTGGCCCGCGTCCTCGATCGCCACGCGTCGCGCCACGCGTCGATCCCCAGCGCGGCTACGACCACGGCGCAGAACAGGACGCCGTAGAAGAAGCGACCGGCGCTGTGCCGGTAGAAATCCCCGTACGGAAGGCCTTCGACCAGCGGCGACAGCACCTCCGTGACCCCCCGCAGCCCGAGGATGTAGAACGCCACGGCGAGCGAGGAGAAGATGATCGCGAGGGTCCGAGTCCTCGCGACGACGAACGCCGCGGGAGCAGCCAACAGCGGTATCGCTCCCAGATACAGACCGGGAGCGGTTGCGAAGCGGAGCGGCCACTGGGGCCCGAGCGCGCGGAAGATCTCGAGCGGTGGGATCGGTTCCCTGCGGAGCTCGGCCGATAGCCTCCACAACTCGTCGTAGCCGAGGCCGAGCGACGCACGGCCCATATATCCCGCGATCGGCAAGAGATGCGCGAGGTTAACGAGGGGGAAGGTGACGACGAGGCATGCGGCGAGTGTCGTCAGCGTGCGCCGGTCGATCCCCGCACGCCGCGCGACGAAGATGAGATACGCGATGAAGATCGTCGTGCCCATGACGAGACCGTGGCTGAGGTGCGCGGCGGCGAGTTGTCCCCACGCGATCGACGTTAACGCGATCCATCCGAAGCGCGCCGACCACGTCGATGCGCGGATGCATCTCGCGCCGCATGCGAGTAATAGGGGGATCCATGCGAGCGCGTCCGAGAAGGGCAGGTTCACGAGCACCTTCGATCCGGCGATCGCGAGGGCCATCACGATCCCGGCCGAGGTTGCGGCTGCGCGCGACAAGGCTTCGCCCCGCAGGAACCAGTAGAGGCCGAGCCCTGCGACCAGGGGAGGAAGTACGAGGAATAGACGGACGGCGACGCTGCAGGGAAACAGTCCGTACAGCAACATCGGCGCGAGGTACATCCACCCGGATTGCGGGTCGGCCACGAATGGCGTGCCGGCCATCGTGAATGGGTTCCACGCGGGGATCGCGCCGTTCTTCAGTGCGGTGCCGAGGAAGCAGTGGTTCAGGAGGAAGACCGATTGCACGTCGGGATTGACGTTCGAGAACCGTCCTCCGAACAGGTAATCGTGCAGTACGAGTATCACCACCGCAACGATCAGGAGAGGTCCGGCGGACGCGGCTGCAAAGGCCCGAGGTTTGGGAGCGCGCATAGTTACCTTTAGAGTCTAAGTCCCGCATCCTGGAGGTTTCTGCTTTGCAATCACGGAACGTGCTCATGTTGGTTATCGACTCGCTGCGCGCCGACGCGGTGTTCGGCGATCACATCAGCACGCCCAATTTCGATCGGTTCATGGATCGCGGCGCGGCCTTCGAACAATGCATCTGCACCTGCACGACGACCACGCCGTCGTTCTCGTCGATGCTCACCGGTTGTTACCCGCCGAAGCACGGCGTACGAGGCCTGCAGGGTTACCGCCTCAGCGGATCGCTCACGACGGTGGCCGAGGCGTTCTCGTCGGCGGGCTACCACACCTACGCTGAGGTCACCGGTCCTCTCCTACCGGAGACCGGCGTGTTGCGCGGCTTCGAGGAATCTCACACTCGTCAGGCGTACAAGGTCCCCTTCTTCGGATGGCGCGACGAGGTTATCGACCGGATGCACTCGCACGTCGACCCGTGGTTCATGCTGCTGCATATCTGGGAGGTGCATCGCCCCTATCGCGCGCCGCCCGACTTCGTGAAGCGCAGGGACAAGGCCGGTTACGAGGCCGCGGTCGCGGCGACCGACGAATGGCTCGCGCCGGTATACGAGGCCGCCGGCGACGACACCCTGTTCGTGATCACCGGGGACCACGGCGAGGATTACCCCGGAACCGCTCTCGGGTTCCAGGCCGCGCGGGTCGCGCGCAAGGCGAGGCGTGTATTCAAGCTCAACAAGTGGTTCAAGGCTCTGGATAATCGCTTCGCCGCGCTCGAGATCGGGCACGGCTTCGCGCTCTACGAGCACCTCGTGCGCGTTCCGTTGATCTTGTCGGGGCCCGGCGTCCCCACGACGCGCGTGCGCGATCAGGTCCGGCACGTCGATCTCATGCCCACCCTGCTCGATCTTGCCGGCATCGATAAGCAGAGTGGGATCGACGGCCGCAGCCTCGGGCCGCTCCTGGAAGGCGGCGATCTGCCGGAGGAGCCGGCGTACATGGAAGCCGTCGGCGTGAAGCTCGAGGGGAGCCGGATCGTCGGTGCGCGCACGCCGGACTGGAAGTACCTGAAGCCGGGGAACAACAAGCCGATCCTCTACAGCCTCGACGGGGGCAGTCGCCCGAGCGAGAAGCGCAACGTTATCGGTCGCTATCCGGAGGTCGCGCGACGTCTCGAGGGTTTCATCGAGCAGATCCACACGACCGAGACCGTCGCCGATTCGGGTTTCACCCCGGAAGAGGAAGCGATCGTGGAGCAGAACCTGCGCGACCTCGGCTACCTCTAATGCTCTGGATGGGGCATTGATGTCCGGCGCGCCGTTCTTCATCGTCGGCTCCGCGCGCTCGGGGACGACGCTGCTGCGCGTGATCCTCAACGCGCACTCCGAGGTTGCCGTGCCGCCTGAATCCCGCTTCGTCACCGAACTGTGGACCGGGAGCGACGAGGTCGACCCCGAAGACTTCATCGAGCGCCTTGCCTTGCACCGGCAGTTCCAGGGCTGGAACCTGGATCCGGCCCTCGTGCGTAAGGAACTCGGCAACGGAGATCACATCAGGTACTCGGTCGCTATCGAGGCGGTCTACGTCGCGTACATGCGGGCGCACAACAAGACCCGTTGGGGCGACAAGACGCCTCGTTACGTCCTGAAGCTGCCGTTCCTCGCCGAGATGTTCCCCCGCGCGCACTTCGTTCATCTGATCCGGGATGGACGAAACGTCGCGCTGTCCTACGCCAAGGTTCCCTTCGGTCCGAAGACCGCCCCCAGGGCGGCCGCGGTGTGGTCCGAGCGGATCATGACCGGGGTGCGGGAGGGGCGCCCCCTCGGTTCCGAGCGGTACCGCGAGTTGCGCTACGAGGATCTCGTCGCCGATCCGGAGAGACGAACGCGCGAGCTGTGCGAGTTCCTCGAGTTGAACTTCGAGCCCTCGATGCTTGATTACACCGAGAAGGTGGAAGAGATGGTCTTCGCGAAGGCATCGACCTACAACCCTCACGTCTTCGAGAAGCCGACGGCCGGGGTGCGCTCGTGGGAGACGGAGATGTCGAGGACGCAGGTCAGGCTCTTCGAGGCCGTCGCGGGAGAGACCCTCGAGATGTTTGGTTATCCTCGTCGCCATCCCGCCCCGCGCCTTACCACCAAGGTTGCCGCGTCCTTAGGACGCTTAGGCGCGCCGGTGGGACGTCTCCGAAGGAAGGCCTAGATGGACAGCAAGGCGATACGAGAGAAGATCGACAGCTTCGAACGCTGGCACTACCAGTTCACCCTCGACGGACACGTCACGCCGATCCATCCACCCCAGAGGGTCAACGCGCACGAACAGCGGAAGCGGTACTTCTTCGACCCGCTCGTCGAGTTGTGCGGGGGCAGCCTTGCCGGGAAACGCGTGCTCGACCTCGGATGCAACGCCGGTTTCTGGTCGCTGGAAGCGCTCACCCGCGGCGCCGACTACGTGCTGGGGGTGGACGGGCGCCAGATGCACGTCGACCAGGCGAACTTCGTCTACGAGGTCAAGGGCATCGACAAGAGCAAGTACGACTTCCGGCTCGCGAACGTGTTCGAGCTGGATCCCGACGATCTCGGGACCTTCGACATCGTTCTATGTCTCGGGCTCATGTACCACGTGAGCAAGCACGTCGAATTGATGGAGATCATGGCGTCGGTCAACGACGACGTCCTCGTGATCGACACGTTGCTGTCGGTCGCCCCCGGCTCTTACTTGCGCGTGCGTTCCGAAGACCCCGAGAACCCGATCCACGCGGCCGATCGCGATCTCGTGATGTCACCCACGAAGCGGGCCGTGGCCGACATGGCCGCTGCGTTCGGATACGACACGGTCGTGCTCAAGCCACGTTTCACGGACTACACGGGGGCCAAGAACTACAGGCAGGCCCGGAGACGCGCGTTCATATGTTCGAAGAAGACGCCGCTGTCGCGGATCGCGGCCCCCACCGAAGACCTCGGTATCCGCGGCCATCTCATGGACTACGTCTGGCTGGCACGCGATAACGCGAAGCTCGTGCCGAAGAAGCTCAAGAAGAAGATCGGGCACTAGGAACACGAGCCGTCGGGTCCGGCCGGTGACACGTCGTCTTGTGAGTGCGTTCCTCGTAGCGTGCTGTGTGGCGGCCGGCTGCGACGGTGTAACGACTCCCGCAGAGCCGGAGCCGCCCAACATCCTTCTCATCCTCACCGACGACCAGCGGATCGAGACGCTGCGCTTCATGCCGAACACGCGGCGGTTCTTCGTCGAGGCGGGCACGAACTTCACGTCGGCATTCGCGACCACGCCGCAGTGTTGCCCGTCGCGCGCCTCGATCCTCACCGGGCTCTACGCGCACAACCACAAGGTGCTGACGAACTACGACGCCGACAAGCTCGACGAGTCCACGACGTTCACGCGCTATCTGCGCGACGCGGGTTACACGACTGCGCTGGCCGGCAAGTACCTCAATCGCCCGACCGGGTACTACAACGAAACCAACGCGGAGGTCGATCCGAAGAACTTCGATCGGTGGTTCACGATCCTCGGCGGCTACCACGATCCGATGGTGAACGACAACGGTGAGGTCTCCGTCGTCGAGGGCGCGTACTCCACGACGCTGTTTCGGGACCGGGCCGTCGAGTGGCTGGGGGACTTCGAGGAGAAGGACGACGAGCCGTGGCTGCTCTACCTCGCCCCCTTCGCGCCGCACGCTCCCTCGGAGCCGGAGGAGAAGTATGCCGATGCCCCGGTCTCGCCGCTCGTGGACAACGACGCGACGCGGGAGAACAACCTCAGCGACAAGCCT
This sequence comes from Actinomycetota bacterium, assembly GCA_050694015.1. GTDB lineage: Bacteria > Actinomycetota > CADDZG01 > CADDZG01 > WHSQ01 > JBOGWY01. Next base: position 3,112 of record JBOGWY010000336.1, on the reverse strand, counting down.
CCGTTCATCCGCGCCGATCGCGTGGGAGCGAACTTCTCGGCGGAGGTCTATCGCAGTCACGTGCGCACCCTGTTCTCGGCCGACGATCTGGTGGGCGAGGTGACGGCGGCCCTCGAACGCTACGGTGAGGACGACAACACGCTCGCGATCTTCATGTCCGACAACGGTCTACTCGTCGGGGAGAACGACACCTACGGGAAGGGCTATCCCTACACGTACGCGACGCAGATCCCTCTGGCGATCCGCTGGCCCGACACCTTCGAGGGCGGCACGGTGGACGATCGCATCGTCGCAAACATCGACATCGCGCCGACGATCCTCGACGCGGCCGGCGTCGACGAGCCCGAGATGGACGGGCGCTCGCTCCTGACGGACTTCGAACGCGAGCGGATCCTCCTGGAGCACTCCGGCGAACTCGAATTCAAGACGCTGCCCGGTTGGTCAGGCCTCCGGACCGGCGACTACCTCTACGTCGAGTACTACGGGAACGACGATGCGGTGGTGTTCCGGGAGTTCTACGACCTCTCCGAGGACCCGTGGCTGAAACAGAACCGTCTCGGCCCCCAGGGGCCGGGCGACCCCCGCGCGCGCGAGGCCGCTCGTGTTCTCGCTCGCGACAGGAGCTGCGCCGGCGCGGGCTGCCCTTAGGGACACTCCTGGCCCGCACACCCACGGTAGATACGAAGTTGCGCCGAGAGCTCGTCGACGTCCGGGTCGTTGGACTGGTCGTCGTCGACGAGGACGTTTTCGTTCTGTAGCGGGTCGGCTTCGAGGTCGTAGTGCTCGCGATCCGTGACCAGACCGTCGGCGTCGTAGTACTCGGTGTACTGGAAACCGTCCGACCAGATCGACGCCCACGTCGGCACATGGAAGCTCTCCCAGAACTCGACGAGGATGTCGTCGCGGTCCCACTCCTCGAACAGCGACTTGCCGTCGAGGATGTGCTCGGGTTCGATCTCCACCGCGTCGAGGATCGTCGGAGTCACGTCGATATTCGCCGCCAGGCGTCGGTCGACCACGCCGGGATCGACCCGTCCCGGCCACCGCATGTACATCGGGATGCGGATCGACATCTCGTACGGAAGGAACTTCCCGTCGTTGCCGTGCTCGCCCCAGAAGTTGCCGTTGTCGGACATGAATATGGCGATCGTGTCCCGCTCGCCGCGCACGTTCATCGTGTCGAAGATCTCCTCGATCATGTCGTCCACCGACATCAGCGTGCGCAGCTGCTCCGCGCGCAAGCGCTCGGACTGCGATCGGGACACGCGAAGGTCGCGTATGAATGCGGGCTTGTCGCGGTCGTTCGGCTCGTAGATGCGGTCGGTCACGTCGAACGGGGGCACCGGCGCGCCCTGGTAACGCTCCTCGGGGATCGCCGGTTTGTGCGGCGCGCCCGTGTTCACGAACAGCGCCCAGGGCCTGCGGTCGTTGCGCTCGCCGGCGCGGATGAACGTGCGCGCCTGCCGCGTCATGAACGTCGTCGAGTACTCATTGACGATGCGCTTGGTCCCGTTGACGTTCCAGTTCCCGCCGCGATAGCCCGAGAAGAGACTGTGTCCGAAGATCGCCCAGCGGTCGACGTCGGGGGGGCCCGTGCGCAGCGGCCACCCGTTCAGGTACTTGCCGAAGAAGCCGACCCGGTAGCCGTCGTCGTGCAGGTAGCGCATCAACATCGTGTCGCGATCGACGTCGGACGGCTTCTCGACGCGCACGAGGAGGCCGTGGTTGTGCGTGTAGCGGCCGGTGAATATCGACGCACGCGAGGGACAGCACAGCGGGGTCGTCGTGACCGCTTCGGGGAAGTAGGTACCGGCGCTCTGGAACAGCCGCTTCGTCGCCGGCATCACGGACATCGTTCCCTCGGCCCGCTGATCGTCTGTGAGGATGATCAGGACGTTGGGACGACGCGGCGGCCTCCGGGCCGCCGGATCCGAGTAGTCGCAGGCGGGCAGGACCAGCAGGGCGAGGGCGAGGGCCGCGATCGGGGGTCGGACGCGCTTACCCGGCGTTCCACCTGGGATGTTCCGCCGGCCTCGCCGCCGCCTTGATAATCCGAGTCCGTTCGCCACGAGGGGAGAGTAGTGGGACGTTCGACCAAACTTGATAACTCGGTGTACGTGAGACGCCGCGTGGCGGTGCTGGTCGTCATCGCCGCACTGATCGCCGGCACGACGTGGTGGACGCTTCGCGATGAGGCCCCCTCGATCCCCTCCGGAGCGTCCGAGGACGGGAGCGTCGATCCCGGCAGCGACCGCTTCGTGCCCAAGAGAGCCTTCCTCAAGGACGCGTGCGAGTTGCCGCCCGAGTGGGTCCGATACATCTGGCGCGGCTGGGATCCGAGCCCGGCACGGAGCCACGACCTCGTGCTCGTCCCGCAGGCGAGCAGCTATCTGGGCGCTCCGAGCTCGACGCCGCACTCGGGCCCCTATCCCTACCTCCAGGAAGTGCCGTTCGTCTGGTACGGCCCCGGGTTCATCCGCGCCGAAGGTGAACTGGACATCGGACGCGAGGCGACGGTGGCCGACATCGCCGCGACACAGGCTCAGCTGATGCGTTTCGAGCAGTGGCCGTCCAACCGCCCCGCGAAGCCGCTCACCGAGATCCTCGAGGACACCGGTGATTCCCCGAAACTCCTCGTCACGATCTCGGCGGACGGACTCGGATGGAACGTGTTGAACCGGTGGCCGGACTCGTGGCCGTACCTCAAGCAGCTGATGGAGTCCGAAGGCACGAACATCTCCGGCGCGGTCGTCGGATCGTCACCTTCGATCACACCTGCCGTCCATACGAACATGTCGACGGGCGCGTTCCCGCGCGACCACGGTGTGACCGCGATCGCGGTGCGCCGTCGCAACGGTGACATCGTCGGTGGGTTCGCTCTATCGCCGGACAGTAGGGGTGAGCCGAGCGAGGCCGATCCGACCGTCAACCTCCAGAGGAAGACGATCGCGGACCTGTGGGATCGCGCGCACGACAACGAGGCGCTCGTGGCGATGATCGCGGGCGGCAACTATGTGACTGGACTCACGGGCTACGGCGCGGCTCTCGAAGGTGCCGACAAGGACATCGTCGCGTTCCACGGCAAGAGCGACGAGGGCGAGCACATCTGGGC
>JBOGWY010000335.1:0-4836 GCA_050694015.1 Actinomycetota bacterium | reverse complement strand
GCGTCGGCGGCGCCGGTCTCGGCGACGTCGAAGGTGCGCTCGCCCTTGACGTCGGCCTTGACGACCGCGTCGGTGAGCCTGGGCAGCTCGCCTGTGACCTTGTCGAGCATTTTCTCTTCGTCGGTGCGGATCGAGGCCGCGAGCTCGGCGGTCGTCTCGTCGCCGATGTTGTTCGCCATGCGCTCGATCGCGTCGTACGACGCGATCTCGAGTGCTTCGCTCGTCATCTCGTCCCGCGCGTTCTTGAGCATCTTCTCCCTCACGTTCCCGCCGCGCACGATGTCGATCGGGCTCTTGGCCATCACGAGACCCTGACCGATCACCGTCTGCATCAGGCCGTAACCCATCTGCACGGGGCTGCGCCGGTACCCGAGCTCGTTGAGGCGACGCATGACGCGCTCGGCGTGGTACTGCGTCTCGCGGAGGTGCCGGGTCAGAGCGTTGCGGTAGTCACCGGGCTCGGCGATGGTCAGGTGCGCGCGCAACGTCGAGATCTGCGCCAGCTCCTTCGCGTGCGCGTCGGCCAAGTACTGCATGATCTTCTGCTTGCCCCGCTCGTTCTGATCCACTTGAGGAACCCCCCTGGAAGTCAACTCCCGGAAACGCATTTTTACCCGAGACGGCGTCCAGGTAATCGACGGTCGCCTACAAAGAGCGCCAGAGCGCGAAGAATCCTCGCACTATCCTGTCGGGCGATGGAGGAGGCGACGTCGTGCGCATAGGGGTGATCGGAACGGGCCACGTCGGCCTCGTCACGTGCGCGACGCTGGCCGCTCTCGGGCACGACGTGACCGGGACCGATGCCGACGCCGAGAAGATCGCGATCATCCGATCGGGACGGTCGCCCTTCCACGAACCGGGCCTCGAGGAGCTCATGAACCGCGAGACGGCCGCAGGTCGGTTGTCGTTCACCGCCGACGCGGCCCCCGCGATCGCCGGGGTCGACGTGGTCTTCCTCTGCGTGGGAACACCGCCGAAGGCGTCCGGCGAAGCAAGCCTCGTGGCCGTCGAATCGGCGGCGCGCACGGTCGCGCGCGAGGCGACCGGTCCTCTCGTGGTCGTCGAAAAATCGACCGTCCCCGCCGGCACCGCCCGCCGCGTGCAGCGGACGTTCGACTTCGAACGCTCGTCCCACACCTTCCACGTCTGCTCGAACCCGGAGTTCCTCCGCGAGGGACACGCGGTGCAGGACTCGCTCGAGCCCGAGCGCATCCTGATCGGTGCGGAATCGGACGTCGCGCGCGACGCGATGCAGAACGTGTACGCGCCGCTGATCGAGAAGGGCGTTCGCCTGATCGAGACCGACCTGAACACGGCCGAGCTCGCCAAGCACGCCTGCAACGCGTTCCTCGCGCTCAAGATCAGCTACATCAACGGGATCGCGCGGCTGTGCGAGAGAGCCGGAGCCGACGTCGAGCAGATCGCCGAGGTGATGGGGTCCGACTCCCGGATCGGACGCCAGTTCCTGAACGCGGGTCTGGGCTTCGGCGGGTTCTGCTTCCCGAAGGACCTCGCCGCGTTCGACGCGCTGTCGCGGCAGCTCGGTTACGAGTTCGGATTGCTCGGCGAGGTGGCGAAGATCAACGAGGAAGCCGTCGACGTCACCGTTCAGAAGGTCAAGGCCGCGTTGTGGAACCTGGAGTCGAAGAAGATCGCGCTGTGGGGACTCTCGTTCAAACCCGATACCGACGACACGCGGCTCTCGCCCGCGCTCGCGGTGGCGCGCAAGCTGATCGATGAGGGTGCACACGTCGTCGGCTACGACCCGGCGGCGATGCAGAACGCCAAGGTGGACGTCCCCGATCTCGATCTCGCCAACGACGCTTTCGACGCGGCGACCGATGCACACTGTCTCGTGGTCGCCACCGAGTGGGACGAATTCCTCGGCACCGACCTGGCAAAACTGAAAGACGTGATGGCGTACCCCGTCGTGATCGATGCGAGGAACCTCTTCGAATCGAGCGCGATGAAAGACGCAGGGTTCAGCTACTTCCCCGTCGGTCGTCCGTCGGTCGCCTGAGCGATGCCGCGCGCGGTAGTGACCGGCGGAGCCGGCTTCCTCGGCTCCCACCTGTGCGAGAGATTGCTCGACGAGGGCTGGACCGTCGTCTGCATCGATTCGTTGCTCACGGGATCGCGCAGCAACGCCGACCGTCTCGCCGATCGCGCCGGTTACACGTTCGTCGAACAGAACGTCGTCGACGACCTCTCCGTGGACGGCGACGTCGATTACACGTTGCACTTCGCGTCTCCGGCCTCACCGCAGGACTACCTCGACCATCCGATCCCCACGCTCAAGGTCGGGGGGATGGGGACGTGGAAGGTGCTCGGCCTCGCGAAAGCCAAGGGCGCGACGTTCATGCTGGCGTCGACCTCGGAGGTATACGGCGATCCGCTCGTGCATCCGCAGCCGGAGACCTACTGGGGCAACGTGACTCCGATCGGCCCCCGCGGCGTCTACGACGAGGCGAAGCGGTACGCCGAGGCCATGGCGATGGCGTACCACCGCACGCACGGTGTTCCGGTGAAGCTCAATCGCATCTTCAACACGTTCGGGCCGCGCATGCGACGACACGACGGCCGTGCGGTGCCGAACTTCATCGAACAGGCGTTGACCGACAAGCCGATCACCGTGCACGGTGACGGGTCGCAGACGAGGTCGCTGTGTTACGTCGACGATCTGATCGAAGGGATCTTCCGCTTCCTCAACTCCGACGAACAGGGGCCGATGAACCTCGGCAACCCGCACGAGGTCACCGTGCTGCAGCTCGCCGAGATGATCCGGGACCTCGCCGGGTCGAAGTCCGAGATCACCTTCGAGGGCCGGCCCATCGACGACCCCGAGAAGCGCCGTCCCGACATCACGCGCGCCCTCGAGCGGCTCGGCTGGCAACCGCAGGTGCCTCTCAACGAAGGGTTACAGCGAACGATCGACTGGGCGCGGGAGGAGTGGACCTAGCCGAACGCCAGCTAACGTTCGGGACATGCACGTTATCGGGACCGCCGGCCACGTCGACCACGGGAAGTCGACGTTGGTGCAACGTCTGACGGGGATCGATCCCGATCGCTTCGCGGAGGAGAAGCGTCGCGGCCTCACGATCGATCTCGGCTTCGCGTGGCTGCCGCTGCCGTCGGGGCGCGAGATCGGCCTGATCGACGTGCCGGGTCACGAACGGTTCATCAAGAACATGCTCGCCGGTGCCGGCGGGATCAACGTGTGCCTGTTCGTGGTCGCCGCGAACGAGGGCTGGATGCCGCAATCGGCCGAGCACCTCTCGATCGTCGACATCCTCGGGATCCCCGCGGGAGTGGTCGCGATCACGAAGTCGGACACGGTCGCGGCAGACGAACTCGAACTCGTAACGGCCGAGGTCGAGGAGAAGGTGGCGGGGTCGTCTCTGTCGGGCGCGCCGGTCGTGGCGTGCTCGGCGACGACGGGGGCCGGGCTCGACGATCTCGTCGCGGCCTTGGATCGCGTCGTGGAGTCGGCTCCTCCGGCCCCCGACGTGGGGAGGCCGCGTCTGTGGGTCGACCGCGTGTTCACGATCGCGGGGGCCGGGACCGTCGTGACCGGCACCCTCGCCGGCGGTTCGTTCGCGGTCGGCGACGAGGTCGAGATCTCCCTGGAGGGACGCCGCGCGCGCATTCGGACGCTGCAGAGCCACAAGAAGGAAGTGCCCGAGATCGGGCCGGGCAACCGCGTCGCGATGAACCTCGCCGGCTTGGAGCGACAGGGGGCCGCACGCGGCGACGCGATCGTGCGCGCGAAACAATGGCGGCCGACCGCTCGGGTCGACGTGTCGCTGCGCGTGTTGCCGGCGTCGCTGTCGGGCCGCGACCACGAACTCGTCGAGCGCGGCGCGCACCTCCTCTACATCGGTTCGGCGGAGACGCCGGTGCGGGTGAAGCTCCTCGATCGCGATCGACTGGGGCCGGGCGAGAGCGCGGTGGCCGAGCTCTACCTACGCGATCCTCTTCCGATCGGGCGCGGGGATCGCTTCGTGCTCCGCGACGCGGGCCGGGTCCTCACGTTCGGAGGCGGCGAGGTCCTCGACCCCCTGCCGGAGCCGGTCCGGCGCGGCGATCGCGAGCGCGTGTCGTTGCTGGAGCGGTTGCGCGGTGCGGCGGCTCCCGACGCTCTCGATGCGTTGCTCGACGCGTACGGGTCGATGCCGGTTGCCGAAGCGCGGCTGCGGGCCGGGGTTGCGGAGCCGTCCGACGGCGCGCTCGTGCTCGGCGACATGATCGCGTCGCGAGCTTTCGTGGAGAACCTCGGGGGCCGGGTGCGGGCGACGCTCGCGGAGTTCCACCGGGCTCATCCACTGGAGCGGGGGGCCGCACGCGAGGCCGTGCGACGCGACCTAGAGCTCGAGCCGGATGTGTTCGACGCGTTGATCGCATCGCTCGACGACGTCGTCGAGGAGGGGCCGGTGCTGCGGCTCGCGTCGCACTCGGTGCAGCTCGCGCCGGAGCAGGCGGCGGCGCGCGACCTGGTCGTGGCCGCGATCGAGGCCGGAGGGTTCCAGCCGCCGCTCGCCAAAGACCTCGATGCGTCGACGGATCTCGTGCGCGCGCTCGTCGACTCCGGCGAGCTCGTGAAGATCGGGGACTTCTACCTCACGGGTGCTCAGGCGCGGGACGCTCGGGCTCGGGTGCGGGCCGCGATCGAGGAGCGGGGGCCGATCACGGTGGCCGAGATCCGCGACCTGTTGGGAACCTCGCGCAAGTACGCGGTGCCGCTGTGCGAATGGCTCGATGCAACGGGAGCCACGAGACGCCACGGCGACACGAGAGCCCTTGGCCCAACCCCCTAAGCCCCCGGGCCCACCCCCTAGC
>JBOGWY010000334.1:0-2537 GCA_050694015.1 Actinomycetota bacterium | reverse complement strand
CATCCTCTTGGCCAAGCAGGTCGGCGTGCCGTCGATGGTGGTGTTTTTGAACAAGATCGACCAGGTGGACGACCCCGAGCTGCTGGAGCTCGTCGAGCTCGAGGTGCGCGAGCTCCTCACCGAGTACGAGTTCCCGGTCGACGACGTCCCGCTCACCCGCGTTTCGGCGCTGAAGGCGCTCGACGGCGATGCCGAGGCCGCGCAGGGCGTCCTCGACCTCATGAAGTCGGTCGACGAATACATCCCCGAGCCCGAGCGGGACACCGCCAAGCCGTTCCTGATGCCGATCGAAGACGTCTTCACGAGCACCGGTCGTGGGACGGTCGTTACCGGCCGTGTCGAGCAGGGCATGCTCAAGGTCGGCGAAGAGGTCGAGATCGTCGGCATCGAGAAGCAGACGTCCAAGACGGTCGTCACCGGGATCGAGATGTTCCGCAAGATGCTCGACGAGGCGCAGGCCGGAGACAACGCGGGGATCCTGCTGCGAGGCACGAAGAAGGACGAGGTCCAACGCGGTCAGGTGCTCTGCAAGCCGGGCTCGATCACACCGCATACCAAGTTCAACTCGCAGGTCTACATCCTGAGCAAGGACGAGGGTGGTCGTCACACGCCGTTCTTCAACAACTACCGGCCTCAGTTCTACTTCCGCACCACGGATGTGACCGGCTCGATCCAGCTTCCGGACGGCACCGAGATGGTCATGCCGGGCGACAACACCGAGATGGCCGTCGAGCTGATCCAGCCGATCGCCATGGACGAAGGTCTGCGGTTCGCCATCCGTGAGGGTGGTCGCACCGTCGGCGCCGGCCGTGTCACGAAGATCATCGAGTAGCTCATGGCCAACGGGATGAAGATCCGCATCAGGCTCAAGGCCTATGACCATGAGGTCATCGATCAAAGCGCGAAGAAGATCGTGGAGACGGTGACCCGTACCGGCGCGAGCGTGAACGGTCCCATCCCGTTGCCGACAGAGCGCAGTGTCTACACGGTGATCAGGTCGCCGCACAAGGACAAGGACTCGCGCGAGCACTTCGAGATGCGCACGCACAAGAGGTTGCTCGACATCGTGAACCCGACGCCCAAGACGGTCGACTCGCTCCAGCGTCTCGACCTGCCGGCCGGCGTCGACATCGAGTTAAAGCTTTAACCGACTTAAGAACTAGAAGGGGCAGCAACACATGGCAGAGGTCAAAGGGATCCTCGGTCGCAAGATCGGGATGACCCAGGTTTTCGACGACGCGGGACGGGCGGTGCCCGTGACCGTGGTCGAGGCCGGGCCCTGCCGCGTCGCTCAGGTGAAGACACCCGACGTCGACGGCTACAGCGCGATCCAGCTCGCATTCGGTCGCGCGCGGCGTCCGAACAAGCCCCAGGCCGGTCACTTCGGTAAGGCCGGAATCGACGTACCGCGTTACCTCGTCGAACTGCGGCTCGACGAGATAGGCGAGTGGACCCTGGGGGCCGAGATCAAGGCCGACGTGTTCGAGCAGGGCGAGATCGTCGATGTGATCGGCGTGACGAAGGGGAAGGGTTTCGCCGGCGCGATGAAGCGGCACAACTTCAAAGGACAGGGCGCCAGCCACGGTAATCAGGCGAAGCACCGCGCGCCCGGTTCCATCGGTGCGTGCGCGACCCCGGCACGTGTTTTCAAGGGCACGCGCATGGCGGGGCATCTCGGACACCGCCGCGTGACGACGCTGAACCTGCGCGTGATCACCGCGGATCCGGAGCGCAACCTCCTGTTGATCCGGGGCGCCGTCCCGGGCCCGAAGGGCGGGCTCGTCATGGTGCGCAGCTCCGTCCGGGTTCGCGCGCGTGAGAATCAGAGGAAGGCCGGCTGATGGCAGCTATCAAAGCCAAAGTTCTAGACGGCACCGGCAAGTCGACGGGCGACCAGAATCTGCCCGCGGCTCTCTTCGGCGGCGAGGTGAACGTTCCGTTGATGCACCAGGTTGTCACCGCGCAACTCGCCGAGGCTCGCTCTGGGACCGCCTCGACCAAGAAGCGTTCCGAGGTCCGAGGGGGCGGGCAGAAGCCGTGGCGTCAGAAGGGCACCGGTCGCGCGCGTCACGGCTCGATCCGCAGTCCGATCTGGGTCGGCGGTGGTGTCGTGTTCGGTCCGAAGCCACGCAGCTACTCGCAGCGCGTCAACAAGAAGATGCGCGCCGCCGCTCTGCGTAGCGCGCTGGCCGACAAGGCCTCCAGCAACGGCGTCTTCGTCCTCGATGGATTCACCGAGACAAAGACGAAGGCGGCCGCGGCGGCTCTGGAGGCAGCCGGCATCGAGGGACGCATCCTCGTGGTCCTCGACCCTGAGGACGACGGCTCGCGGACGGTCGATCGTGCGTTCCGCAATCTGGGTAACGCGGCGTTCTCCTTGCACGGGTCGCTATCGACCTACGACGTGCTCGTCGCCGACGCGGTGATCTTCACGAAGAGCGCGCTCGACAAGTTCGCCGCCCGCGCAGCCAAGAACGGGGGTGAGTCGTGAGCACCAAATCCGGCCCCCGCGACGTGATCCTGGCGCCGGTCGTCAG
>JBOGWY010000333.1:0-4427 GCA_050694015.1 Actinomycetota bacterium | reverse complement strand
GGCTGGAACACCTCTGGTCCGAGGCGGATCCCGAGGTCGGCCAGCTTCTCAGCGAACTTCGGCCGCACGCCGGTGGCCTTCAGGTGGCCCTTGAACCGGCCGTGCTCGTCGATGCCCATGCCGAAGTCGAACAGGAAGATGTCCTGCAGGGTGATGACGTCACCCTCCATGCCTGCCACCTCGGTGACGTGCGTGATGCGGCGCGTTCCATCCTTCATTCGCTCCTGGTGGATGATCAGGTCGATCGCAGAAGCAACTTGCTCGCGGATGGCCCGGGTCGTGAGCTCCATGCCGGCCATCATCGCCATCGTCTCCAGACGGGACAGCACGTCGCGCGGCGAGTTGGCGTGAACCGTTGAGATCGAGCCGTCGTGGCCCGTGTTCATCGCCTGAAGCATGTCCACGGTCTCCTGGCCCCGGACCTCACCGACGATGATGCGGTCGGGACGCATACGAAGTGCGTTACGCACCAGGTCGCGGATCGTGACCTGGCCCTTGCCCTCGATGTTCGGCGGGCGAGCCTCGAGACGCACCACATGCGGCTGCTGCAGCTTGAGTTCGGCCGCGTCTTCGATCGTGATTATCCGCTCGTTGTCGGGGATGAACGACGACACGACGTTCAGGGTCGTGGTCTTACCGGCGCCGGTACCTCCGGAGACGAGCACGTTCATGCGGCCACGGACGCAGGCCTCCAGGAAGTCGGCAACATCCTGGCTCACCGTTCCGAACGACACCAGGTCGCTCGTCTTGTAGGGGTCGGCGGAGAAACGACGGATCGTCAGTGCGGGGCCGTCGACGGCGAGCGGCGGGATGACGGCGTTGACGCGGGAGCCGTCGGGAAGTCGTGCATCCACGTACGGCGACGACTCGTCGATGCGACGGCCCACCTTGGTCACGATCTTCTCGATCGTGCGGCGGAGCTGCTCTTCGTTGACGAACTCCGCACCGGTGAGCTGCAGCTTCCCCCCACGCTCCACGAAGATCTTGCCGGCGCCGTTACACATGATCTCGGTGACGTCCTTGTCGCGCATGAAGTCCTCTATAGGGCCGAGCCCGAGGATCGTGTCCGAGATCTGACGCGTGATGTCCTGCTTCTCCGCACCGGAAAGCGGGATCTCCTCCTGCTCGAGGAGGTCGCGCAGCTTGTCGAAGACGAAACCTTGAAGCTCTTTCTCGGACACAGCCGAGTCGTACAACCGGGGGCCGAGATCTTCGATCAACTTCGCCTGAACGCGATCGCGAATCTCGGCCGCGCGGTCGGAGTTCTGCGTAGTGCGCGCGAGGCGCTCTGCGAGAGACATGGATCCTCCTTAACCGAGACCGAAGAGAAGACGGACTTTGCGACGGCTACCCACCGCTTGCGGTGCGAGCGCCGGTGCTTCAGAACCAACCAGCTTGTGAGTGAGGTCTGCGATGGCGAGCGCAACCTCGGATTGTGGGTGACTGAGGAAGATCGGCTCGCCCTCGTTCAGCGACCGAGGAACGAGTTCGCTCGACGGGATCTTTGAGTCGATCGTGACCTTCAGCACGCGCTCCACGTCTTTCAGCGAGACGCCGACTTTGCTGTCGGCGCGGTTGAGAACGACGCGGAGGCGATCGTTCGGGACGCCGAGAGAGCTCAGGGTGTCGAGCGCGATCAAGAGATGACGCATACCGACGACGTCGAGTCCCGTGACCAGCCAGATCTCGTCGGACAGATCGAACACCGCGACGGTCTGGTCCGAGTAGTCGTTGGACGCGTCGATCACCGTGTATTCGAAGGTGCTCCGGAGCGCTCGAACCACCTTGCCGGTGGTCTCGCCGGGCATGCTCTCGGCAGCGGGGTCGGGCAATGCCGAGAATCCCCAGAGGTTCGGCTTGAGCTCGGTCGCGGTCGCGAGCAGGGAATCTCTGTCGTTCCGCGTCGCGAGTGCGACGAGGTCGTCGACCGGGCGTGACGGCTCCTGCCCGTAATAAGAGAACGTATCCCCCACCTTGAGGTCGAAGTCGACCAGGGCGGTTTCCTTGCCCTCCTTCTTCGCGAGCGCCGCCGCGAGATTCGAAGCGAGGAACGTCTTACCGACGCCACCCTTCGAGGAGAAGATCGAGATCACCCGGCCGCGCTGCTCTTCTTGCCCGGTCTTCTGTGCACTGATCGACTGCAGTCCCATCGACCAGTCGATCGCACGGCGCAACGCGTCCTGCAGCTCGTTCTCCCCGCGGGACGGGTCGACGACATCGCGCACGCCGGCTCGCATCGCCGCCGGAAGCAACCCCCCTGCGGCGCGGTCCCGGACGAGGACCACTGCTGTGGTCGGCGAGGAACGCTGGATGAAATCCGCGATCCCCAGAGCGTCCGGGTCCTTCACCTCCGCCGAGAGAACGATCACGTGCGGCGAAAGATGCTGCACGACGACGAACTCCTCGGCGGCGGTGACGCTGGGCAACCATTCGACGGAGTCGGGCGAGCAGTCGAGTGCTCGAGCGACGTCCTGCCGGAAGGTCGGCGGCGTCCCGATGGCAAGTACGCGTGCTTGGGTCATCGCGTCGAAAGCTGGAGAGCGTTGATCGGTCGGCCGGACTTACCGTTCTGGTTCGGGGGCAGCAGGCTGAGCCAGATGGAACCGAGCTCCTGGGTCAGGACGACCTTCTGCGCATCCTTGGGCTGCAGCGACATCGTCAGCATCGCCTCGACGTTGTTCCCCGCGGCCTCGGGGATCGAGACCTTGAGAACCTCGACCGTCGGCACGAGCACCACAGTCGACTTCGTGTCGCTGAATGTTCCATAGATCGTGACGTTGTCGCCGATGTGGATCGCGCCGGCGACATGCCGCGGCAGCTCGAGCGGGAGCGTGACTGCCTGGTGACCATCGGGGATCCCGAGCGCGCCGCCGGGAAGCTGCTCGCTGCCGCGGAGGCGTCCGGTCGTTATCTGTTCGCCGGCGACGATCGCAGCGCTTGTCTCGCGGCCCTTCAGATCACCCAGGTTGGTGACCGCACCCTTGATGAGCGCGTTCTCGGGAACACGCTCGGAGGTGAAGTTGCCCTGGGCGATCAGCTCGTCGAGCTGGGTTCCGGCGGGGATGTCGGTCTCGGACACGATCACGGAGACGAGCTCGCCGCCTCCGGTCGTCCGCTCTTCGACGCCCTTCAGGTACAGGTACACGACCAACGTCGCGGACATCGCGAGTAGGAACGCGACGACCACGATTAGACCTCTTGCTCTCATGTTGTTTCCTCCTTATTCGCTGAGCCGCACGGCTCGTAGTCCGAAATCCTGTCCATTACCGGGGAGCGATCCCCCGACATGCAGTCCTTGCCATGAAGTCACGAGACACACCGCGTTCGGGTCGGGGCTGTGCGAACCGCACTTCCCGGCCGTGCCTGCGGTGGCCCAGTCCCACTCGACCGTGACGTTGTTCTCGCCCGCTGCGAACCAGCGCAGCACGTTGGTCGACGAGTCGAAGGTGTAGTGGCCGGGGTTGTTGAATACGGTCTCGTTGCGCCCGTTACCCCGCGACAAGCGGAGGTTCGCGAGCGCGTCGGTCGCGCAACCCAGGGTGTCGAGGTCGAGTTCCATCCCCTGCGTAAAGTTCTGCGTGAGGGAGCAGTGTCCGCTGGCCCCCGGGGTACCGATCGCGGCGGGGTCGTTGCCCTTGAGCACGTCGTCGACGCGGAGGGCGACGAAGCCGATGATGGCGTACTTCTCCTTACCGGAGACGCGGACCATCCGCTGGGGATCGTTGACGGGGAAGTACTTGACCTCGCCGATCTGGGCCAGCAGCGCGTCGTACCAGTTCGACCCGGCATGACCGCTGTCGACGCACACGAGCGTGTAACCATCCTCTCCGATGTGGATCGGAGCCCGGTCGGCCTCGTTGATGTAGTCGGCGCGGTCGCTGGCACCGGAGTTGGGACACGACGCGTCGGCCGCGACGCCGGCAGACTCGAGGTTCATGAACCCCCAGTTGCTACTGTTGTTCAGGTTCTGGTCCTCGGAGTTGTCGTGCCAGTACGCACACACGGTCCCGATGTCCTGGAACGCGCACGGGACCTGACCGTTCGGGTTCACGCTGAACTCGATGGGCATCGGGTTGATACCGCCGGTCGGCCCCCAGATCGCGGTGGCGCGCCCCGGCACTGTGGCGTTGTCGCCGGCACCGAGCACGGGCGCGAAGACGAGCTGCTTGTCGGCTTCGTACGCGACGCGTACCGAGCCCGACGCCGCGGTTCCACAGTCGAAGGTCTCGTAGTTGGTCTGCACCGCATCGGGTTGGTTCGCGGTGGCGAGCGAGTCGGCTTGTATCGGGGCGCTGGCGGCGTCGTTCAACGCGCAAGATTGCGCCGCCGCCAGCGCCGCCGAATCGGCTGCTAGCACCAGCCGACGCCTCAGGTTGAGTACGCCGCCGACGTCCACCACGAGGACGACCATGCCCATCATCGCGATG
>JBOGWY010000332.1:0-4737 GCA_050694015.1 Actinomycetota bacterium | reverse complement strand
CGACGACGGGGAGCCTCTTGACCGCACGGCGCGAGATCAGGCGAGCTGCCTCCCACAAGCCCTTGTCGGGGCCGATCGAAACGACCTCGTGCGTCATGCAATCGCTTACTCGCCGGGGCCCGTCGGCGGTGCCGCCGATGCCGATCACCCTGCCGCGTTCGACGACAGGGCCACCGCTGATGCGGTTGGTGAGTAAGCGGTGCGCGGCGTCCCGCAGGGAGTCGTCCTTGCGGAATGTGACGACGAGGTTCGTCATGATCTCCCGGACGAGTGGCTCTTTCATGCTGCTCCTTCTAGCTCGTGGTTAGGTCGATGAGATCGGGGTCGGTCAAGTCGTACGACAGCATCGGAGAAGCGCCGCCGACGATGATCGGCTGATGTTCGATCGCGGGCCGGTCCCTGCGGCGCAGCCGTCCGATCGTTTGCAGCACGTCCCCCCGGCTGACGATGCCCATCAGGCGCTTCCCCTCCAGGACCGGCACCCGATTGATCTCGTGGACCACCATCAAACGCGCGATCTCTTCGATCGGCGTGTCGGAACCGACGGACACCAGCGGGGTGCTCATGACATCGCGGGCCCGACGTGCGCTGCGTGGGAGCTCGGTGAGCGCTTGGATGTTGGGAGTCCTCGATCGCCGGTGACGGCGGATCGCCATCCGTACGAGCGGTCCGCCCAGAACGTGAGCGAGATCTCGCTCGGAAACCATCCCGACCGCGTATCCATGGGCGTCGACCACGGGCATCCCCGAGATGTTGTGCCCCGCGAGGGTCTCCGCGATCTCCTCGAAGAAAGCTTCGAGCCGTGCCGCGATCACCGGCGAGCTCATGACGTCTCGGGCGCGCGATGAGCGTCGCCGGTCCGGCGGGGCAGCTGAGTCGGACGGATGGAACAGGTCTCGCATCGAGAACATCCGCATGTCTCCGTTCTCGCGGACGATCAGGTGTCTGACGCGCGCGCGGGCCATGCGCTCCTTCGCCTCGTCCTCGGTGAGCGGCCCGTCGACGACGAGTGGGAGGTCGTTGGCCGCCGCCCCGACAGTGAGCTCGTCGAGATCCTTGCGCTGCGAAACGAGCTCGGTCAGGTCCCGTTCGGTGAAGATGCCGGCGAAGCGCTTGCACTTGTCGAGGACGCCGAGCGCCCCGACGCTAGAGTCCGCCATGAGGCGTGCTGCTTCCGCGACGGAGGCGTCTCCTCTCATGGAGATCAACGGGTGCGTGGTGATGTGGTTCATGACTTCCTCCCTTGCGCGTTCTCTAGGCCGTCCATCACGCAGGCCGGGACGCTTCGAGAGCGCGAACCTTCGCCACGTAAGATGCAGCTTCGGCGCGGCGCGCAACCTCGAGTTTGTGCAGGATGGTGGACACGTAGTTCTTGATCGTCTTGTCGGAGAGCCCGACACGTTGCGCGATCTCACGGTTCGTGAGCCCTTCCGCGATCATGTCGAGGATGCGGGTCTCATGAGGTGTAAGGCGGCTGAGCAACGGATCGGCGTCGTCGATCGGTGCACGTCGCAACCTGTCGAGCACGCGCTTCGTGACGCTGGGGTCGATGAGCGACTCCCCGGCACCGACGCGCCTGATCGCTTCCACGAGATCGTGGCCGCGGATCTGCTTGAGCACGAAGCCGGCGGCGCCCGCCATGATCGACTTGAACAACGCCTCGTCGTCCGAGAACGACGTCAGCATGATGACCCTGGTGTTCGGATCGTTCGCCTGTATCTCACGGCACGCCTCGACGCCGCCGCCCCCGGGCATACGAACGTCCATCACGACGACGTCCGGCGTGACGGCCGATGCCACCGATACGGCCTCACGCCCCGACGCGGCTTCCGCGACGACGTCGAGGTCCGGCTCCGACTCGAGGAGGGTGCGGAGTCCCTTACGAACGACCTCATGGTCGTCGACGAGCATCATGGAAACGCTCTCGGTCATCAGTGCCTTCCTTTTCAACTCTTGTGCGATCCAGGCTCGCAAGACGAGGCTCCCCAGTAGTGCCGAACGGCTCGAGTCGCTGGGGCCGAAGGGTCAGTCCCAGTCCAGGTCGAGCTCGGGAGCGTCGAACATCCCGGCGAGCGCCTGGAGCACACCCAGCGGGCCGCTGCGCGCGCCAACGATCGCGAAGGTCGGTCCCGACCGCTTGATATGAGTGAGTCCGGCCAGGACCGCGACCCCAGGCGAAGTTCCGGCCATCAGGCACTCCCACCGGCCCGGAGTGTGGAACTCGTGTTCGCCGGCGAGGTAGACGACCGCCGCTTTCGCGTCGCGGCGCAACTCGCAGGTCTGGTGGTGGAGCGCAGGGCAATACTTGGCGGCCGATGGGCCGGGACAACGCTTCACCGCGAGCGCGGCACCGAGGCTCCTCTCGAGAAGCGCGGGGACCTCTTCCTCACTTCCCGTGACCAGGATGTACTCGGTGCTTTCCATCTCGATCTCCTCCCTAGGCGGTGGTCGACGCGAGCTCGTCGCGAGATGAGACTGCGCTCCACGAGGGTTCCGGCGTAGGGCCGTGATGCCCGCGAGGGGGGTGCCTTTCGGCCCCCCTCTACCTACGTCGTCCGCATCAGGCTGCTAGGAGCGGGGCCACGCCCAGCGGCGATCACGCCCGTCATCCATCCCGGAGCGCGGCCGTTGGGGGGCGGCTCGATGGCTTCGGCGCGGATACCGGCCCTCGTCAGGAGCCATGAGATAACGGAGTTCGAATTCCACATCTCGCCGCTGTGGGACTCATCTCTCCCCCACACGTTCGGAGGGACGGCTCGGGCGAGCTCCAGGATCCGGCGCGCGTGGCTTTCGTCGTCACTCACCCGCTGGGGGCTCGCTACGGCTTCCGCGATGTCGTCGATCGTTCCCTCGCGCCAGCTCCGCACCTCGTACCGGAACGTTCGAAAGCGCGCCAGATGCGGGCTCCCCACCGGCCCGACGACCGTCACTCCGCGGACCCGGCCGTCGGCTTTCGGGACCGGCCACGAGTTCTCGATGACGTAACGGCCCTCGGGGAGAGTCACAACCAGCGCCGTGTGATACAGGTCGAACACCGGGCGATGTTCGATGACCGAGTGGATCAACTCGTACACGCGACCGTTGAAGCGGACGAAGTGTCCGCCCGCTCCCAGCGGAAGCCAGTAGAGATCGATCCCGACGTCCCGGGGAACCGTTTCCATCCGGGCTAGCTCAGAGTTCCGGCGCGAAGTCCCGCGATGACCGCCGCGACACTGATCGCGATGCCGGCGGCCCACCATGGCGTGAAGAACATGCCGAAGAGCAACAGCGATGCCGCCCCCGCTCCCACGGCCACGGAAGGCCACCAGCTCTGATCGGTTAGGAACCCGATGCCGGCAAGCACTAGGGCAAGCCCAACAGCGATCCCGAGCTCGACAGAAAGTGCGCGCGCGTCACCGAAGATCCAGGAGTGCGCCGGATCGGGCGGGGTCATCCGACCTTCAACCGACGCGGGGGTGGGCGACGCCCAGATGGCAACGGTGACGACGCCGTGCGCAACCACAAGAAGACCGAGAAGGATGCGCCACATATCTACCTCCTAGAGAAAGGGGCCGAGCTACGACGCAAGTCGTTCGGGCGGCCGGGTAGGTGCACGTCTTGTCAGCCACAAAGATGGTCGTCCGTTCGCGGACAGAAAAGCCAGGGCCGTTCGGCTCGGGATATAGAGAGCCGAGTGCCCTACTACCAGCGCAACCGTTTCGTGTTGGTGAGACTCAAAGGTTGGCGCTAGCCGCGCTGGCGTTCGGCGAACTCGAGCGAGTCGAGCTGCGCCTGCGCCACGTGCTCCTCGATCAGAGGGAACAGCTTGTTCTCTTCCAGACGAACGTGAGCGCGCAGCATCTCCCCGAGGAGCTTCATGATGGCGGCGTCGGGCTCGCCCTCACCGAGTGAGTCACGCAGCCGCGTGACAAGCCCGTGGATGCGCACGTGCTCGATCAGGACTTGCGTTAGCTCGGGCGGCGGCTCCTCTATCGCGTCGAGGAACCGCGGAAACAACACCTCTTCCTCCTCATGGAAGTGCAACAACGTGTCGTTCTCGTAGAACGACAGGAACGAGCGGGCTTCGTCCATCAACGACGTCGGGCCGGCATCGGCGGCCTCGATCAACCGGCGCGCGTGAACCAATGCGTGATGGTGATCGTGGGTCAGTGGGACGAGGTTCGGATCTCTCTTGGGCATCGCGGACTCCTTTCTATCCTCGTCTACCGGCGGACACGAAAAGGCCCCCGAGGGGAGATGGGGGCCTTTCCTTGCTGCGTGGGGAAAGCAGTTACGAGCGGCGTGCGTGCACGAATCCGAGGCCTGCGAACAGCGCCAGGAACAGTCCGGCGATCACGGCGCCGATGCCGACGTAGAGCGTGATCTGACCGACGGTCCACCAGCCGTAGGCGTTGAGCAACATCGCTCGAAGGGTCTCCCCCTTGAACACCGTGTCGCGCTGGCCCTGAAGGCCCGCGAGCTGCTCTTCCATGGCGGCGGTGTCCTCGCCGGCGGCGGTTGCCTCTTCGATCTGCGCCTCGAGGGCGAACAGCGGTCCGCCGAGCTCGGCGTAGCTCTTGCCGCCACCGATCTCTGCGAGGTGGATCCCGATGTAGCGGGAGTACGCTTCTGCCTCGGTTCCGGTGTCGACCTTCTGGCCGGCGAACTCGCCGACTTCGGCCTTCTCCTCGGGAGTCATCTCCGAGGCCGCACCGAAGCTGATGTTCTGCGGCGCCAGGCGGTCGCGCACGTTGTCCA
>JBOGWY010000331.1:0-16198 GCA_050694015.1 Actinomycetota bacterium | reverse complement strand
GCGCGGTACGACCGAGTCGATCAACCTCGTTCGCTTCACGTGGGCCAAGGAGAACGTACGCGAGGGTGACGAGATCCTCGTCACCGAGATGGAGCACCACTCGAACCTGATCCCGTGGCAATTGTTGACCCAGGAGACCGGCGCCGTGCTCAAGCACCTGCCGATCACCGACGACGGTCACCTCGACTACGACGCACTCGAGACGTTCGTCACCGACAAGACCAAGCTCGTGTGTGTCAGCCTGATGTCGAACGTGCTCGGCACGATCAACGACGTGCGTCGTGTCTCGGATGCCGCCCACGCGGTGGGCGCCCGTGTGGTCGTCGACGCCGCCCAGGCCGCGCCGCACGTCAGCTTCGACGTCAACGAGATCGACGCCGACTTCCTCGCCTACTCGAGCCACAAGATGTGCGGGCCCGCGGGTGTCGGCATCCTCTACGGGCGGGAGGACCTCCTCGAGGAGATGCCTCCGTTCATGGGCGGCGGCGAGATGATCCGCGAGGTGTGGGCGGACCGTGCGACCTACAACGAGATCCCCTACAAGTTCGAAGCCGGCACGATGAACATCGAGCAGGCCGTTGGTATGGGGGCCGCGATCGAGTACCTCGAAGAGCTCGGCATGGACGCCGTGCGCGAGCACGAGATCGAACTTACGAACTACGCGCTCGAGAGGATCGCTACGACCGGGGCCACGATCTACGGGCCTCCGGCGGACCAGCGTGGGGGAGTCGTCAGCTTCAACCTCGACGAGGTCCACCCGCACGACATGGCGACGATCCTCGATCAGGACGGGGTCTGCATCCGGGCCGGTCACCACTGCGCGCAGCCTTTGATGCGTAAGCTTGGGGTTCCTGCAACGGCGCGGGCGTCGTTCTACATCTACAACACGCACGAAGACGTCGACGCTCTCGTCGACTCGCTCGAGCGATCGAAAGGGTGGTTCATCTGAGCCTCGACGAGCTCTACAAGGAAGTGATCCTCGATCACTACCGCGCGCCCCGGAACAAGGGTCGCTTGGATCCCCACGATGTGCTGCTCGAGCGCAACAACCCGTTGTGCGGCGACGAGATCGAACTGTTCTTGCGTTTCGACGGCGACACGCTCGAGGGCGTTGCCTTCGACGGCAAGGGCTGTTCGATCAGCCAGGCGAGCGCGTCGATGATGACCGAGAAGGTCAAGGGCCTCTCCGCGAAGGACGCCCAGGCGCTGGCCGAGGAGATCAAGACGATGATGGCCGGCGAGGCGGAGGGCGACGCCGAGGTGCTCGGCGACCTCGTGTCCCTCAAGGGAGTAGTGAAGTACCCGGTCCGCATCAAGTGCGCGCTCCTAGGCTGGAACACCCTCCTAGAAGGCATAGAAGAAGCCAACAAGTAACCGTTTTGTTCTAACTCAGGGGGTCTATACCGCGCCCCTGAGGTAACAAAACGGGAACCTTCCCGCACCCCCGGCCGTCTTAGTGCCATGAGACGTTGGCGAGCCATAGCCCCGGCCGTAGCCCTAGCGGCGCTTGTGGCCTTCCCCGGTTGTGGCTCGCCCGCGTCCGGCGGAGCCGGCGCGTTGGGATCGTCCGGGGACCTCGGCGCAGGCGGCGCGTCCGGCCCCGACACCCCGGTCACCGACGACGGCAACAGCAACGCTCCCGCGCCCAACGGCCCCAAGGGGGGAGCCGAGCTCCGCGAGCCCGACCCCGACATCGTCGATCCCCGGCCCGTCGACTGGGACAAGGCCAAGCGCAAGGGCCGCAAGGTCACGGTCTTCTATTACTCGGGCGTGAAGGAGTGCTACGGCCTCCACCACATCGACGTGAACGAGACCGACCGCAAGGTCACGATCACGGTCTTCGACGGCACCCGTCCCGAGGTCGAGGTCTGCATCGAGATCGCGCAGCGCGTCCGAAGCATCGTCAAGCTCGCACGGCCTCTGGGGAACAGAGAAATCGTCGATGGAGCCGAGTAGCTAACTCCCTGCCCCCGAGCGGCGCCCCGTACTAGTGTTGTAGTAGTGAGATTCGGGATAACCGCCGTCGTCGTTGCGATCGCCCTCGCCATCGTGGGCATGGCGGCGCGGCAGGGTGCGGGACAGGCCTCCGGCGACGGCCCGACCGTTGTCGTGCTCCCGTCGCTCCCGCGGCTGTTCAACCTCCTCTTCCTGATCGCCGTCGTGCTCGGTGTCGCGGTCATGGGCTTCTTGCTCTCGCAACGCAACAAGGGACCGCGCCGCGTGAAGAGGGCGCGGCCCAAGGTCCCGTGGTGGGCGCAGGCGATCGCGCTCGTCGTGATCCTCGGCGTTGCAATGATCCTGAACGAGGCGCTCGCCGGGCTCATCGATCTCGACGCGGTCCTCGATCTCCGCAACAACGTGAGCAACGCGGTCGGCGACGCGATCCAGTACGAGAGTTCGCCGTTCATGGGCGGGATCATGACGGCGTTCTTGGCGGTGACACTCGTCGGCTCGATCGCGTGGTGGTACCTGATGGTGCGCGCCACGATGGAGACCGCGGAAGGTCCGGCGACCTCCGAAACGTTCGTCGCGGCCGCGGCCCGCGATCTCGACACGATCGACGATCCGCGCGCCGCGATCCTGGCCTGCTACGCGCACCTGCAGCAGATGGTCACGACCTCCGGCGTCGCGACGCGGCGCTCCGACACACCTCTGCAGTTGCTGGAGCGCGTCCTGGAAGCGCGTAACGTCGACCCCGACAGCATCACGACGCTCACCCAACTCTTCGAACGCGCGCGCTTCAGTCCCCACGAGATCGATGAGTCGATGCGCGACCGTGCGAGAGCCGCGCTCGAAGACGTCCGCATACAGTTGGACGCTCCATGAGAGCCGAGAACGCGCGCGGCCCCCTCGCGTTCCTCGTCGCGTTCGTGATGGTCGTGCTCCTCGGCAGTTTTCCGAATGCTCGCGGCACGATCGTGCAGGTCTGCGTGTTGGTGCTGCTCGCGATCGCGCTGAGCGAGCTGACATCGCGCGCACTCCCGCGGCCGGACCGGAGGCAGTGGCTCCTGGACGGTCCTCTCCGTGAGAGTGCCGAGGTCGCCCATCGTCCGAAGGATCTCGTCGAGCTCGAGCACGCGCTCGCGTGGCGTTCGTACGAGCCGCGCGAGTTCCGCAACCGGGTACGTCCCGTCCTGCGCGACCTGATGATCGCTCGCATCGGCGCAGGAATCGTTCCACCCTCGTTGATGCGCGTCGTGGAAGACGACCTCGAAGGGGTGGAGCGCGTCCACACCAGCGACATCGAGCGGCTCGTCGATGAGATCGAGGCCCTGCAGTGAAGCTCGAAGACACCACCGCGATCACCAAGAACGTCCTCGACGAGATCGAGCGCACGATCGTCGGCAAGCGCGACGTTCTTCGAACGGTGATGGCGACCATCCTCTCGGGCGGCCACGTCCTGTTCGAGGACTATCCGGGCCTCGCCAAGACACTGATAGCGCGCTGCTTCGCCGACGTGCTCGGCCTGAGCTACAGCCGGATCCAGTTCACACCCGACCTGCTGCCGGCCGACATCACCGGCTCGGCGATGTATCACGAGGGCGAGTTCGAATTCAGGAAGGGCCCGATCTTTGCCAACCTCGTCCTCGGTGACGAGATCAACCGCGCGCCGCCCAAGACACAGGCGGCTCTCCTCGAAGCGATGCAGGAGGCCCAGGTAACCGTCGAGGACTCCACGTATCCCTTGGATGCGCCGTTCGTTGTGATCGCGACCCAGAACCCGATCGAGGTCGAAGGCACCTATCCGCTGCCGGAGGCCCAGCTCGACCGTTTCATGTCACGCATGCGCGTTGGGTACCCGAGCCACGACGACCAGTGGGACATCCTGAATCGCCGCATCGAGCAACGCCGCGACGAGATCGAGCTTCAGGCCGTCGTCGACGCACCGACCCTGCTGCAGATGACCGGGACGCTCGAGGAGGTGCACGTCTCCGGCTCGCTTAGTCACTACATGATCGACCTGGTCGAGGCGACACGGGTCCATCCCGACGTCCTCGTCGGCGCGAGCCCGCGTGGCGTCCTGGCCCTGATGAAGATGAGCCGCGCGACGGCGGTGCTCAACGAACGCGACTTCGTCACACCCGACGACGTGAAAGCGGTCGCGGTCGCGGCTCTCGGTCACCGCCTGACGTTGCGACCGGAATCCTGGGTGCGGCGCATCTCCGGAGACGAGATCGTCGATTCCATCCTGGGATCGGTTGCAACCCCGCCGGCCGAGACCGACACGTAAGTGACCCCGTCGCCGACCGGCAAGTTCGCCGCCTGGTTCGGCCTCGCGCTCGCACTCCTCTACGCGGCTCTGGTCTTCGGCCGGCCCGAGTTGGTCGTCGTCGCCGCACCGCTGCTTACCGGTCTGCTCATCGGCGCCCTCGCACGCGAGCCCGAGGTAAGCGCGGAATTCACGATCGACCCCGATCGGTGTCTCGACGGCGACACGGTCGCGTGCTCGCTCACGCTGACGTCGACGACCGGGGCGCGCGACCTCGAGATCGGGCTCTGGCTCCCGGCCGGGCTCGACCTCACCGACGGAAGCATCGGAACGATCGTCACCGTGCCTCCCGACGAGCCCACGGTCGTCCCGTTCACGCTGCGGGCGCGGCGCTGGGGGGCTTATCGCATCGGTCTTGTCGGGCTGCGTGCGCGGGGGCCGGGCGGATTCCTCACCTTCGACGCGAACCTCGACCTACGCACGACGCTCCGTGCCTATCCGGCCCCCGAGGCGATCGTCCGTCCGATCCGTCCTCCGCACTCGCAAGCGTTCGCGGGCAACTACGTCTCACGGGACGCGGGGGAGGGGATCGAGTTCGTCGACGTGCGCCGGTATTCGGGGGCCGAGCCGATCCGGCGCATCAACTGGCGCGTGAGCGCGCGGCGATCCGATCTCTACGTGAATCTCTACGCGCCGGAGCGCAACTCCGACGTGGTGCTGTTCCTCGACGTGTTCGACGATGTGGGGGCGGAGGGCTCGAGCAGCCTCGACCTCACGATCCGCGGCGCGCTCGGCCTCGCGCGGCACCACCTGAACCGCCGCGACCGCGTTGGGATCATCGGCTTCGGCGGCATCGTGAGCTGGCTGTCGCCGTCGATGGGCCGCACGCACGAGTACCGGGTCGCGGACCATCTCCTCGACATGCGCGTCGCGCATAGCTACGCGTGGAAGAACATCGACGTGTTGCCTCGCCGGCTCCTGCCTCCGCTGGCGATGGTCGTCGCGTTCTCGCCGCTTACCGACAAGCGCGTCGTCGATGCGATCAACGACCTCAACTCGCGGGGGTTCCCGGTCGTGGTCGTCGATACGCTGAATGAGGATGCCGTCGTTGCCGGCCGCGGCGACGAAGCGGCGCTCGCCTACCGGGTGTGGAAGATGCGACGTGCCGCGGCCCGCGAGGCCCTGACCACAGCGGGCGTCCCCGTCCTGAGATGGGACGGGACGGCATCGCTGCAGGCGGTGTTGGCCGAGATGCCCCGTCACCCCGGCTATTCGGCACGGAGCCGCGCATGAGGATCTTCCTCCGGTGCACGGTGGTGACCGCGGCCGTCTTCCTGGCGCTCTATCCGCTCGCGCTGCACGGCCGCAGCGCGATCGCGATCGGGTGTGGGCTCGCCGGGTTCCTCGTCACGGTCGCGGGCCTCGTGTTCGGGCGCGCGTGGCCCGGTGGGGTCGGCGCCGCTTTGTTCGCGGCCGAGTACCTGATCGTGCTGGTGGCCGGCTCGATCGCGCTCGACGCCTTCGCCTTGATCGAAGCGATCCTTGTGATCGTGCTGCTCGAGAGCACGGATCTTGCAACGGTGCGCGCCGATCGCATCGAGGTCGCGGTCATCCGCAACCGCTTTCGTTTCCTCGCCGGTGCCCTGGTTTCGGGCGGCACGATCGGGTTCATCGTCATGTCGATCGCGCCGGCGCTGGCGGTCGAGCGGAACCCGGCATTGCTGGTCACCGGAGCCGTCGCCGCCCTCGGTGCCGGTGTCGGAGTTCTGATCGCGGTCCGGCGCGCGTCCTAATGCAACCAGCGCACCGCGGCGCCGTGGAACCCGGAGGTCGCGAGCAGTCGTTCCTCGCCGCCCGGCCACATCGTCAGACGCACCTTGGCCTGCTCGCCGCCGGGTTCGAGACGTAACCACGCCAACGGAGCTTCCGATGTGGCCCGCGCGCCGGCCTCGTTTAGCACAGTTTCGAAGCGTTGGGCCTCGTCGCCGGACATGTACTGGAAGAAGATCGAGTGGTACACGACCGTCGCGACGCCAACGCTGTCCTCGGCGAGTCGTTCCTCGAGCCACGCAGCCGCGGTGGCCTTCTCGACGTCGGCGGGGACGCGTTGTGCGACGTCGAGCGCCGCGCGCAGCAACCTGATGCGCGCTACCTGATCGGGCCATACATACGCGAGCAGCGTCTGCCGGTCCTCGTCCCGGCGAGGATCCAGCGGGTTGATGTCGCACCCGGCTCGTCCGATCACCTCGGCGACGACGTCGAACGGCAGTGGCCGCTCGGAGTTGTAGTCGCACAGACGCACCGGCGAATCCGTCGGCCCCCATGTCGCGCCGCGGGCCTCGTACCGGAAGCGATCCCAGCGGAGGTTGAGACCCGCGCTCGCGCCGGTTTCGAGGATGCGCAGCGGGAGCCCCGTCTCCTTCGCGACTTGCAGGAAGCCGCCGACGAGCGCACCGGATCTCCCGACCTCGTTGGTCTGGACCGGCCGGAGCGCGAGCTCACGCAGCTCGTCGACATTCGCCTCCACCGTCGCGCGGAACGCCGGCCACGCGTCTCCGCGCTCGGTGCCGCCGGCAGATGGATAGAAGCGCGCGAGATCGGGGGCGTCGCCCCGGAGCACCAGCCGGTGTACCGCCCCCATGAAACGTAGCGGCACGGCGTCGTCGTCGGGGGCCTCGGCCTGAGGCTCGACGACCGACCAGATCGGACCGCCGCCTGCCAGGTTCTCGGCGACGGGTACGAGGAGGGCCGCGTAGAGCTTCGAGCCCAGCCGGTCGCACCAGCGCGCTTGCCACCGGAACCGCTCGGCGAGGTGGTTCCGGGCGTCACTCATCGAGCCATCCTCCCCGCCGACCGGCAGATCAGTCGCGTGAGACACGACTCAGTTGCCACTCGGCGGCGCGGCGAGCAGGGAAACCGGACTTTGTACTATTACTCAGTTGCGAAATGTGCGAAGGGGTGGTATCTATTCGCCATGGCCAAGCTGGGAGACGACGCTGCGACCCGAACCGCGAAGGTCCTGTCGCTGCCGACCCGGGCCGCCATCCTCGCACTCCTGCTGCGCTCGGGCGCCAAAACCGTGAAGGAGATCGCCGACCACTTCCAGATCCACCCCAACGTCGCACGGGCGCACCTCGACCTGATGGTCGAGGCCGGGTTCCTCGCCACCGAGACCCGCCGCCGCACGAAGGGGCGTCCGGCCAAGGTCTATTTCACGTGGGAGTCCGAGGCCGGGAACCTCGCCGAAGCCGGCGTGGAGCTCTCGGGCGAGCCGCCCCCGGCCGAGCTCGCTTTAGAGGTGCGCGTGCTCGAGCGCCTGCTCGCCGACGCTGCGCAGCAGCTGACCGTCATCAAGGAACTGTTAGGGAACGGCAAGTCAGAAGGAGGCGAAGGCAGTGCCTGAGTATGCGAGCGACGTTCTGGTCGACACCGGCTGGGTCGAGCAGAACCTGAAGAACGATTCCGTGGCCATCCTCGAGGTCGACGAAGACACGACCGCCTACGAGAAGGGCCACATCCCCAACGCGATCTCGATCAACTGGGAGAGCGACCTGCACGATCTGCCGCGCCGCGAGTTCATCACGCGCGAGCAGCTTGCAACACTTCTCGGCGAGAAGGGGATCTCGGCCGACGACACGATCGCGCTCTACAGCGGCAACAACAACTGGTTCGCGGCCTACGCGTACTGGCTGTTCAAGTACCGAGGCGTCGAGAACGTGAAGCTCCTCAACGGGGGCCGCAAGAAGTGGGAGCTCGAGAGCCGTCTCCTCACGCAGGACGAGCCCAACCGGGGTACCAAGACGTTCGAGATCGGACCCGAGCAGCCGGAGCTCCGTGCGTTCCGCGACGACGTGATCGCGAGCGCCACCAAAGGCGGCGGAGCGTGGGTCGACGTCCGCTCTCCGGAGGAGTTCCGCGGTGAGCTCATCGCGCCACCGCACCTCCCGCAGGAGCAGGCGCAGGTCCCCGGTCACATCCCGGGTGCCGCGAACATCACGTGGTCAAAGACGGTCAATGAGGACGGAACGTTCAAAACGCCCGACGAGTTGACGAAGCTGTACGAAGCCGAGGGCATCACTTCCGATCGCGACGTCGTGACGTATTGTCGCATCGGTGAGCGTTCGTCCCATTCGTGGTTCGTCCTTCGCGAACTTCTCGGCTGGCCCAACGTTAAGAACTACGACGGGTCGTGGACCGAGTACGGGTCGTTGGTGGGAGTTCCGATCGAGAAGTGAGCTCTGCGCGGTAACCGCGCGAATGAAGTAGCACCGGTCACGGTACTACTGGCAGGGAAGCGCCGTCCTCAGGGGCGGCGCTTTTCTGTTGAGGAACTGTCGGAAAAGGGCAGCGGTCGAAGACTTTGCTCGCTACGCTGATGCTATGACCCTGGTGGAGGGTCTCGCTCGGTGGGCGAGCGAGCTCGGGTACTCAGACATCCCCGACGACGTCAAAGAGCTGTGCCGGGCACAGCGGCGTTCGATGCTTGCCGCCGTGGCCGCGTCCGACGAGGATCCCGCGACACAACGCGTCCTCGACGCGGTCGAGAAGAACCTCCCGCACGGCGACATGCCGTTCCTCCTTCGGGATCGTCACACGACCGCGCTGACCTCGATCTACGGTGCGACGGTCGCGTCGATGGCGCTCGATTACGACGATTACGTCTGCTTCGGCCACACCGGTCACACCTCGGTCCTCGTGCCTTTGTTATTCGCCCGCGCCGCGGCCGCGTCGGGCAAGGAACAGCTCGTAGCGCAGGTCGTCTCGAACGAGATCCAGGCGCGGCTGGGCGGCGCGTGTCTGCTCGGCCCCCTCAACGGCCAGATGTGGTCGTTCGTGCACACGGCGGGTACCGCGATAGCAGCCGCGCGTCTGCTGCGGCTGGACGCGACGCAGACCGCCCACGCGCTCGCGCTGTCGCTCTATCAGGCGCCGCGTCCGGTGGTGCCGGGATTCATGTCGCCAGACTCGAAGCTGTTGACCGCAGCGGAACCCGCCACGATCGGGATGCGGGCCGCACTGCTCGCGCAGTCGGGTGTGACCGGACCGCTCGACGTACTCGACCATCACCACGGCTTCCTCGACGCGTTCTCCTACGCGCCGCTGCGCGCGATGCTCGACGGCTTCGGATACGGATGGGCGACGCGCACCTTGAGCGTGAAACCCTATCCGGGCTGCGCGTACCTCGACACGACGCTAGACGCGTTGTTCGAGCTCGGTCGCCGCGATCCCGACGAGATCGACTGCGTCGAGGTCCACGCCGGGGTCCTGACTTGCGCGATGGACCGGATGTCACGACCGTACGCCGACGTCGATCCGCCCACGCCGGTGACGATCAACTTCTCCGTCGCGTGGAACGTGGCGATCGGTCTCCTGGCCGGACGCCTTACGCCACAGGAACTCGGCGCCGGCTGGCTGCGCCAGAACCGCGACCGTTTGCGCGACATAGCCGCGCGCGTGACGGTGATCCACGACATGAGCGCGACCCGCAAGACGGTAGATTCGATGACGAACATCGTGCCGGTGAACCTTGTGCGCAGGGAGCTCGGTGCCAAGAAACTCGTCACCGCGGTCATGCGGGCCCGCCGCGATCACCCACGCGTGCTGAGCACCACCGACCTGCGGACCCTCGGCCGCACCCTGTCGCGCCCTACCATCCGGCACGCCGATCGGTTCTGGGATCCGCATGCGCTCGAGTCGTTCCGCATGACGTTTCCGGCCCGCGTGTGCCTGCGCCTGAAGGACGGCCGCCATCTCGATGCCGAGATCGCGACCCCACGCGGGGCGGCCGGCGACTCCGGCGAGGGGCCGGTGGGCGTTGCGCGTCGGAAGCTGTTCGAGTTCGGCGGCAAGATGTGGCGTGACGTCGACGCGATCGAACGTTCCGTGCAGAGCGACGCGGACGACATCGTTTCTCTGCTCTCGTAGATTCATCTCGTGCAGATAACGGTTCAGTGCTTCGGCGCGCTGCGAGAGCATCTGCCCGCTGACGCCACGGGTAACACGGCCACGGTCGAGCTCGCCGTCGGCGCCCGTGTCACGGCGCTCGTGGAGTTGCTCGGCGCCCCCCGCGGCCTCGTGCATGCTTTGCTCGTCAACGAGGAGCCGAGCGATCTCGACCGGGTCCTGGCGGAGGGCGACCGGGTAACCTTGATGCCCCAGTTCACCGGCGGGAGCAGAAGTTAGGAGCTGTCATGGCCGAGACCTCCAAGGGCGCGAAGACCACCAGGAAGCGGACCACGACCAGACGCAAGAGTGACGGCCCGACGAAGCTCAAGTCGGTCAATCCCCGCACCGGCGAGGTCATGCGTGAGATCCCGGCGAACAGCCCCGGCGAGGTCGCAGACATCGTCGAGCAGGCACGCAA
This sequence comes from Actinomycetota bacterium, assembly GCA_050694015.1. Lineage (GTDB taxonomy): Bacteria > Actinomycetota > CADDZG01 > CADDZG01 > WHSQ01 > JBOGWY01. The sequence continues at coordinate 5,624 of JBOGWY010000331.1, read as the reverse complement.
GGTGGCGCCCGAATGGGGGGCGATCCCGCCCGAGGGCCGCGCCCGGCTACTGCGCGAGGTCAGGCACCGCCTCTACGAGATGCAGGACGAGCTCGTCGAGCTCGTCGCGGCCGAGACCGGCAAGCCCCTGCGTGAGGCTCTGATCCTCGAGGTGATGGGATCGATCTCCCTCTTCTACACGATGGAGCACGTCGCGCCCCGGGCGCTCAGGCCGGAGAAGCACGGGTTGTTCCAGACGCCGGTGATCCCGAAGATGCTGGCCGCGGTGACGTCGCGGATCGAGTACCGGCCCTTCGGCGTCGTCGGCTGCATCACGCCGTGGAACTACCCGCTGACGAACACATTCCTTGCGACGCTCTCGCCTCTGTATGCGGGTAACACGATCGTGATCAAGCCGTCGGAGGTCACGCCCGGCGTCGGCGAGAAGCTCAAGGAGATCTTCGAGCCGCTCCCGTCGGGGGTCGTCAGCGTCATCCAAGGCGGTGGAGATGTGGGTGCCGCGCTGGTGGACGCGCCGTGCGACAAGATCTCGTTCATCGGCTCGCCCGCGACCGGGCGCAAGATCTGCGAGGCCGCGGCCAAGCACCTGACTCCCGTCGTGATGGAGCTCGGCGGCGTCGATGCGGCGATCATCGCCGACGATGCCGACCTCGACGTCGCGTCTTCGGGCACGCTGTGGGGTGCGTTCTTCAACGCCGGGCAGACGTGCTCGTCCCTCGAGCGGATCTACGTCGCGGACTCCGTCGCCGACGACTTCCGCGATCGGCTGCTGTCGAAGCTCGAGCAGGTGCCGCAGGGCGAACAGGTCGGTTCGTTGACGTTCAAACCGCAGCTCGGCATCGTCGAGAAGCAGGTGAAGGACGCCGTCAAGAAGGGTGCCACGGTTCTCGCCGGCGGTCCCGGTGCCGGACGCCGCAACGAGGGCGGGTCGTTGTGGTTCCACCCGACCATCATCGACAACGTGACCGAAGAGATGACCGTGCTGAGCGAGGAGAGCTTCGGCCCCGTCGTCACGATCAGTCGTGTCTCCGATGACGACGAAGCGGTCCGCCGCGCCAACGAGGAAGCGGTCAACCTGACGGCGTCGGTGTGGAGCCGCAGCGGTGCACGCGCCGACCGGATCGCTTCTCGTTTGCGAGCCGGCGCGGTGTCCGTCAACGGGCACGGCATCGCGGCGGGTTACGCGTGGGGGCCGTGGGGCGGCGTCGGCGAGAGCGGCTTCGGCCGTCTCAACGGAGCGCCCGGCGTGCGCGAGTTCTCGGTCCCGGTGCACGTCGTCAAGCCGTCGATCCCGGGCAAGAACTCGCTCTGGTATCCCTACGACGAGTACACCGAAGCGTCGGTGCGCGGCGCCAACAAGGTCCTAGGAGCGCGCACCGTAGGCGAGCGCCTAGAAGGCTGGATAGCGATCGCGACCAACTTCACGAAAGCCCTAAAAAACAAGCTCTAACCGTTTTGTGAGCACATAGCCGCGTTTTCAGGCGTGCGTTTGCAGAACAAAACGGAGATTGCCCGGCCACCGTTGCTTGTCGACGTCGATGGTGTGCTGAGTCCGTACGCAGCTGCGACATGTCCCGAGGGCTACCGGGAGTACGACTTCTTCCCGGGCGAGGAAGCGGTTCGACTCGCCGAGATCCACGGTGAGTGGCTCCGTGAACTGAGTGCTTCGTTCGATCTCACCTGGGCGACGGGATGGGGGAGCGATGCCGACCGTCTGATCGCACCCGTGCTCGGACTGCCGACGTGTCCTCTCATCGAGTTCCCGCCGGCACCATTCGATCCTGCGCTAAAGGTCCCGGCCATCCGCTCGTTCGTTGGGGAGCGGCCCTTCGCGTGGCTTGACGACGAGCTCACAGAGGAAGCGTTCATCTGGGCCGCAGAGCGCGCCATCCCCGCTCTATTGATCCAGGTTGACCCCTCGATCGGGCTCGCTGAAGAGCACGTCACCGAATTGAAGGAGTGGGTCGCAAACCTCTGACTGGCGTTCATGCCCGCTTTCGTCGTGGTGAGTTCGCCGCCCTCGCGCGACGTTTCGATCAGGAGATGGTCGGCGGGGTCGCCGATCGAAACCAGGACGACCTCTTTGACGTCGATGTGGAACGCGTGATGGACTTGGGCCGGAACCTCACGCGCTAACCCGGCCAGCTTCGCGTCGACGACCGACCCGGGCGCATCGGTGGGATCTTCCGTTCCACTGTGCAGCGCGAGGCGGGGGTCCCGTTGAACGTCGCGTGCCTTCGGGGAACCCGGCATCATCCCGAGCGAGACGGCTCCGTCGCGGAACTCTGCTTCGATCCCGCTGATGCGAGGCGCGCCGTTTTTGCGCAGGGTAGCGATGACCTTGTGACGATACTTGTCGAAGCGTTCCACGACCCGGCGCGAGAAGTCCGGTTCCGCAGTTTCGATCTCTCCCCAGGTCGCAATCGGGAGAAAGATAACCAAGGGGCAGGCGCGGAAAGAGGGGGGGCACCGACACCCCCCTCGTCCTGCAAGCGCGTACCGCGCGGACGGTTACAGCTGGAAGGTGTCCTGCAGTACGACCTGTCCGCCTTGCACCACGGTGATGGTTGCGCTGGAGAACTCGACGTCGTCGATCGTCGCCGTCCAGTTGTTGTTCGGGCAACCGGCCTGCCTCGCAGTGATCGGGCCGGGCGAGGCGGTCGTGACGCTGAAGCTGACGTTGCCGTTCTTGACCTTCTTGGCCGGGATCGAGGTCTGGCCTACCGTCGCGACGCGCGGCTTGTTCTGACCCGGGGCGGCGTTGCCACCCTTGTTGGTGCAGGTGATCTTCGTCGCGGTGCCGACAGCGTCGAGCGTGATCGTGATGTCCTCGTTGCCGAGACCGGCGAGGGCCCCGTTGGCCGTCAGGGTTACGCCGTTGTCGGTGAACGTCGGCCCCGACTTCCAGTGAACGTTGGCGGCGAGCGCCGCCGGTGCGATAGCCACGACCATCAAGGCCGCGACGAGGTAACGAACTGCCCGCATGCTTCCTCCCCTTCTTCTCCGGCCCCCGTTCCCGCGAAGGCCACGACACTTCGATGCGGGGGAGCACCGCCGCTCCTCCGACAGGGTCGCAGTATCGACTTCCAGTTCTTTCCTGAAAATAGTCCGATCGGGCCATAAAAGGCATAGCCCTGCAAGAACAATGGGGCGGGGGCGGGGTGGGGGCAGCGGGAACAGGACGGGGCCCCGGCACGTCGAACCTGCATTGACATGAGGCGAGTGCGGCCGTTGATCATCGTCACGCTGCTGGCGGGTCTCGCCCTGGCGTCGAGTCCCGCGACCGCCGGAACGGAGGAACTCAACCGGCGCCACCCCCCACGCATCGCGTTGCGTTATCGCGGCGAGGTCGTGCAACGCGCGGCTCCTTACACGTACTGCTGGGCCTATGAATATCCGGACGGCTCCGGGATCGGGACATGCGCCGACGGGTTCCCCCGTTACCCGAAGGCGGTGACGGTAAAGAGCAACGCCCGGCTCGCGATCCGGATCCGTTATCCGGCGAGACCGCACCGCTGGTTCGTCCACTCGTACCGAGCGGTTGCGAGCGAGGGGGGTTACACCAGCCCGATCGGCGACGGGGAACGGATCCCGTTCCGGCTCCGTCCCCATCGTCTACGCGGAGAGATCACCGCCTGGGATGTCGTGTTCAGTGTCGACGAACCGCTGCGTCACTACTACCTCGACACGGGCGGCGACCTCGCGCAAGGAGATGTCTTCTACGCGCTACACGTGAGGACGAGTCTCTAGACGAGTTCCGGCAGTTCCAGCACGCGCGTCTCGATACCCGCCAGGGCCTTCCCGACGAGCGCGTCCATGTCCAGCTCGGCCTCACCCTTCTCGGCGTAGCGCGGCTCACTGCGCGTCGCCGGCGAGCGCGGCTCGAACAGTACGCAGCAGTCCTGGTGCTTGCGGGTGGAGATGTCGTACGTGCCGATCTCGGTCGCGAGATCGATGATCTCCTGCTTGTCCATCCCGATCAGGGGACGGAGCACCTCGATGCGAGGGGAGGGGAGCGCCGCGTCGACGGTGGTGATGTTCTCGATCGTCTGCGACGCGACCTGACCGAGCGAGTCGCCCGTGACCAGTGCCTTGGCACCGACCTCGCGCGCCAACGCTTCCGCGATGCGCATCATCGTGCGCCGGTACAGCACCACACGGAGACTCGACGGCGAGTGCGTGACGATCTCGCGCTGCACGTCGGCGAGGGGGACCATATGCAGGACGGTCTTCAGCTGGTAGCGGGTGAGGACCTCGGCGAGCTCGGTCGCCTGGCGCACCGACGACGGATCGGTGAACGGCTGACCGTGGAAGTGCACCATCTCGACCTCCGCCCCCCGGCGCGCCATGCGCCATGCCGCGACCGGCGAATCGATCCCGCCCGACAGCAACGCCAGCATCTTGCCCGAGACCCCGACCGGCAACCCGCCCGTCCCCCGCAGTCGCTTGCGATAGACGACGCCGGAGTTACCGAACAGCTCGATGTGGATCGTGGCGCCCGGGTGCTTCAGGTCGACTCGGCCGCCGGTGGCGTCGACGATGCGCTGGCCGATCTCGACGTTGATGCGACCCGACGACCGCTCGAAGCTCGAATGCGTGCGGCGCGCGCGCACGGCGAACGAATCGAACGGCTCGGCGGTGATCATCTCGAGAGCGACGCGACCGATCTCGTCCATGTCGGGCTTCACGCGTCGACCGATGCCGAGATAGGCGATGCCGAAGACGCGGGCGGCGCGGGTCGCAGCATCGTCGACACGCGCCCCCTCGTCGAAGTCGACGGTGACGCGCCCGAAACCCTTGCGGATGCGTGTGTAGCCGGTGCCTCTCAGGGCGCGCCGGAGGTTGCGCGACAGCGCGTCCTCGAAGAAGTTGCGGTTGCGGCCCTTGAGGCCGATCTCGTGGTAGTGCGCGACCAGTGTGTCCACTGGCGCCTCCTCACTCAGCTCAGCTCAGCTCTTCTTCGAACCCGACCGAGAAGAGCGATTCGACGTCGTGGCGGGAGAACACCTTGAACGCGACGAGCGTTTGCGTGCGCTCGACGCCGGGGACACGGGCGATCTGTTCGGATACGACCCGGGCCAGGTCGTCGTGGTTGCGGACCCGGACCATGATCACCAGGTCGTAATCGCCGGCGACGGAGTAGACCTCGGAAACGTCGGGCAGATCGGCGATCGCCTGGGCCGTCTCGGGGATCTGATGGATGTCGCAGACTGCGAGCACGATCGTAGTAACCATGCGCCAAGGCTACCCCGCCGTTTTGTACTAACTCATGGGGTCTATACCGCGCCCTGGATGCAACAAAACGGGAACGGAAGTGGCAAGTTGGGCGTTCTCGTAAACCGGAGGTGGTGCACGTGCTGTTTTCCCGTCAGAAGACGCAGATGATCGACCCGTCCGAGGCCCTGCCCGGCCGCGACCGACCGGCGTTCCCGGTTCCCGAGACGCATGCCGTCCTCGGCACCCGCATCCAGCCCCCGTTCCCCGCCGGGATGGAGACCGCGGTCTTCGGGCTCGGTTGCTTCTGGGGGGCCGAGCGCTTGTTCTGGAAGCTCGACGGCGTGTACACCACCGCGGTCGGCTATTCCGGAGGATCCACCCCGAACCCGACATACGAGGAGGTCTGC
>JBOGWY010000330.1:0-3523 GCA_050694015.1 Actinomycetota bacterium | reverse complement strand
CCGAGGTCGGAGGCGCCGTCGACATCAGCGGCAACACCGCCGCCACCGGCATCGACCTGTCCGCACTCACGTCGGCGGGGGACAGCGTCGACATCAGCGGCAACACCGCCGCCACCGGCATCGACCTGTCCGCACTCACGTCGGTCGACGGTGATCTCACGGCCGCAGATAATGGCTTGTGCACGGAAGTGACCGTGGGGTCCCTGTCTGAGCTAACCGGCGACCTAGACGTCGAGTCTTGCGGGGACGGAACCTTCACCCCGGGCCCGGTCTCGCCCGGGGGCGACACCGAACTCGATACCGAGGGCTACGAGACCGTTGCCGGTACCACCGCGGCGGGGAGCACCACGGTCGAGACCGCGCACGCCGAGGCGACCATGCGGGCGCAGATCCCCGGAGCTGCGTTCGTCACGCCGGTCGCGTTCGAGATCACCCGCATCGCTCCTACGACATTGCCGCCCGAGGAGGGCACCGCACCGGACGGCGGCATGGCAACGATCGATCCGATCGCCGCCTACGAGTTCGGCTTCGCGGTCCCCACCCTCAACCACGACGCGACCCTGTCCTTCGAGATCCTGCTGGACGGCCTCGACGACGCCACCCGCGCCGCCTTCCTCGCGGCACTGGATGCAGGGACGGCGACGCTGGCTACGAGGGGCGACGCGCCCGACGCGACCTATCAGGCGTTCCCACTTTGTGGCGGTTCCGAGACCCCCACCGCGGACGGCTGCGTGCAGGTCGAGCTACTGGACGCCACCGGTGTGGCCACGACGGGGACACCGGCATCGGTGCGTTTCACCGGCGTCGTCGGTCACTTCTCGACGTGGGCCGTCGCGATCGTCGACGAACCGTCGCCGCCCCCCATCCTCACGCTGCCGCCGATCATCTCGCCCCCGCCGACGATCACGGTGCCCGACGACATCGTGGTCGATGCCACGTCACCCGCCGGTGCGATCGTCGAGTTCGTGGCCACTGCGCACGACGACGTCGACGGGACGACCCCGGCCGATTGCGAACCGGCATCGGGCTCGATGTTCCCGGTCGGCACGCGTGGTCTCGCCACAGTGGCCACGACCGTGACCTGCGGCAAGACAGATTCGGATGGGAACGTGGCCGTCGCGAGGTCATTCTCCGTGACCGTCCGCGGTGCGTTCGACCAACTCTCCGATCTGCGGAAGTTGGTGAGAACCGCGGTCACTTACCGGCCGATGCGCCTCGAGCTTGTGAGAAGGCTGGATGCCGTGGTGAGTGAGCTGCAGCGAGACCACCGCCGGCGAGCGTGCGTGAAGCTTCACGGGTTCATCGTCAAGGTCCGACGAGCCGCGGCGAAGGACGATCCCAAGATCGGAGAAGCCGATGCTGCCGCGCTCAGAGCCGCGGCGCGCCGGATCCGGTCGGTCCTCGGTTGCTGAACAAGAGGAAATCGCTACGACGAGGAGGGAACCATGACGATCAAGAAAGCCCTGGCGGTTCTCGTTCCGGTCGCAGTTGTAGCGGCGCTCGCTCCGACGCCCGCGACGGCCGCGCCGGAGCAGTCGGTCTCGTTCTCACCAGCGACCGCGGCGAACCTGACCACGACCGAGCACTGCGTGACCGGAGCTCTGTCGGCCGGCGATAACGGTCCCGCTGCAGTGCCGATCGTGTTCCAGGTGTTCCAGGCCCTCTCTTTCTCTTCGTTCACTACGGGGACCGGCGTCACCGACGCAGATGGCGTAGCGACCTTCTGCTACACCGGGCCGGAGTCCTCCGATCACCACGTGATCTCCGGATTCGCCGACCTGAACGGGAACGGGTCGCGTGATTCCGGCGACCCGGGCACCCTCGAGAGTGCTGAGAAGTTCTGGGTCGAGGGCGCGATCGACTACTCGCCGGTCACCGCAGTCAATCTCTCGACGACCGAGCACTGCGTCGATGGGACGCTGTATCCGTTCAACAACCCGTTCGGGTTCCCCCATGGCGACGTTCCGGTCGGGGGCTACGACATCGTGTTCCAGGTCTTCAGCGACCCGGGTTTCTCGCTGATCACCGAGGGAACCGCGACTACCGATGCCACCGGCACCGCGACCTTCTGCTACGACGGGCCCGAAGGGGCGGCGCACGAGATGATCTCCGGGTTCGGCGATCTCAACGGCAACGGCGCTCGGGATTCCGGGGAACCGGGGACCTCGCAATCCGCGGAGAAGTTCTGGGTCGAGGGCGCGGTCGACTTCGCGCCGGTCACCGCGGGCAACCTCGCGGCCACCGAACACTGCGTCGACGGGACGCTGCATCCCCACGGCAACCCGTTCGGGTTCCCCGACAGCGACGTTCCCGTTGGGGGCTACAACATCGTGTTCCAGATCACCGACACCCTCGGTTCGATACTCGAGACGGGGGCCGCAACCACCAACGCCAACGGTGTCGCGACGTTCTGTTACGACGGTCCGCAATCCAGTCGTCACGACATCATCTCGGGGTTCGGCGATCTCAACGGCAACGGGGATCTGGATGAGGGGGAGCCGGGGACCCTCCAGGCAGGTGAGAAGTTCTGGGTCGAGGGCTCCTTGGATCTGACTCCTGAGAACGCCACGAACGAGGTGGGCACCGAGCATTGCCTGACGGGAACCCTCAGCGCCTCGGTGCCGGACGGGCCCGATGTGCCCGTGGGCGGCTACGACACGATCTATTCCGTTACCTCCGAGGGCAACCCGGTAACAGGAGGGACACGGACGACCGCTTCCGACGGCACCACAACGTTCTGTTACACGGGTCCGTCGACGCCGCGCAGTGACGAGATCGGCGCGTTCATGGATGTCGACGGTGACGGTGTCCACGACAACGGCGAGCCGAGCGACACCGCGTCGAAAACGTGGAGGGTCTTCGTTCCTCCCGAGCTCTCGCTAACGCCGGCGACCGCCACCAACCTCGTCACGACAGAGCACTGCGTAACGGCCACGTTCATCGATCCCGACAGCCCCATCGATGACATCGCGATCGTGTTCCACATCGCCGACGCCAACGGAGGATCGCTGGTCGAGACGGGAACCGCGACCACCGATGCGGACGGGGTCGCGACCTTCTGCTATCAGGGTCCACAGTTCAGTCGCCACGACATCATCTCGGGATTCGGGGATCTCAACGGCGACGGCGGCCTCGATCCCGGCGAGCCGGAGACCAACCAGTCGGCCGAGAAGTTCTGGCTCGAAGCTGCTATCGACTTCGCGCCGGCGACTGCTGCGAACCTCACGTCGACCGAGCATTGTGTCGACGCGACGCTGTATCCGTTCAACAACCCCGCCGGATTCCCCGACGGCGCTCCGCTCGGCGGTTACGACATCGTGTTCCAGATCCACGACGCCAACGGCGGCTCGATGGTGGAGACGGGAACCGCGACCACCGACGCCGACGGCATCGCGACGTTTTGCTATCAGGGTCCAGCGTTCAGTCGCCACGACCTCATCGCCGGCGTCGGCGACCTGAACGGCGATGGCCACCACGATCCCGGCGAGCCGGGGACCAACCAATCGGCCGAGAAGTTCTGGCT
>JBOGWY010000329.1:0-2823 GCA_050694015.1 Actinomycetota bacterium | reverse complement strand
CCTCTACACGTCGGAGGAATCGGTCGCCGCACGTCTCGACGACCTCCACGCGCACGGACTTCTCAGTCAGGTGCGGTCGGACACGACGCGATACCGGTTCGAGCAGCGCAACGCGGCGCTCCGTTCGGGAGTCGACGACCTGATCGAGTCCTACGCGAAGAGGAAGGTGGCCGTGATCAATCAGATCTTCGTCGCGCCGGGCGAGGACGTACAGAGCTTCGCCGACGCGTTCCGGATCCGGAAGGACAAAGAATGATGGCAGAGATCGTTTATCTGCTGTGCGCGGTGACGAGCGTCGTCTGCGCGGTGTTGCTATTGCGCAGTTACTTCGGTGGCGGAACGAGATTGCTGTTATGGAGCGGGCTCTGCTTCGCCGCCCTCGCGGTCAACAACATCCTGCTGTTCGTGGACCTCGTCGTCATCGGACCGGACGTCAGCCTGATCGCGTGGCGTGACCTGAGCGGTTTCGTCGGCGTCGCGTTGCTCGTCTACGGCCTCGTGTGGGAGACGAAATGATCGAGCTCTCCCCCGATGTCACGCAGTTCATCCACGGAGCGACGTTCCTCGGCAACCTCGTGGTCGCCGGGTTCTTCCTTCGATTCTGGCGGCAATCGAAGGATCGTTTGTTCTCGATCTTCTCGCTCGCGTTCTTCATCTTCGCGGCGAACCGAGTGTTCCTGACGTTCCTCGGCGAGGAGAACGAGGCCCGCACGTTCGTCTACGTCATGCGATTGATAGCGTTCCTGCTGATCATCGCGGGCATCGTGGACAAGAACCGCCCGGGCCGGGACAAGCCCTAGCGCTCAGGATCCGACGTCTTCGATCGCGGTAGCTACCGCGGCCCCGTCGCGCTGCTCGACCGTCACCACCACCGGGTCCTCGGCCTCCAGGTGCTCGCGCAGGTGTCCGAGGTCGAAGCCGTAGTCGACGTCGTCGGCGATCTTGATCTCGTAGCTCGTACCGTCGGCTTCGATCGTGATGCTCTCGATCGGGGAGCCCTGTGACGGGACGATCGAGGTGATGAGGCCGGTGACCTCGCTCGGGACCTCGTCGGCGGGGGAGACCGCGTCCTCGGTCGCGCACGCGGCGCCGAAGACCAACAGCACGCAGAGCGAGAGCGGCAGCAGTTTCATCGGCGCAACCTAACGGAGCTACGAGGGCCCGACAAAGAGAAGGGGCCCGCCGAAGCGGGCCCTTTCCCAACCAACCGATCGTTCTGTTCTGCAATCACACGCCTGAAAACGCGGCTATGTGCTCACAAAACAGTTTCCTTATGGAGTCGTTGCTGCTCCGCCGGGCTGGACGATGTTGTTTACGGTTAGCTCGTACGGTGCGTACTGGACGACCTCTTCGGTCGACTCGTCGTACATGATGATCGCCCCGACGACGTTTCCGTCGGTGCCGAGCAGGGACTGCAGCGTCGCCTCGTCGAGCGAGGCCGTGAAGCCCTCACCCAGCGGCACCTGGCCCAGGTAAACGTTCTGGTGAGCATCGTCGTAGCTCACCAGCTGTACCGTGAAGCCTTCGACCTCGACGGGGTTGACCTGAGTGGGTGTCTGCCACTCGAGGATGTCGGTTCCGTCGGAGACGGCTGTGCCACCCACCGCGACGTCGTCGATCCACCAGCCCGGGAACTCCACACCGCCGTCGTAGACGGCGCGGAAGGCGACATGCACCGTCTGACCCGCATAGGCCCCGAGGTCGAAACTCTCGTTGACCCACTGTGCGGAGCACGCGTCGCCACCCTGGGAGCCGAGCGGGCATCCCGACTCGCCGTTGAAGCCGCCCTCGACCACGGTGTGGTTGTTGGACTGCCGGGTCCACGTCGCGCCGCCGTCGGTCGAGACCTCGACGTACGCGTAGTCGTAGCCCTCCTCCATCGAGTACCGGTTGGCGAACGTCAGGGTCGGGTCCGCGGTCGGAACCGCGACCTCCTCGACGATCGCGCGGTTGATGTTGGGAGCCGGCTCACCCGAGTACAGCGCGGGGTCGGCCGTGTGGTCCGGCGGGTTCACATCGAGCACCCACTCGACCGGCAGTGGATCGAGCGCCTCGGCCCCATCGAACTCCAGGGTGCGCAGGTCCGCGGCGGTGAGGAAGTCACCGTTCGCCCCACGCAGGCGCACGAAGTCGGCGCCGTTGGGAGGAGCACCGGGGTCCGAGTGCGTCCGGGGAGTATCCCAGTTGATCGTCGCGTCGAGCGTCGACACCTGGTACCACGCCGGGTCGCCACCGTGCATCGTGGCGCCGTCGTCCAGGACGCCGTCGAGCGCGACGGCCGCGATCCACTTGTGCAGCGTCTCGCGTGCGGTATCGGTACCACCCGACAGCGCGATCGCGCGCGTGAGACCGCGGAAGCCGTTGGCGTTGAGGCGGTGAAGCCTCGTCATCAACGGGCGCCCGTAGCTGTCGCGCAGGAACTCCATCAACGTGTAGGCGGCGCCGTAGTCACACAGGATCTCGTCGTCGCCCTGATCGCCCCATGCGGTGAGTGAGTTCTCCGGGCCCCCCTCACGCGGCACCGGGTTCGCCGGCGTTTCCACGCCGAGGTAACCGAGGAAGCACTGCACGTGGCTGTCGGTGCCGATGTCGGTGATCGGAACGCTCGGGTCCACGTAGCCGGTGAGCGTCTGGGCCCAGTCGGAGAGGCCCTCGTTGACCCAGTTGACCTCGTTGGCGTCCTCGTAGTGCTCGAGGAGGTGCTGATACTCGTGCGCGAACGTGCCCTCGTAGAGGAACGGACGAGCAGACTTGTTCTCACAGAAGTCGCCGGGGACCGGCTCGTTCGGCGGGTTCGCACCGGTGCGGTGGACCCAGTCGTAC
>JBOGWY010000328.1:0-3420 GCA_050694015.1 Actinomycetota bacterium | reverse complement strand
CGGCAGGTCGGTGTGAGGAATCTCGCCGCATATCGCGACGGCGATGGGGAGTTGCACGTTGTCTCCGCGATCTGCACGCACCTCGGGTGCATCGTCTCGTTCAACATCGCGGAGAAGAGTTGGGACTGCCCGTGTCACGGCTCCCGTTTCGCGCCCGACGGAACGGTTCTCCAGGGGCCCGCGGTGAAGCCCCTGAAGCGCGAGGAGGCCTAACATGCCCCTATGGCCGAGGCTCGATTCACCGGCATCGACGATGTCTCGCAACGTTTGGAGGCCGCCGGTTACCTGACGGACGACGCGATCGCGACGGTCGTCCACCTCGCCGATCGCCTCGACAAGCCGCTGCTGGTCGAAGGTCCCGCCGGCGTCGGCAAGACGGAGCTGTCCAAGGCGATCTCCACCGCGCTGGGCGCGCCGCTGATCCGGCTGCAGTGCTACGAGGGGGTCGACGAGACCAAGGCGCTCTACGAGTGGAACTACAAGAAGCAGTTGCTTCGCATCCAGGCCGGGCAGTCGTCATCATGGGACGAACTGTCCGAGGACATCTTCAGCGAGGAGTTCCTGCTCGAACGTCCGGTGCTGAAGGCGCTTCGCAGCAACGACTCCGTGGTGTTGCTGATCGACGAGATCGACAAGCTCGACTTCGAGGCCGAGGCGTTGTTGCTGGAGGTCCTTTCCGACTGGCAGATCACGATCCCGGAGATGGGAACGGTCGCGTCGCAGCGACATCCGTTCGTCGTGCTGACGTCGAACAACGAGCGCGAGCTGTCCGAAGCGTTGAAACGGCGGTGCCTGTATCTGTACCTCGATTATCCAGAGGTCGAGCGCGAGAAGGCCATCGTCTTGCAGCGCGTGCCGGAGATCGCGGAGACGCTGGTCGACCAGGTCGTACGGGTCGTCCGCAGCATCCGCGAGCTCGAGCTCAAGAAATCGCCGTCGATCGCGGAAACGCTGGATTGGGCGCGGACGCTGTTGCATCTCAGCATCACCACATTGGATGCCGAGACCCTGAAACGGACGCTGCCGGTGCTGCTGAAGTACCAGACCGATCTTGCCAAGGCGGCCGACCATCTGAAGGTGTCGAAACCGACGAGTAACTGATGCTCGAACGGCTGCTGGAGTTCACCAACACGCTGCGGGACAACGGGATCCCGGTCTCGGTCAGCGAGGAGATCGACGCATTGCGCGCGCTGGAGCACATCACGCTGGCCGAGCGCGACGCGGTGCGCGCGTCGCTCGCGACGACGATGATCAAGTCCGACGGGCAAAGGCCGGCGTTCGACACGCTCTTCGACCTGTTCTTCGGCACGGGCCGCGGTCCCGAAGCGATCACCGAACGCGACCTCGACGACCCCGCCGCCGATCGCGACGCGATGCGCGACGAGCTGTTCGAAGCATTGATGAGCGGAGACGTCGGTGCCCTTAGCGACCTCGCACGCCGGGCCGTAGCCGCGTTCGGGCGCCTCGAGAACTCGCCGTCGGGAGACTGGTACTCGAACTACCAGGTACTGCGGACGCTCGACCCCGACTCGCTCGTCCGCCTGCTGGAAAGAGGGCTCGAGGACGAAGACGTGTCGGTTCTCGACGCGCAGTTGCGCCGCGACGAGTTCGAGGCGCGCGTCGCGGAGTTCCGCCGCTTGACGCTGGCCGAGACGCGCCGCCGCGTAGCCGAGCATCGCGGCCCCCAAGCCGTGGCTTCGTATGCGGTCTCCCCGGTTCTCGAAGAACTCCCGTTCTTGAGTGCCACCGCCGACATGGCCGAGCTGCGTCGCGCGATCCGGCCCCTCGCGCGCAAGCTGGCGACGCGGGTGGCGATGAAGCGCCGGCGGGCGTCACGAGGGATGCTCGACATCCGCCGCACCGTGCGTCACTCGTTGTCGACGGGAGGCGTGCCGTTCGACGCGGAGTTCCGCCATCGCGCGCCTCACCGGCCCGAGCTGTTCGTCCTCTGCGACGTGTCCAGTTCGGTGGCGCGGTTCGCTCGCTTCGGCCTGATGCTCACCCACGCGCTCTCGGCGCAGTTCAGCCGGGTACGCAGCTTCGCCTTCGTCGACACGATCGATGAGGTCACCCGTTTCTTCGACCACGAGGACTTCGTCGAGGCGGTCGATCGCATGAACCGGGAGGCCGAGGTCGTCTCGCACGATGGGCACTCGGATTACGGCAGCGTCCTGGAGCTGTTCGTCGATACCTACGGTCGCGACGTGGGCCCCAAGACGACGATGCTGATCCTCGGCGATGCCCGCACCAATTACCGAGCCCGCAAGACGTGGGCGCTGAAGGAGCTCGCGCAACAGGCGCGCCATGTGTACTGGCTCAACCCCGAGGCGATCCACGACTGGGACACCGGCGACTCCGCGGCCTTCGAGTACGCGGCCCTCGTCGACAACATGGTCGAGGTACGCAACCTCCGGCAGCTCGAGGACTTCATCGCGCGCGAGCTCTAGGTCTCCGCGCGCGCCGGCCCTCCGGGGGCGGTCGGCTCCGGGGGGCGTAACCGAACCCCCGGGTCGGGCTCTCCCGGCCCCCTGCGTGTACTTCGTCGGATCTACCCACAGCCCCCACTCCGCGCGACCGCCCCCTCCGGGCCTTGCTGCGTAGCTAGAGGTCGCGGGCGCTTCGTTTGGCTCGGTCTCTGGCTTTGATCGCGTCGCGGCGGGCGTCGGCAGCTTCTTCCATCGCGGCTCGGGCTTCTTCTTCGATCTGTTTCGCCCGGCGGGTCAGATCGGAGGCGAGCTGCTCGGCGTCCTCGGCGTCGCGCTCCAACTTGTCCACTTCGCGGCGGGCTGTGGCCGAGGGTCGGGGCTTCGTCACCACAGCCGCTTCGAATGCTTCCATTCCGAACGCGTCGAGGCCCGATGACGTGATCTCTTTCGACAACCGCCCGTTCAAGAGCGCGTCGCGTTCCTCGTCGTCGCCGCCGGCAAGAAGGCTCTGCGAGATGCGGTCGCGGGTCGCCGCGGCCGCCGAGTGGCCGGCCCTGTCGAGCGCGCCCGACGCCTCGTTCACGAGATGGCCGATGAGCCGGCGTCGTTCGTCACTGAGTTTCCGGACCTCCTGGGGGCCGCCGGCGTGCTCCAGCTCATCTCGGATCTCGAGCAGACGCCCGAGATCTTCGGGCACGCTCCGCGACAACTGATTCAAGCCCCACGCCGCGACATTCGGCTTCGAAAGTTTCTTGACGGTGGCGGCGGCGTCCTTGTCCCCCGCGTCGCCGAGCCTCTTTGCAAGCGCGTTGCGCGCGCTCGTGAACTCCTCCAACGGGAGTGCGTACAGCTCGTCCAGTTCGCCGTCGAGATCAGGCGTGGGGTGACTCTTCGCCATCCGGTTCGAGAACCTCGATCTTGTCGTCCGCGTCCTCGTTGGTGTCGACGGGATCAGGATCCTCACCCTCGTGGATCATCGGGTGCTGCTTGCCTT
>JBOGWY010000327.1:0-14149 GCA_050694015.1 Actinomycetota bacterium | reverse complement strand
GATGATCCGGTGAGAAGGGGTCCTCGGGCGTGGACGCTGCCTCGAGCACGTCACCGACCCCGAGCGCGATGGAGGAGGTCGACGGAGTGTTGTCGAGTTCCTGTTGCAACGACGCGATCCGGATACTCAACTGCGTCTTCTCGCCGTCGAGCCGCGCCGCTTCGGTGGCGTCACCCTCCTGTCGAGCCGCTTGGATCGCTTGGATGGTGCTCGAGAGTTGCTCGGTCAGTGAGGTGATACGGGCTTGGAGACGCTCGCGCTCGGCGCGGATCCCGGTGGAAAGTTGACCCTGTTTGAAAATGCCGTAGTTGCGCGCGAACGAGTTCGCCGCGTTGCGCGCCAGGACGGGATCTTCCGAGATGTAAGTAACGGCGATCGTGTTGGTATCCGGTCCGATCACCTCGGCGGTCAGTCCACCCAACAGCGAGCGAGCCGGAACGGTGAGGCCGAGATCGCGTCGCACGAGGTCCGCCACCTGGACCGACTTGACCACCTGGGCTTCGTCTTCGGCGTTGGGGAACCAGTTCGCGCCCGGTGCATCCTTGACCAGCAGGCGCGCTTCGGCGCTGTACAGCGGGGTCTGCTGGGCAGAGAGGATGAGGGCGATGACGAGTCCGAGCGCGGCGCAGGCGATGATGGTCCACTTGCGGGCTTTCAGGATGGCCAGGTATTGCCTCAGATCGACCGCGTAAGTCTCGGTCGATGGCTCCCTCACTAGGCCTCCCCACGTAGTACGGAAGTACTGTGTCGGTGCATCCTCCCACGGGGCGGCCCGTTGCCAAGGTGAAAACCACCGCCTGGAGTCGCTCGGGTGAACCGTCTCAGCGGTCCCTCGAACTGCTGTTTCTATACTAATTCGATGTCTTCGCGCCTTCCGGGAGCCGGCTGGAGCCCGCCCTGCGGGGGCTGCCTGTTCCTTCCACCCACACGAGCCGAGTGAGCCGCGCACCGATCCCGCCGACGTCTCATCTCCGGATGGCGGCCCGCCTCAAAGTGGAGGCCGCCGCCGTCGCCGTGACGCGTGCCTTCGAGCGAGCGGGCATCGCCGCGATCGTGCTGAAGGGGGTCACCTTCGCGCACTGGCTCTACGACTCTCCCGAGACGCGACCCCACGGGGACCTGGACCTCCTCATCCCGCCCGGACGGCTGGTCGACGCCGAAACGGTCCTCGAAGAGATGGGGTACTCGTACGTCCCGATAGATCGCCCCGCCGACAGCGGGCTCTTGGCGCCTCCTCGGGATGCGATCGCCGGTGACATCACGGGGGCGAGTCGTGACTGGTCGGCCCCCGGACTCGTTCCGGTCGATCTCCACCTCACGCTTCCCGGCATCGAAGCCTCGGATGAGATCGCCTGGCAGATCCTGTCGGCGCACCGGGAGCCTTTGGATGTCGCCACCGGGACGGTGACGTCCCTGGACGGGTCTGCGCGCGCTCTACACGTCGCCCTTCACGCGCAGCAGCATCAGGACGATCTGGAACACGCCGTCATAGACCTTCGGCTCGCGATCGAAGCGACGCCGATCGCGGTCTGGAAGCAGGCACTGGGGTTGGCGCGACAGCTGGATGCGGAGCCGTCGTTCGCGGCGGGTCTCTGTTCGGTGGCTCCGGGCGCGGCGATCGCGGAACGGATCGGCGCGTCCCTAACGCCTTCTATGCGTACCACGCTGCACGAGATGCGCGCGCCCAACGAAACCCTGTTCGTGGAGAGGTTCCTTCGGACCCCGGGCCTTCGCCGGAGAGCCGTGCTTGGTGCTCGCAAGCTGTTCCCACCCGCCCCCTACATGCGCGCAAGCGTCCCGTACGCGCGCAGAGGAAGCGTCTTCCTCGTCGCTGCCTACGCCACAAGGTTCATCAGATTCGTGGCCCGCGCCCCCCGGGGTGTCATCCTGTGGGCGCGGGCGGCGCGTAAACGGCGGGCGGCGCGGTAACCGGACTCGGGCGGTGAGCTAACTCCATGGGACCACTCGCGGTAGTGACGACCCATCCCATCCAGTATCAGGTCCCCCTCTTCCGCTTCCTGACCGAGCGAGGTCTTCCACTGCACGTCTTCTTCCTCAGCGATCGCGGCTTACAAGGTTTCGATCCAGGCTTCGGTCAGAACGTGGCATGGGACGTTCCGCTGCTCGAGGGCTATAGCCATGAGTTCGTTCCGAACCTTCGGAAGGAGGCAAGGCCCGAGAACGTCATGGGATTGATCAATCCCCGGCTGTTCACCGCCTTGAGCCGCCGGCGATTCGGCGCGGTTCTCGTTCACGGGTTCCGCACGATCTCGATGGGAGGAGCGATGTTCGTAGCCCGCGCTCGGGGGTTGCCGATCCTTTACCGCGCGGAAAGTCTTTCGTTCACAGAGCTTTCGCTCTCTAAGCGCGTCGCGGGCAAGGGGCTGAACGCGCTCGTGTCCGCATTCCTGACCATCGGCACGCGTAACGAGGAGTTCTACGACAAACTGGGTGTGCCCCGGCCGAAGCGTTTCTCGGTTCCCTACGCGGTCGATAACGATCGGTTCCAGTTAGAAGCCGGGCGGATGACGAAGGGCGAGGCGAGGCGCGCGCTTGCGCTGCCGGCAGATCGGACGATCGTTCTCTTCGCCGGCAAGCTCATCCCGGTCAAGCGACCGGATCTGCTGTTGGAGGCTTTCATGGCAGCCTCCAGCCCATCTTCGCAACTCGTTTTCGTGGGTGACGGAGAACTTCGTGCCGGACTCGAGGGGCGCGTCGAAGAGGCCGGAGCGACCAACGTGTCGTTCCTGGGATTCCTGAACCAGTCGCAGATCGGTACCGCGTACAAAGCCGCGGATCTCTTCGCTTTGCCGTCAGACTTCGAGCCGTGGGGACTAGTCGTGAATGAAGCGATGAATTTCGGCTTACCCGTGGTCATCTCTGACGAGGTGGGCTGCGCAGCCGACCTCGTCGAGGGGCGCGGTACAGGTGCCGTCTTCCCAAAGGGCGACGCTGAAGCCCTGGGCGACGTCCTTCGACGGTTGCTCGCGGAGCCGCTCCGTCTCGCCGGCATGGGTGAGAAGGCGCGCTCGGTCATCTCCTCATGGAGCTACGTCGAGGATGAACAGGGGTTGCGCGCCGCTCTGTCGGCAGTAGGGCGCTGATGAACGATCCCGTAGCGACCGGCTCGGCGTTCGCGCGCCTGCGAGGGCGGTTGGTCGGTGACGCGATCGTGTATGCCCTTGCTAAGGCGGTGGCGAACGCGGGGAGTTTCGCCTTGGTGGTTCTCCTGTCGCGCACTCTCGTTCCGTCGGAGCTTGGCCTCTACTCAGTCATGTTGGGTGCGGTCGGCTTGAGCTCCCTCGTTTGGTCCGGATGGTTCTCTGCCGCAGCCTTCCGGTACTCGGCCGAGTACCGCGTCGCGGGGACGCTCTGGAGGATGCGAGCGACCGCCGTTCGGGCTTATCTCTTGATGGGCGTCGCGCTCGCTGCGGTCGTTACCGTGGCATGGGCCGTGGGCGTGCCGTGGATCGGCGATCTGCGCGCACCCCTCGCGACCTACTGGATCCTCCTGCTCGCGGTGAGTAGTCCCGCCTCCTCGATCCCGGAGCTCTATCGCGCGGAGGGCCGGAGCATCCCGTCCGCGCTCTTGACGGTGACGCTTGCCATCGCACCGATTGGGGGCATCCTGCTGTTCGCGGCCGTCTCGTCGGTCGACCTCGTGGTGGTGCTCGCCGCTCAGGCTCTGGTGAGTCTGGTCGTCTTCTCCACTGCCGGGATGGCGTGGGGGTCGCGTCCCGCGTTCCCCCCCGATGAGGCGCGCGACATGGTCCGGCGTTTCTTCCGATACGGCTGGCCACTGGTCGCATCGAATGTGTCCGCGTGGGTTCTGTCTCTTGCCGACCGATACATCATCGCCCTGGTCGATACTGCCGAACAGGTGGGGTACTACACGGTCGGCTATCAGCTAGCGTCCGCGCCGTTGCTGTTCATCTATGGGGCCGTCGCTCTGCCGTTCGAACCACTAGCTCTGTCCGCACACGCCGACGGCGATAGGGACAAAGCATTCGAACTAGTCGGCAAAGGAGTCGCCCTCACCCTCGCGGCCGAGGTTCTGGCACTCATCCTGCTCCTGGGAGCGCGCGAGGAACTCATCTCCACCTTCATTGGAGACGATTTCTCGCGGGCGGTCGATGTGATCCCAATGATCGCGGTGGGAACCGCGCTCTTCTGCGTTGCTCTAGCGCGACAACAAGTCGCGGTCCTCTCCGAAGACACCCGGTTCATCTTCCGGGCGCTGCTTTCCGTTGCCGTCTTCAATGTCGCGTTGAATGTTGTGCTCATTCCCGCGATCTCGATCGAGGGAGCGGCGTGGGCGACGGCCGTCGCTTACACCGTCTATGCGTTGTTGATGTTCCTCCGGGGTGATCGACGAAGGGCGCGGATGCCTTCGGGCTGGCCGCTCCAGATCCTCTTCTCCGGGATCGTTGCCTTCGGGATGTTTGCGATCGCGGACCACTACGGCCCCGACGGATGGGGTGGATTCGCGCTGTCGGGAGTGACCGCCTCCATCGTGTACATCGGCGGACTCGCGGCGCGCGGGGAAGCCTCGGTTGTATATGCCGTGCGGCAGATGATCAGGCGACGCTGACCTCTGCCTGTGGCGCGACGTTCGTTTCCCGCTCCTTCTCACGCGCGGGCACGATGAACCATCCCAGAACGAGAACCACCACAAGGGTCCGCGGGAACCCCGCGAGGATCGAGGCGAAGTCGGACTCGTGGTTGAGAAGCGTGAAGAAGACGAGCGCGTAGATGAGGAACGAGCGGACGTCCCTGCGGATCACGAACCGCCGGCGCAGAATCCCGCTCACGACTCCGTAGATGAGCATCCCGCCCACGATCCCGAGTATGCCGAAGTTGGCATATAGGTCACCGAAGATGGTGCGCGCGATCGATGTTTGGGTCGTGATTCCCCAGTAGTCGCGTCCGGTCTCGAAACCGATACGGCCGAGCTCAGGCTTCCCAGGCCACAAGGCTCGAGGGATAACCGTATACAGCGGAGCCCCGAAGTAGTTCTTCCCGTATTCGTACGGGATGCGTTCGGGTGTGGCGGCGTAGATCACGCTCATCGCTCGCAGCTCATCGAGACGTCCGACCAGCATGTCGAACCCGCGGGTTACGCGGTCGGAGGCGAGGTCGCCGACGAACATCTCCTTGATCGCCTCAGGCATCAGCTCGATCGCTTCGGTGACCGTGTCGACGCGACGATCTCCGACGTTCAGCTGCTCGCGGTACTCCTCGATCCCGGGTACGAGGAAGAGGAAGATCAGGAAGATCGCGCCGAGTCTCTTCCACGGCATCCGACCACATGCGTACAGATAGCCGAGGGCGGCCGCGATGGTCGGTAGAACCAAACCGCTCTTCGTTCCCGTGATGAAACCGCTGATCAGCTCGAGCACGATCAGAGCTACGAACAAGAGCCGGTCTGCTGTGGTTCCGGATCGCGAGAACGCGATCAGTGCGGCGAGGGCGAGAAGGAACGGGCTGACCTCGCTGATAACGATGAGGAAACCTGCGTACGACAGGCTGGATTCGTACGACTCCGCCGAAAGCAGATAGCCTCCGCGCCCGGCCAGCATCAATCCCACCCGGGCCCCCGTAACCACCAGGAGGACGAGAAGGAAACGCTTGCGATGGATCGCAGCGACCTCGGGTCCTCGGATGACAACCTGCTCGGATGGCCTCGCTACGAGCGCGTAGGCGAGCATGTAACACGCGAGTCCCAAGAGGACGAATCCGTATGAGGCGATCAGGTGCTCGTCCTGTAGCTGGAGGATCACGAGGTCGGTGGCAGGCGGTCGGGGCAGGAGGGCAACGAGTCCGAAGGTGACCCACACCAGCGCGGGGTAGAAGAAGATCGGATCTCCCCAGTCACGCCATCCCGTGATGCGTAACCAGTAGAAGAGCCCGAAGAGGACCGCCCCGCTCAGCCACACGAGCCACGAGAGGCTGAGGTTCAGCGCACCGGCAAGGAACAGGACCAAGAGAACCCCGGCGGCGATGAAGATCGCCCCGATGAATCCGAGGTCGGCGTGACGTCGTGTCGATGTCGCTGTGGCGATCGTGCAACTCCTTGGTCGGCCTTGGGATTCTAAGTGCGGCTTTCCCTTACCCGCCTAGATGGCGGCAGTAGTCTCGGTCACCATGCGTATCGCCGTTGTCGGGACGGATCACCCGGATAGTTTCAGTGACAACGTTTGTGATGTGCTGCGCTCGCTCGGACACGACGTGCACGTCGCCGGGCCCGCGTTACCCGAGACGGGCATGACCCTCCCGGACAAGGCGATCTCGGTGATCTCCAGCGTCCCCGCGGTGGAGATGCGGCTGCAGCGCCGGGTCGTCGCGCGCTGCGCGGCGTGGGAACCGGATCTGGTGCTCAGCGTCCAATCGCTGATGCCGGCATCGGTGGCGGCTCTGAAGCGCGCCGGGAGCAAGGTGGCTTTGTGGTTCCCGGACGCCGTCGCGAACCTGGGTCGACACGAGATGTTCGTCGCGCCGTACGACGGCATCTTCCTCAAACAGCCCCGCGTGGTCGAGCGTGCGCGCTCGCTGCTGGCGGCTCCGGTGTTCTACCTACCGGAAGCGTGCAACCCGAAATGGCATAGACCGATCGACGGTCCCCATCGCGAGCCCGTCGTCGTCGTGGCAGGCAACATGTATCCATGGCGCATACGGTTGCTCGAGCGACTCGTTGCGGCCGCCATCCCGATCAAGCTGTTCGGCACCTACTGGCCGAGCTGGATCTCGTCTCCCGAGGTTCGCAAACACCACACCGGTAGATACATCGCCCGCGAAGATAAGGCGCGGGAATTCCGGGCGGCGGCGGTTGTCCTCAACAACTTGCATCCGGCCGAGGTCGACGGCTACAACTGCCGGCTCTTCGAGGCGACCGGTTGTGGGGCGGCCGTCTTGACCGAACGCCGCGCCGAGCTGGAAGAGTTCTTCGACGAGGGCACCGAGGTCGAGGCGTTCAGCTCCTTCGATGAGTTGGTCGAGCGCGCGCGGGCACTGATAGACGATCCCGATGCCGGCAGGAAGCTCGGGGATGCGGCCGCTACCAGAGCTCATGCAGAGCACAGCTACTCGCATCGGCTCGAGCGGATATTCGAACTCCTCGCGTGACCGGCGAACGAACGATCTCCCTGATCCAGAACCCGCGTGGACAGGGGGGCGCTCGCACGGCGTCCGCTTGGTACGAGCGGTGGATGGAGCGCAACCGTCCGGGCGAGGCGCTGTCGATCTACATCGACGACACGGCCTCCTTCGGCGATTACATGCGCCACGCGCGCACGTGGCAACCCGGCCGGGGCGCGGTGCCCAGACTGCTCCCGCGCCTACACGCGCCGCAGTTCTGGGGCGCCCGGAGACTCGTCGCGCGTTCGATACCGGAGGTCACCGAAGCTCACGCGATCGGAGGTGTCGCGCTCCAGGGTCTGCTGGCTCCTGATGACAGCCGACTGCTGGCGTGGTTCGGCACGACCATAGGGGACGAGCGACGGAGCGCGATCCGACACCGCGACCTCTTCCGGAAGATGCTGCACACCGCGACCCTGCCGGCTCTGGAGGGGATCGAGCGTCGCGTTTTCCAGCGGGCCGCGCGGTTGATGCCGCAGAGTCCCCACACAGCAGACCTTCTGGTTAAGGCCGGGGTGCCTGCGAGCCGGATCGAGGTTCAGGCGGTTCCGATCGACACCGATCTCTTCAAACCGGCGGACGACGAGCGTCGTGGAGCACTTTTCGTCGGCCGCGTTCTTGACCCACGAAAGAACTTCGAAGCAACGCTGAAAGCTCTGGCTTTGTCCCCCTTGATGTCGGAACGGGGATTGGACGTCGTCTCACCCGAGACGGATCTGCCGCAACGCTTCGGATCGTTCGCCGACAGCATCAGATGGCGTGGTCAGGTCGAAGACGTCACTCAGTTGTTCCGGCGGGCTGAGGTATTCGTGCTCACCTCGCGCCAGGAAGGTCTCGGCATCGTGGTGTTCGAGGCGCTCGCCAGCGGTACTCCCGTAGTCGCGACTCGGTGCGGTGGCCCGGATAGCTGGCTCGCCGAGTCCGGCGGGGGGTACGTCGTCGAAGAGGATGGCGTCGCCGGTGCGGTCGAACGAGTGTTACGCGATGACGACCTTCGCGCTGAACTCGGGGCGCGAGGGAGGGCATGGGTCGAGCAGAATATGTCGGCGACAACGTTTCTGGACGACAACTCCATCTTCAGAGCATGATCGTTCTCGAGGCGCGAAGCTCGCGCGAAGGGGCAGCGCTCTACTTCGTGATGGAGCTTCTGCCGCGCGTGCGGAAGATCCTCGAGGCCCGTGGGGAACGCGTGGAGGTAGTCGTAGGGCCCCCGGCAAACGCGGCGGAACGACTACGTCGCCGCAGGCTTTACGGCGCTGCCCGCGTGATTTTCCACACGGGGAATCGTGCGACGTTTGGCCGCGCTCGGAAGGTCGTGATCCAGCAAGACCGGCTGTTATTGCCCGTTGACGAAGATCTGCCTCGGTTCTCGCTTCGGTATCACGTCCGGCGCGTGCTCGCTCTTCACGCCATGATGGTCGCGGACGCGATCGTCGTGCCGAGCCACTCGATGGTTGACCCGATCGAGATGGTGCGACGTCGCCTGCGATTCCTGCCGGATTCTCCCGTGCACGTCGTCAGTCACGGACGTCCTGCGTGGCAGGCTCCGGACCAGCGACCGTTGCAGGTTCCGATGAGACTCTTCCTACCCGGCATAGCCTCGTGGACGAAGAACATCCCCTTTATGGCGCGCGTGCTGGAGGCGAACCGGACTGGGGGAGGTCCTGCGCTACACCTGACGATCACCGCGACGGGCAGCGAGGTGATCGACGGGAGTCATCTCGCGACGGCGTTCGCGGATGTGATGGATTCCGTATCGTTCATCGGCGTCAGGCCACGCGACGAACTGCCACATCTGTACGCCGAGCACGACGTCGTCGTGTTCCCTTCGTTGGTCGAGTCCTTCGGTCATCCGCCATTGGAGGCGATGACGATGGGGATGCCTGTGGTGGCAAGCGACCGTTCCTGGGCGCGAGAAGTCTGTAAGGACGGCGCCCTGTACGCGGACCCGAAGGATCCGGGCGAGTGGGTCGATGCACTCCGTCGCATCCACAACTCTGGGCGCCGCGAAAACGATGCTGGCCAGATGCGAGCACTTGCCTTCGACTGGGACCGAGCGGCGGAGGACTACGCGGAGTTGCTGCTCGCCACCTAGGAGGAACTTGGGTCCGCCGCCCGAGCAACGTAGGGTTTCTCGAAATGAGTGTGGACGAACCGGCACCCCTCAGCGTGGTGATCCTCACGTTCAACGAGGAGGCTAACCTCGCGCGCTGCCTCGAGAGCACAGCTCCCTGGGCGGCGGAGGTGTTCGTCGTGGACAGCGGGAGCACCGATCAGACGGTTGCGATCGCAGAGCGATACGGCGCGCGCGTCTTCGAGCACTCCTTCGAGAATCACGTGGCGCAGTGGCAATGGGCGTTGGACAACCTGCCTTTCGGTCACGAGTGGATGCTCGCGATCGATGCCGATTTCGCCGTTACTCCTGAGTTACGAGACGCGATAACAGCGATCGCCATCGGTGGAGGAGACGCGGCGGGCTATTACGTCCGCAAGCGGTTCATCTTCCGAGGTCGCTTCATCAGACACGGTGGCGTCTACCCCAACTACCGTGTCGTGTTGTTTCGACGCGACGCGGTCTTCCTCGACGAGTCCGAGATCCAGGATCACCACTTCTACGTGCACGGACGCACCGGCCGTCTCGAACAGGAACTGATCGAGATCAATGCCAACGACGATGTGATGGCGTTCTGGATCGATAAGCAGCTCTCTTCCGCCGAACGTCAAGCGATGGAGGAGATCCGTCACCGGCGTGGAGGCGCCGGCGGCCCGGTGAAGGCCACCCCGTTCGGCCATCACAACCAGAGGGTGCTCTGGCTCGAGGGGATCTGGTCGCGCCTCCCGTTGTACTGGCGATCGGTCTTCTACTTCCTCTACCGGTACGTGTTGCGCGGGGGATTCCTTGACGGACGACAGGGGTTCCTCTACCACTTCACCCAGGCACTGGTGTATCGGATCCTGCTCGATGCACGGATCGAGGAGCAGCGCGACCAAGGTCTACGCGCGTCCCCAGCAGAGCCGGACTCCGGTGAACGGGACGTCGATGTCGAGGGATCCCAGGCAGGGCCAGAAGCCTCCGCGCATTGACCAACGGCAAAGCAACAGTGAACTCTGCGGTTAAACGCGAGCCCATCTTGAAGCGTCCGCTGGACGTGGTCCTGGCGCTACTGGGCATGCTGCTCTCCTCCCCGATATGGTTCGTCGCTGCGGTCGCCATCAAGCTCGGGGACCGCGGACCGGTGCTCTTCAAGCAGATGCGGTGGGGTCGTGGGGGCCGGATCTTCCGGGTCTACAAGTTCAGGACCATGAAGGTGACACCGGCGGACGCACCCATCGAACAGGCGCTTGTGAACGACCGAAGGGTGACGCGCGTGGGGAAAGTGTTGCGGGGGATGGGGATCGATGAGCTTCCGCAGTTCGTCAACATCCTGAAGGGCGACATGAGCTTCGTGGGGCCTCGCGCTCTCGCTGTGGGCGAGTCCGTCGTGATCGACGGTGAGCGTGTCGAGTACGAGGACATCCCAGGTTTCACCGAGCGTCTGGCGGTGAGGCCCGGGCTGACGGGCCTTTCGACGATCTACCTGCCCAAGGATTCGGCCCCGCAGGAGAAGTTCAAAACCGATCTCAGGTACGTCGAGAAGCAATCGTTCGCGCTGGACCTGAAACTCATCGTTCTCTCGTTCTGGATCAGCATCCGGGGGCAGTGGGAGTCGCGGGAGAAGAAGCTCTGATGCTGATCCTGGGCGTGAACATGTTCCACAGCGACGCGTCCGCCGCGCTCGTGCAGGACGGCGAGGTGCTGTTCGCCGTGGCGGAGGAACGGCTCAATCGCATCAAGCACTTCGGTGGGTTCCCGACGCTCGCCGTGCGCGCGTGCCTCGATCACGCGGGTGTGTCGCTCTCGGACATCGATCACGTCGCGATCGGCCGCGACCCGAGTGCGAATCTGTCGAAGAAGCTCGTCTACGGAGCGCGCAATCCGAAGACGCTGGTGAACCTGACGCGCATGCGCCTGCAAGGGACCAAGCGGGTCGCCAGTTTGCCGGAGATGCTTGCGGAGGGGCTCGATGTCGATCCCGCGAAGCTGACCTTCCAGCAGCACAACGTCGAGCACCACGTTGCGCACATCGCCAGCGCGTACTTCTGCTCCCCGTGGGAGAGCGCGGCCGGGTTCAGCTTCGACGGATCGGGCGACTGGGTCACGACGATGGCGGCGCGGTGCCAGGGTCTCGACATCGAGGTGCTCGACCGGATCTTCATCCCACATTCGGTCGGCGTCTTCTACTCGATGGTGTCGGAGTTCATCGGGTACAACAAGTACGGCGACGAGGGCAAAGTGATGGGCCTCGCTGCACTCGGCGATGACTCGATGTACGAACAGATCGCGCCGGTCATCCGGGACTCGAAGAACGGGTACGAGCTCGATCTCAGCTACTTCGAGCCGCTCGGCAGCAATCCCGGGATCAAGATCGACGAGGAAGGTCGAGTCAGCCAGCCGAGGCTATTCAGCGACAAGATGATCGGGCTCTTCGGCGAGCCGCGTGTGCGGAATTCCGAGATCACCAAGCGCGATATGGACATGGCCTTCGCGCTTCAGCGCCGCTTCGAGGAGATCGGTCTCGACCGTCTCAGAGCCCTGCACGACGCGGTCCCGGATCCGAACCTTGCGATGGCCGGCGGGTGCGCTCTGAATAGTGTCTTGAACGGCAAGATCTTCTCCGAAACCGCGTTCGAGAAGACGTGGATCCACCCTGCGGCCGGCGACGAAGGCTTGTCGGTCGGCGCGGCGCTCTACTGCTACCACTCGGTCCTCAGGCAACCCCGCACGCACGAGCTGAAGAACGCGTATCTCGGCCCGGAGTTCTCCGAAGAGAGGATGCGCAAGGCGCTGGAGAGCTACGACCTCTCCTACGAACGCCTCGAGCGTCAGGTCCTCATAGACCGGGTAGCGGATCACCTGTCCGAAGCCCGGGTGGTCGGGTGGTTCCAGGGACGGATGGAGTGGGGCCCGCGCGCGCTTGGCAACCGCTCGATCCTGGCGCACCCGGGCCGCGACGACATGAAGGACATCCTTAACGCCCGGGTCAAACACCGCGAATGGTTCCGACCGTTCGCCCCGGCAATCCTGGCGGAGCACACATCCGAATACTTCGAGGAGGACCATCCCTCGCCGTTCATGCTGCACGCCTACAAGATCCGCGAACCGCACCGCAAGGAGCTCGTGGCCGTGAATCACGTCGACGACACCGGGCGCCTGCAGACCGTCGAGAGGAGCGAGAATCCGCTTTACTACGATCTGATCGAAGCATTCCGGAAACGGACGGGAACGCCGGTGATCCTCAACACGAGCTTCAACGAGAACGAGCCCATCGTCTGTACGCCCGAGGAAGCGGTCGACTGTTACGTGCGCACGAAGATGGATGTGCTCGCCGTGGGGCCGTTCCTCGTCACCAAGGAAGGCACGGCGGACTAGGCATGGTCGACGTCGCGGTGGTGGGGGGTTCGGCTGCCGGACTGTTCACCGCTCAGTTACTCGCCGAAGGGGGCCGTGACGTAACCGTTCTCGAGAGAGCGACCGAGCTCACTCCGGCGGCGCGGACATTGATCGTCACGGACAGGATGCGCGAGCTCCTCGCGGGCGCGGGTGAGTCGTCGATCGTGAACGAGATCCACCGCTTCGAGCTGTATGCGGACGGCCGCATCGCCACCGTCGAGCTGCAGCGGCCCGACCTGATCATCGAGCGAGCCGAGCTCATACGTGAACTGGCGAAGACCGCTCAGGACGCCGGAGCGCGCCTCGAGCTAGGCGCTCGCATCACGAGTCTGTCGTCGAACGGGAGCGCTCTTGAGTTGACGGTCGACCGCGGCGAGGAAGCTCCCGACGTGGTCGCGGTCCCTACTGTGATCGGGGCCGATGGAGCGCAGAGCCGTGTCGCGCGGGCGGCGGGCTGGCCGCGACTTCCGACCGTTCCGCTCGTGCAGGCGATCGTCGACCTTCCGTCGGATCTCGAGCCGGGAACGTCGCGCGTCTGGTTCCGACCGCAGGACACTCCGTACTTCTACTGGCTGATCCCTGAGTCGGAGCGGCGCGGTGCTCTCGGCGTGATCGGAGTGGACGGCGCGGCAACACGCCAACGCCTCGACGCGTTCCTGTACGAGAAGGGTCTCGTGCCCCTCGAGTACCAGGCCGCGCATATCCCCGCGTACGAACGATGGGTCCGGGTGCGGCGGCGGCTCGGCGCGGGCGAGGTTTATCTCGTCGGCGATGCCGCCGGTCAGGTGAAGGTGAGCACGGTCGGTGGCATCGTGACGGGGTTCCGAGGCGCTGCCGCGGCGGCCGAGCGCATCCTTGGGAAACCGACGCGTCACCTGAAGACGTTACGACGCGAGCTGAACCTGCACCTCTACATCCGGCGAGCGATGCATCGTTTCACGCAGGACGACTACGTGTTCGTGATCGACAAGCTGAACGAGGCCGCGATCCGCTCGTTGGCCTCGCACGACCGCGACGACGCATCGAGGATCCTGCTGAGCCTGCTGCGCTCGCGGCCCCAGCTGCTTCTGTACGGGATCCGTTCACTACTGTTGAGCCGCCGGGCCAAAGGGCTATGACGGCGACCGTCTCTTCGGATATCGCTCTCAGAGCCGAAATTTCTAGATAGTGAGGGCCCCCGGGAAATCCCGGGGGCCTTCTGTTCTGCAACTACAGCCGTGAAAACGCGGCTATGTGCTCACAAAACGGTTGTGGGGCTAGAAGTCCATGTCTCCCCCGCCCGGCATCGCGGGGGCCCCGGCCTTCTCGGGCTTGTCGGCCACGATCGCCTCGGTCGTGAGGAACAGACCGGCGATCGAAGCGGCGTTCTGGAGCCCCGAGCGGGTGACCTTGGCGGCGTCGATGACGCCGGCTGCATAGAGATCGCCGTACTCACCGGTCGCCGCGTTCAGGCCGGTGCCGACGTCGAGGCCGCGAACCTTCTCGATCACCACGCCGCCTTCGAGGCCGGCGTTGTGCGCGATC
>JBOGWY010000326.1:0-17846 GCA_050694015.1 Actinomycetota bacterium | reverse complement strand
CGGTTACTTCGTGGTCTTCGAAGGCGGCGAGGGGGCCGGCAAGACCACGCAGATGTCGGCCTTCGTACGGTGGCTCGAAGCACGCGGAGAAGACATCGTCACGACGCGGGAGCCGGGCGGAACGAAGATCGGGGCTCGCATCCGAGAGACGCTGCTCGATCCCGAGATGAAGGACATGGACCCGCGTACGGAGGCCCTCCTGTACGCGGCCGACCGGGCGCAGCATGTGGCCGATGTCATAAGGCCCGCGCTGGATGCGGGCAAGATCGTGGTGTCCGATCGCTTCGTCGATTCCTCGCTCGCGTACCAGGGTCTGGCCCGGGGGCTCGGACTCGACGAGATCTATCGGATCAGCGAATGGGCGACCGGAGGCGTGATGCCCGATGTCGTCTTCTACCTCCAGGTCGACCCCGAGAAGGGACTCGAACGGGTGCCGAACGAGAAGGACCGCATCGAACAGGAGGACGGCGACTTCCACGAGCGCGTCGATCGCGCCTATAGGGATCTCGCCGATCACTTCCCCGAACGCTTCGTCGTCGTGGATGCGAGCGCGTCGCCCGACGAGGTCCACAAGGCAGTTATCGCCGCATACGAGGAGCACGCCGCCGATCGTCTGCACGAGCTCGACGCGCGCACCGCCGGCCTCAACCGAGGGGTCCCGCGATGACTCTGTGGAAGAACCTCGCCGGATCGCGCGCCGCTGAGGGGCTCGCGAATCAGGTCGCGTCGGGGGAGGTCGCTCACGCGTGGCTTCTCCTCGGCCCCGCCGGCTCCGGCAAGCGTCCTGCCGCGATCGCGATGGCCGCCGCGCTGAACTGCCGCGTCGAGCCGGGCCGTGGGTGTGGCGAGTGCGGCTCGTGCCTGCGTATCGGGCGTCGGCGCCATCCGGACGTGCATCATGTCGTCCCAGAGGGGCCCCTCATCCCGGTCGACATGATCCGCGACACGGTGATCCCGGAAGCGAACCGGTCCCCGTTCGAGGGCGAGCGGAAGGTGTTCGTCATCGAGGAGGCCGAGCGCATGAACCCAGCGGCCCAGAACGCGCTGCTAAAGACGCTGGAGGAACCTCAACCCGACACGGTCTTCATCCTCATCTCCGATCGGGAGGAGGAACTGCTCGAGACGATCCGATCGCGGTGCCGGATCGTCCGGATGGAGCCGGTGCCCGAGGAACGCATCATCGACTTCCTCGAGAAGGAGGGAGCCCAACCCGAATGGGCTCTGCTCAGTGCGCGCCTCGCGGAAGGTGACCTCGAGCGCGCTCGCATCCTCGCGTTCGGCGACGAGGCGATGGAACGCAGGCGGGTGTGGACGAGCATCCCGCGACGCCTGACCTCCCCCCTCGACGCGCAGGACGCCGCGGCCGAGATCGTCGAACAGGCGCGCGCCGCGGTGAAGGCTTACGAGCAGGTGCAGAAGCCCGAGATCGAAGAACTCGCCGAAGCGATGGGGGAGCGGCGCGGCACGGCACAGGCGCGCAACGCGCTACAGAAACGGCACAAGCGCGAGTTGCGTAGGTTGGAGGAGGAGGTTCTCGGCGAAGCGCTGCAGTCGCTGGGTGGTTTCTATCGGGATGTCCTTGCAGCGAGGGCCCGCGGCGAGGAAGGCATCACGAACCTCGACCTTCTCGAAGAGATCCGCGAGTGGGCCGCCTCCGACATCCCCGATGCGGCGTTCGTGACCGCGATGGAGAAGTGCGTCGACGCGAGGGCCGCCCTGCTGAAGAACGCGAACCCGCCGCTCCAGATCGAAGCAACACTCGTGCAACTGACGGCGCTGGTGCCTCCCCAAGCGAGGGTGGGCGCCCTTTAGGATGTGCCGCTGTATCACCGCCGGGGTAGCTCAGTCGGCAGAGCGATTCACTCGTAATGAATAGGTCAGGGGTTCGATTCCCCTCCCCGGCTCAGATCCCTCAAACCGGACACCCGACGATCACCTTTGATCTGCCCGCGTAGAAATGGATCGGTTTGGGAGGATTTCGGGTACCGGCGCGTAACTAGACAAGCATGAGATGTAGTTCCCCGTCACGTTCCCTCACCGCTCTGCGCTCGATCGCCGCGTTGATCCTCTTGGCGATCGCCTGCGCGGCGAGCTTCCAGGGCTCCGCGTCCGCTCGGCGTCTCGAGATCGAAGTCGAGCTCGGTCCCGCGACGCGTTATTTCGCATTCCCCAGCATCGACCTCATCCCGGGCGGGCTCGCGCCGTCTCCGCGATCGACGTCGGACTCCGGGCCCGGCGGCGAGAAGGGTAAGGGCAACGGTAAGGACAAACACGATGAGGGATCGGAGTCGAACCAGACCCAAGAGGGGGCTCCGCCGAGCCAGGCCGAGGAGATCGAAGAGGAACGCTGTTGGCAATGGCGGCCCGCCGAACTCGAGTTCCTCGACATGATCAATAACGCTCGCACGTCGCGTGGTCGGAAGCCGGTGCGGTTGGATCGCGAGCTGTCTCGCGTTGCACGTCGTCACACTTGGGAGATGGTGGAGCAGAACCTCCTCTACCACTCGCCGGAGGAGACGCTTAGGAAGCGGGTTACCAACTGGTTGATCCTCGGTGAGAATCTCGGGCGAGGAGGAGACGCCGAGTCGCTACACCGTGCGTTCATGGCGTCGGAGCCGCACCGCGACAACCTTCTCTTTCCTGCGTTCAACTTCGTGGGCATAGGAACGATGCGCAACGAGCGCGGGCTCTGGGTGACGATCTTGCTGGAGGCCTACAACGACCCCGGCACGACGCTCAACGTCCTTCCCTGGTGCTAGTTGTTTAGGCTGGGCCCTCGCTGGGCGGTTTGATCATGTCTCTCGCCGCTTGGCGTGCTGCGCCGGAGGCCGCTCCCACCAGTCCGATCCATGCCGCCTTCTTCCCAACCGCTACGCGCTGATCCACCTGAGGCGGATCCTCGCGGGTGACCAGCCGCCACATCGTCGCCACGAGATACGTCGCCACTTTCACGGCGATCAGACCCGCGATGGCGGCTCCGATCGTCTGGAACACGCTCGGCTTCTGCGGAACGGAACCGTCCGGTTGGATCGGGGCGTCTTCGTCGACCTTGACCTTCTTGGGCACGGTGTAACTCCTTTATCGCTCGTCCGAGGTGAGTATCCCCGAATCGGTGCCCGTTATGCCTCGGCCAGCTCCCGCTGCATCCCGACCACCCGGTCGAGCTCGTCGCCGCCTTCGGTCGGGCCGATCGCGATGATCCGATCCTCGGCCTGGAAGCGGAAGTTCGGCTTGGGACGATAGGTCCAGCGCCGCCCCCGTTGCACCGCGAGGACGAACATGCCCGTCTCGGTCTCGACAGACAGTTCCTTGATCGACTTCCCGTCGGCCGGAGCCCCGGTCCCTACGATCGTCTCGTGCCCGACCTCGTCGGACTCGACCAGCGCCGCGGCGATGATCGGATGCAGCTCTTCGCCGGCTTCGACTATGCGCGTCATCTCGCGCGCCGAGTCGAAGATCATCTCGGACGCGTGTGCGAGGTGGAGCAGCCCGCGCAGGTCGTCCGGGTTGCGCGCTTCCTGTGAACTGCGAAGGACCCACGACTCCAATTCGTCGTGCACCGCGTCGCTGCGCGCCTCGAGGTTCCCGACCTCAGCCGCGAGCGCGGCGTCGTTGAACAGCAGCGACGAATAGGCAAGCCCCACCGCGACGTCGGCCGAGTTCTTCATCTCGATGAGGAGATCGACGGCGCGATCGAGATCGGAGAGAACGATCTCGGGACGTTCGGGAGCCTCGGGCAACGGCGGCGCCCCCATCATCTCCCGTGCCGGCGCGACACCGTCTTCCGGCCCCCGCACCAACAACGCGTCGTAGGCCGCGATCACGAAATCGGCATCGGGATCGAAGTCCCACTCTCCGCCGCGCCGGGCCGCGATCACCCACATACCCGTCTCCACGGGGAGTTGCAGATCGCGCAGCGTGCGTCCGACGACCGACGATCCCTCCCGCACCTTGATGCGCGACACGATCTCGTCGGCGTGGCGGAGATCCTGGCGTAGGTCGTCGAGGATGCCGAGACCCGAGCTGACTACCGTGGCGATGTCGTCGGCCGCGTCGGCGATCTTCTCGACCGCGGCTGCGATACCGAGCACGGCCGACATGTGGTCGGCGTCTTCGGGACTGCGCGCGGCGAGGATCGCGAGCTTCCGAAGCTGACGGAGTTCCTCGAACATCCGCTCCTCGAGACGGCCCACCTCTTTGGCGAGATCGGTGTCGGCGAAGAAGACGGCCGCGTATGCGAGGTCGACCATGAGCTCCGACGAATCCTTGATGCTCGCCAGGAGCCCCTTGACGGTACTTCGACCTTCTCCAGCGTCCATGTGTTGTCCTTTCAGGCTACTCCGAACACGGTCAGCGCAACTACGAGACAGATGACTCCCATCAGGTCCATGCCGCTCGTGACGAGCGGGATCGTGTGGTTGTCGGGATCGAACCCGAAGCGGAACGTCGTGATCGCGGCGTAGTAGCCGATCAGCGCTGCGAGGAGCGTCGCCAGGAACCCCCCGAGGAGCGTCGCCCCGATGAATCGGATCACTCCCGGGTAGTCCGCTCCGATCAGTTCCGCCAGCACGAGCGTCGCCAGCGCAGTCACCAGATAGACGGTGAATCCGAGTGCCAGCACGACGGTCCCGTCGAGCAGGGCCGCCGGCTCGGGCTTGGCGCGCGGCGAGACTGCTCCGAGGTGCAACTTGGAGCCGAGTCGAGCCGAGAGGATCGCACCGAGCGCGCCGGTGTTCTCGAGGAAGCCGGGGATCACGATCAGCAATGCGGGGAAGGGGAGGAACACCTCGTCGATGCGGGGCTCGACAACGGCCCCCGCGAGAACGTCGAGCACGATCGCCACGCAGAGCACGGGGAAGCTCTCGCGCACGATCCGCCGCGTGACGAGCCGGATGCTCGACCATCCCCGCCACAGCGCAACGACCGCCAGCACCAGCGCCGCCGCGCCCAGGAACGGCGTGATGCGATGCAGCAGCACCACGTACGACGCAAGCGCCAGACACGGCAACGTCACGACGTCCCCCATCGCGGTGATCAGCGGCGCGCCTACGGAGTCGAGGTCCCACCCCCGCCGGAAAGATTGGACCGACAGCACCACCGTGACCGCGAGGACCACCGTCGACGACAGCAGCCCACCGATAAGAGCGATCAGGATGAAGTCCCACACCGACACCGTGTCGAGATGGATCAGCCCGGCGATCGCTCGGGCCAGAAGACCCATCGTGACGGAGGTGCCGATCGTGAGCAGGGCGGCCGCGTAGATGTTTTGGTACAGATTGCCCTCTTTATCCGCGGTGACCTCGAAGAGACCGGAGTGGATCGATGTCCCGAGCCGGGCCGCCAGCGCGCCGAAGATGTTTCCGCGCATCCCGATGGAGACCGGGATCAAGATGAACAGACCGTCGACGACGTCGATGCGGTGGTCCATCGCGGCCAGGACGAGCCCGGCCCCCAACGAGGTCAGCGAAGCGATCAGAACCGCCACGAAGCCCTGACGCATCGTGCGCCGCTCCGACGCCCAGTACTCCCGCACCTGGCGGGCCGGGTCCCCCACCCGGCGGGCAGTTCCTCGCACTGCTCGGGCCGGGGTCCCCACCACGGCACGGATCGCAGCCCCCAGCCACCGGAGCGGCAGGGCCAGGGAACCTTTTTGGGGCCTCAAGCGTTTATTCATTTGCGACCCAATTAAACGGGGAACAGCAAACCGTCACGGGTCGTCTAACCGAATAAACATCGAGGGACCACGGCAGGGAGCCGGAGAACCTCGAGCAAGAGAATGAAGAGAGGAGTTCCCATGGGGAGTGAGAACGCGATTCGGGGGTCCCGCCCGCAGGCGCTCCCGCGCGCTTCCCATAAATATCCGAAGGGCCGGATCTGCGAGCACGAGGGTTGCGAGACCCGGCTCTCGACGTACAACCGACGCGACAAGTGCTGGGCGCACGCCGAGATGAAGGTTCCTCGCCTCCGTGGCCGCAAGCCTGCAGCCGGCTCCGCCTAGACCGCGAAGAGAACTGAATCGCCCCGAACCGGGGATATATCCTGACGCCCGTTCACGACCGGCGACTTCTTTCGGAGGGATCGATGCGAGTTCGGCTTTCGGCGCTGATGCTGGCTGCGCTGGCCGGATCTGCGCTCTTCGTCGTGACCGCTCCCGCCGCGCACGCGGCGTTCAACTTCGCCCAGGAGGACGCCGACGACGAGGGCGAGATAACGGAAACCGACGAGGAACAGGCCGAGACCGGCACCGGCGGAGGCGAAACGACCGAGGAGGAAGGCCCGCCGTGGACGTACCAGATGTCGTGGATGGGCCTCGTTCTGATGGTCATCATCGGAGCCATGATCGGCCTCATGTACTACCGGATGATCGTGCGGCGACAGAAGGAAGGTCTCTGACCGTTCCGCCCGCACCGCGAGGTAACTGATGGCCAAGCTGATCGAGCCCTGGATCGCGGTCGCGGTCGCACGCCGCTTCACCGGCGACGAGGACATGCAGTCCTCGTACCTGCTCGACCGTCTCTATCGTGACCTCGAGGTGGCGGTCCCGCGTGCCGAGCAACTGGTCGCCGACGCGAGCGGGATCCCGTCCCCCGAACCCGTCCGGTGGGGCGTCATCGACCGTGCCCGCTGGGTCGAGGCGAACGTCAAGGGCATGGCGCAACTGATCAAGCCGTTGGGCGACAAGGTCGGGAGTCGTCTCGACGCGGCTCCGCTACCGCTGCGGATCGCGCAACGCACCGCGGT
The DNA here is from genome assembly GCA_050694015.1 of Actinomycetota bacterium. Taxonomy (GTDB): domain Bacteria; phylum Actinomycetota; class CADDZG01; order CADDZG01; family WHSQ01; genus JBOGWY01. Next base: position 11,105 of record JBOGWY010000326.1, on the reverse strand, counting down.
CTCCGCCGAGATCGGGGTCCTGCTCGGTTACGTATCGCGCCGCGTGCTCGGCCAGTACGACCTCCTCGTTCCGGAGGACGACGAGTCGGCCGTGCTCTATTTCGTGGGACCGAACATGGTCGAGACCGAACGCCGCTACGGCTTCATCCCCGAGGAGTTCACTCTGTGGGTCGCGGTGCATGAGGTGACGCACCGGTTTCAGTTCGACGGGGTGCCGTGGTTGCGCGCGCGGTTCCTCGGGCTCGTCCACTCGTATCTCGACTCGATGGAGCTCGACGCGAAGGGTCTCTCGTCGCGCCTCGCAGCCGCCGGCCGCCGCCTGATGTCGAAGGACACGCCCGTCGAGGAGCGCAACCCGATCTATCTGCTGGCATCCGAGCACCAGCGCGAGCTGCTCGACCAGATCCAGGCCCTGATGGCGGTCGTCGAGGGCCACGGCAATTACGTTATGGACAGCGTCGGAGAGCAAGTGATCCCTTCCTTCAAGCAGATGCGTGGTGTCTTCCAACGTCGCCGCGAGCAGACGTCGCGCATCCAGCGCGCGATCAACCACGCGATCGGGCTCGAGATGAAGATGCGTCAATACGAGGTGGGTCAACGCTTCTGCGAGACGGTGGTCAAACACGAAGGGCCCGACGCGCTGTCGCATCTGTGGGTCGATCCGGATCAGTTCCCCACGATGGCGGAGCTGAGGGAACCCGAACGCTGGCTCCGCCGCGTCGCTGCCTAGTGGCCCAGACGCGCAAGCTCGGCGACAAGACCTTCGGGGGGCCGGGCTACGCGACCGTCGAGCGTACGCTCCGGACGATCACGCGTTACAAGATGTTCGCACCCGCAGAGACCGTGGTGGTCGCGTACTCCGGCGGGCCCGATTCCACCTGCTTGCTCGACGTCCTCGCGCGCCTCGAGGGCAAGCTCGATCTCGATCTGATCGTCGCTCATGTCGACCACCGGTTGTCGGATAACTCATCGGAGATCGCGACGAAGGTGACGACGAAAGCGGCGGAGGCAGGCTTCGAGGTTCATCTGGCACGCGCCCCGGATCTATCCGGTTCGAACGTGCATGCTCGCGCCCGCGACTTCCGGTACGAGTTCATGGACATCGTCGCGGACAAGGAAGGTGCGACCAAGATCGCGACCGGGCACACGCTCGACGACCGCGTTGAGACGACGCTCGCTCGATTGATCCACGGAGCGGGTACCTCGGCTCTCGCGGGGATCCCTCCCGTCGGAGAAAACCGGGTGCGGCCGTTGATCGAGTCGCGGCGCGCGGAGACGCGTGCCTACTGCATCGAGTGCGGTCTCGATTTCATCGACGATCCCGGCAACGAGGATCCTCGCTTCGATCGAACCCTGGTCCGGAGCGCGGTGCTCCCCGCGATCGAAGAGAAGTGGGGGGAAGGCGCGATCCGGGCGATGGCAGCCTCGTCCCAGCGTCTGCACGAGGACGCGGAAGCGATAGAGCGGCTGGCCGACCGTCTCTACACGGAGGTGGCGAAGCCGACGGAAGGGGCGACGCGTTTCGAGCTCCCGTCGTTGCTCGCGATGACTCGAGGGTTCCGGCGCCGGATGCTGGAGCGCGCCGTCGGCCGGGTGCGGGACCGTTCCGGCGGGATCGACGCCGCGCTCGACGCTCTCGACGATGAGGGTCGCACCCCCGGGTCCGAGTTCGCGGTCGCGTCGGGCATCACGGTCGTCATCGGGAGCGATCATGTGCTCGTGACTCCCGGTCCCCAACAGGACACGCCCACTAGGATGGAGCGATGACCGACCTCGAGGGACGCATCCACAAGGATGTCGGCGAGATCCTGATCGGTGCCGAGGAGATCCAGCAGAAGATCCACCAGCTCGCCAAGCAGATCACCGACGACTACCGCGACAAGGACGTTCTGTTGGTGGGGGTTCTCAAAGGTGCCTTCGTCTTCATGTCCGACCTCGCCCGCGAGATCAACCTCCCCATCGAGTTCGATTTCATGGCGGTGTCGTCGTACGGGTCCGCGACGAAGTCGTCGGGTGTGGTCCGCATCCTCAAGGACCTCGACTACGAGATCACCGACCGTCACGTGCTTCTGGTCGAGGACATCATCGATTCGGGACTCACGATCTCGTATCTCTTGCGTTACCTCGAAGCACGCGGGCCCGCATCGTTGGAGATCTGCTCGCTCTTCTGGAAGAAAGGGGAACAAGCGGTCCCCCTGGAGGTGAAATACCCCGGTTTCGAGATCCCTCCGGTCTTCGTGGTCGGATACGGCCTGGATTATGACGAGAAGTACCGGAACCTTCCCTATATCGGAGTGCTCAAGCCGGAGGCCTATCAGGCCGAATCAGGATAGGTAAGGCTGGGAACTGGGCTACCGGAGGCTCTCTGCGAGTCGTGTTCCGGGCGCTTTTATGACAGCGTGACTGCTACCCTGGACCGACGATGAATCGCATCTTCAGATCCGCCGTTTTCTACCTGATCCTCATCATCGCGGTCGTCTGGGTCTTCAACCTCTATCGAGCGAGCTCCGATAAACCCGAGCAGCTGTCGTCGGTCAACGAGTGGACCGACATGATCGAGAGCCAGACGATCACCACCGCGAAGTTCCTGACGCGGGACGAGAAGGTCGTCGGTGACTGTTCCTGCGACGAGAGCGACAAGTACGAGGTCTACCTGCCGAAGGACACGGTCGACGACTATTCGAAGATCGCGCAGGAAGCCGATGTTGAGATCTCGGCCGATCCGCAACAGGGCTCGCCGTGGCTCTCCGTGCTGTTCCAGTTCCTTCCCATCCTGATCATCGTCGGGTTCTTCTTCTTCCTGATGCAGCAGATGCAGGGCGGCGGGAACCGGGTGATGTCCTTCGGTAAGTCCAAGGCACGCCTGGTGACCAAGGACCAGCCGAAGATCACCTTCAGCGACGTGGCCGGGCTGGACGAGGCGATCGAGGAGCTCCAGGAGATCAAGGAGTACCTCGAAGCCCCCGCGAAGTTCCAGGCGATGGGGGCCAAGATCCCCAAGGGTGTGCTGCTGTTCGGACCTCCGGGCACCGGTAAGACGCTGCTGGCCCGTGCCGTCGCCGGCGAGGCGGGCGTCCCTTACTTCTCGATCTCCGGCTCGGACTTCGTCGAGATGTTCGTGGGTGTCGGTGCGAGCCGCGTCCGCGACCTCTTCGAGCAGGCCAAGGCGAACGCTCCGTCGATCGTGTTCATGGACGAGATCGACGCCGTCGGCCGACACCGCGGCGCGGGTCTCGGTGGTGGTCACGACGAGCGCGAGCAGACCCTCAACCAGTTGCTCGTCGAGATGGACGGGTTCGACGTCAAGGGCGGTGTCATCCTGATCGCCGCGACCAACCGTCCCGACATCCTCGACCCCGCCCTTCTCCGTCCCGGACGCTTCGACCGTCAGATCGTCGTCGACCGCCCGGACCTGAACGGTCGCATCGGGATCCTGAAGGTGCACACGCGCGGCAAGCCGCTCTCGAAAGAGATCGACATCGAAGTGCTCGCGCGTCGTACGCCCGGCTTCACCGGGGCCGACCTCGCCAACGTCGTCAACGAAGCGGCGTTGCTCGCGGCCCGCTTCAGCAAGAGCGAGATCGCGATGCACGAACTCGAGGAAGCGATCGATCGCGTCCTCGCCGGCCCCGAGCGTCGCAGCCGTGTCATCTCGGAGAAAGAGAAGAAGGTCATCGCGTACCACGAGGCCGGTCACGCTCTCGTGTCGCACGCGCTGCCGAATGCCGACCCGGTCCACAAGGTGTCGATCGTGTCGCGCGGTCGCGCCCTCGGTTACACGTTGACGCTCCCGACGGAGGACCGCTTCCTCGTGACGCGTAGCGAGCTGATCGACGAGCTCGCGATGCTCCTCGGGGGCCGCGTTGCGGAGGAGCTCGTCTTCGACGAGCCGACGACCGGGGCGCAGGACGACATCCAACGGTGCACTCGCATCGCCAAGCAGATGGTGACGCAGTTCGGCATGTCCGAGCTCGGCCCCCTCGCCCTCGGTGAAGACAACACCCAGCCGTTCCTCGGCCGCGACTTCGGTCACATCAAGGACTACTCCGAGGTCGTCGGGGCCAAGATCGACGCCGAGGTGCGCCGCTTCGTCGAGGAAGCGCACGACGAGGCGCGCGAGATCATCACGAAGTACCGCGACAAGCTCGACCTGATGGTCGAGCGTCTCCTCGAGAAGGAGTCGTTGGAGAAGGAAGAGGTCGCCGAGATACTCGCCGAGGTTGCCAAGCAGTCGCCGGCGAACCCGCTCGAGCGCACCCGTCTCCGCCGCGAGCAGCGCGACCAGGACCCGACGATCCCCGTCGACCCGGTCGAGCCCAAGCGTCGGCCTCGCGCGCCGGCGCCCAAACCTCGCCTCGGCGAAGCCTAGTTTTCGCTCGTCTCCGGCGCCTCCGGTGCGCCGTTGGCTGCGGGGGGCGACACCGAACCCACTGAGTTTGGTTTCTTCGTCGCTGCGGTTTTTCGACTTCGTCACGTCTACCCCCAGCCCCCCTCCGCGCAACGCCGACCTACGGCGCCTATCGCGCTCTCCGGCTTCTCCTCGTTTGTTGATTTACGGGGGCGGCTTAGGGTTGGTGAATGACCGACTCCGAGAACATCCGCGAGATACGTCCCGGTAAAGGGTTCGATCGGGGGCGGATCGTTGCTGCGGTGCGGGAGATCCTTGCGGGGATCGGTGAGGATCCCGATCGCGAGGGGTTGAAGCGGACGCCGGAACGGGTCGCCGACATGTATGCGGAGATCTTTGCCGGGATCGATACAGATGCGTCGTTGGAGATCGATGTGGTCTTCGACGAGGACCACGACGAGATGATCCTCGTCCGAGACATCCCGCTGTATTCGGTATGTGAACATCATCTACTTCCCTGGGTCGGTCAGGCCCACGTCGCGTACATCCCGAACAAGCTCGGGCACATCACCGGCCTATCGAAGATCGCGCGGGTCGTCGATACGCTGTCGAAGCGGCCTCAGGTCCAGGAGCGCCTGACTACGCAGATAGCGGATGCGCTCGAGAAGGCTCTGGACCCACGCGGGGTTCTCGTGGTCCTCGAGGCCGAGCACCTGTGCATGACGATGCGTGGCATCAAGAAGCCGGGTGCTCAGACCGTTACCTCGGCGATCCGTGGGATATTCCGCGACAGTGAAGCAACGCGCGCCGAGGCGATGGGCCTCATCGCACGCGGCTGACGTCGAACTAGAGTTCCAGTCATGAAGCTTCAGTGTCGGGATCGCGTTCTTTCTCTTGACCGCGTTGCGGTGATGGGGGTGCTCAACGTCACGCCGGACTCGTTCTCAGACGGCGGTCTCTGGCTCGATCCCGACAAGGCGATCGCGCACGCGCGCGAGATGGTCGAACAGGGCGCGGCGATCGTCGACGTCGGCGGGGAGTCGACGCGACCGGGTGCAGAACCCGTTCCCGAAGAGGAGGAGCTCCGCCGCGTTCTTCCGGTGATCGAGGCGCTCGCCGACCGGATCGACGTCCCGATATCGATCGATACGCGCAAGGAGTCCGTTGCTCGGGCCGCGGTCGAGGCGGGCGCCACGATCGTCAACGACACGCTCGGGGAGGAGGGCAGTGTCGAGCAGGTCGCGATCGACACCGGAGCCGCGCTCGTCGTCATGCACTCGCGGGGAACACCCGCGACGATGCGGTCGCTCACCGATTACGGCGACGTCGTGGCCGACATCGCCGCATTCCTTCGCCGTCGCGCCGAGGAGATCGGAGCAAAGGGCCATCCTCATGATGCGATCGTCTTGGATCCCGGCTTCGGTTTCGCGAAGACACCGGAGCAGAACCTGCTGCTCCTGAATCGATTCGAGGAGCTCACGGCTCTCGGTTTCCCGGTGCTCGCGGGTACGTCGCGGAAGTCGTTCCTCGGCGCGATCCTCGACGCCCCGGAGAATGAAAGAGTGGAGGGAACGATCGTGACGGTCGCGTGGGCCATCTCCAAAGGCGCACGGATCGTGCGCGTTCATGACGTCGCCCCCATCGCGAAAGCCGTCAAGGTCGCGGAAGCGATCGTGCGCGAGAAGCTGGAGACCTAGATGGACAAGATCACGATAAGCGGGCTACGCGTGAAGGGGCGCGTCGGCGTAACCGCGGAGGAGCGCGCCCGGGCCCAGACCCTCATCGTCAACATCGAGATCGAGATCGATCTCGCGGCGGCGGCGGAGAGCGACAACCTCAAGGACACGATCGATTACGGCGAAGTGACCGTGGAAGCCGCCAACCTCATCCGGGACAACGAGACGAAGCTGCTCGAACCGCTGGCGGTCAATATCGCGGAGCGGATTTCGACCAACAAACTGGTCCATGGGGTTACCGTTGAGATATTGAAGGAGGCGCCCCCGATACCGGAGGCGACGGGGCCGGTAGGAGTGAGGATCAGCAGGTGACGACGGCTTTCATCGGCATCGGATCCAACGTGGGCGACCGCGAGGCGTTCGTGCGCCGCGGGGTCGAGGAGATCGGTGAATCCGACGGCATCACCGTCGAGAAGATCTCCAGCCTCTATGCGACCGCGCCGATAGGCGGCCCTCCGCAGCGCTCCTTCATCAACCTCGTGGTGAAGATCGACACCACGCTCTCTCCACGTGAGCTCCTGGAGACGCTGCAAGCGATCGAGCAGCGGATCGGCCGCGAGCCGAGCGACATCCGGTGGGGGCCGCGCGTTGTCGACCTGGACATCCTCACGGTCGGCGACGAGAAGGTGAGCGAGCCCGACTTAGAGATCCCTCATCCGCGCATGACCCAGCGCCGGTTCGTCCTCGTCCCCCTCCTCGAGATCGAGCCGGACGCGGCCGACCCCTGGGGCACCCGCTACGCGGATTCCCTCGACGAAGCCGAAGGCGACGTCGAGCATCTCTCAGCGTTCTGATCGGGCCTTAGTGCGAAAAGGCGCGGTGCTGCTCTGCGCGGTACTGACGGCGGCGTCTGTGGCCGCGCTCCCGGCATCGGCACGGCGGACACCACGTCGCATCATGCGCGATCCGGCCACGCGCGTCCCGTCGTTCGTCACCGGCCTGCGGACACGCCCCGTCGATCTGCCTCCGGTGGCGGCGGCGCGCCGCGTCCTGGAACACGATGACATCTTCGGCCACGCGCTCGCACGTCTCGATCTCGCGCCGTTACGTGTCGAACATGATGCTGTCTCGACCACCGTTCGTTTCGAGCAGGACTTCGGCGGCGTACCGGTGTGGGGCGCGCAATACCTCGTGCACCTGAAGCGATCGAACGACGGGCTGACCGCAACCGCCGCCAACGGCCACCTCTTCACGGAGCTTGATGTGCCGGTGACCGCCCGGATCCCCGTATCGGTCGCCGAGCGGCTCGCTCGCGGTCGCTTCGCCACGATCGTGGACGCGGCGATCGAACGGCACGGCCTCACGATCCTCCCGTTCGAGCGGGGAGTCCTCGCGCATCACATCACGATCTCCGGCACGCGTTTCCGCAAGCCGGTCAAACAAGAGATCTTCGTCAACGCTCTGACCGGAGCGATCGCGTTCTCCTACGACAACCTTCAATCGGATGGTCCCGTCACTGGTACGGGACGCACCGCGCACGGCGATCAGGTCTCGCTGAACCTCTACCAGCGCGGCTCCGTTTACGAGATGCGGGATCGCTCACAGCCGATGTTCCAGAGCAACGGTGGCGAGATCACGACCCATAACGCGGCGGGCGGCTCGAACTATCTCGGCACCGACGCCAACATCGTGACGTCGACGTCGCTCAACCTCGGCTCCCAGCACAGCAATTCCGGCGCCGTCGATGCCCATCACGGTGCGGAACTCGTCTACGAGTACTACCTCGCTCTCGGTCGGAACTCCATCGACGACCAGGGCGGCAGCATCGTCTCGACCGTGAACGCAACGGATAACGGGGCTCCGCTCTTCAACGCGTACTGGGACGGCGACCAGATGGTCTACGGCAACCCGGACCCCGACACGATGTATCCGATGTCCGCCGATCTGGACGTCGTCGGTCACGAGCTGACGCACGGCGTGACGCAGCACTCGGGGAACCTCGCGTACGTTAATCAGTCGGGCGCGATGAACGAGGCGTACTCGGATTACTTCGGGAACGCGATCGACGTCGATGCCTCCGGAACGCCGATGTCCGACTCAGGCGCGGGACGGATCGCGGAGGACCTATGCAAGGTGCCGAACGACCAGTTCCCCTGCCCGCTGAGAAACCTGAACGACGGGATGACGACGGAGGACTACGTCTATTTCCTCGCCGATTTCGATAGCGGTGGTGTTCACCTGAACTCGACGATCTACAGCGGCGCACTGTGGGACATCCGGGAAGCGTTGGGCGGGGCGAAGGCCGACCCGTACATCTATAAGGCGCTCGTCTCCCACACGACCCCACTCGACGACTTCGTCGACGGACGGAATTCCGTCGTTGCGGCCGCTACGGAGTTGGGCGCGTCGCAGGCCGACCTCGACACGATCAACGCCGCGTTCACGACCAAGGGCATCGTGGCCGGATGGGATACCGCCGCAGGCAACGACGCGCAGATCCTGCTCGAGAACGTCGCTCCGGTCGGGACGTTCTTCTCGCCTCCGCAGGTCTCCGGCTCCCGATTCGTGATCGGCGATTACGCCGACAAGGCGGATGCATGCTGCGAGCCGTTACAGCTGTACGTCGGCAACGTCGACGGCAGCGGGACCCTCACCAAGGTCGGCGAAGACGAGAACCCGAACACCTACAACGACGAGGCACCGGATATCTCCGGGAACCGAGTCGTGTGGTCGCATATCACCCAGGACGCGAGAGGCCGATTCGACGCCGATATCCACACCCGCGTTATCGGGGGAGGTGTCAGGACGGTCGAAGGAACGCGCGGCTTCCAGTTGACACCGTCGGTCGACGGGCGCTTGATCGCGTGGGAGGACGATCGCGGCCGGAATCCGCATATCTGGGCCAAGAGGCTGGGACGGCGCTCGCGGCGCGTCTCTCCGCGCAGGGGCGTTCAGATCATGCCGCAGGTCGCAGGCCCGTGGGTCGCGTGGTGGGACCTCGGTAGCGCGTTCGCGTTCCCGCATATCGGATTGAAGAACACACGTACCGGCAAGACCGTGAGGATCCGCGGGCGTTCGGGAGCATTGACAGGCCCACCGGGTCTCACCGATCGTTTCGTGTACTGGTACCAGGACCGCAACTTCGACGGCATCGGTTCGATCATGCGGGCGCGGCTCGACGGGACCGGGAAGAAAGCGATCGTCCGTGAAGGTCACGAGCTCGCGCCCATCTGGGCCCTGATCGCACCACCGCCCGTACCGGTCGCGAACGGTCGCTACGTCACCTATAGCGACGAATTCGGTTACGCCGTCGCCGGCTCCGGTGGCTTCCCGAACGACGAAGTGGGGCGCGACGTGTGGCGTGTGGCTGCGTCGGGTGGACGTCCGGTACGCGTCACCAACAATCGGGGGGATCAGGCGTACCCCTCGATCACGCCGACCTCGCGGGTCCTGTGGCTCGACTCGAGCCAGTCGCGTACCGATCTGATGACGAGGGTGCTGCCCTAAGCTGAACCGATGCGCATAGCCCTCGTCGGTGCGGGCCGGGTCGGTGTCGCCGTCGCTTCACTCCTACGGGATGCCGGTCACGACATCGCCGGCGTCGCCTCGCGCTCGCCGTCGTCGGCCGGACAGGCGGCGGCGCGCCTCGGCACCGAGACCCTTCCGTTCGACGGGGTCGGATCGATCGACGCGGATCTGGTGCTGATCGGAGTCACCGACGACGCGATCGAGAAGACGGCGATCGACATCGCGCCCCGGGTCGGGCCCGAGGCCCTCGTCGCGCACTTCGCCGGATCCCTGGGACCGAGCGCCCTCGGCCCCCTCGGAGTGCCCCCGCGCGGCTGTGCGCTGCACCCGGTACAGGCGTGCCCCGATGTCGACACCGCGATCCGCCGGCTCCCGGGCTCGGCGTGGGGCGTGACCGCGCCCGAGGGGCCCACCCACATCTCCATCCACGCGTTGATCACCGACGATCTGCACGGGCACCCCGTCGACGTCGACGAAGCCGTCCGCCCGCTGTGGCACGCCGCGGCGGTGACTACGTCGAACGGCATCGCCGCGCTCCTGGCGACGGGAGAGTCGATCATGGCTTCGATAGGAATCGTCTCTCCCGAGACCGTTCTCGGCCCGCTCGCCGCGGGAACCGTCGCGAACGCGGCCGAGGGCGGCGGAGGCAGCGCGACCCTGACGGGTCCGGTCGTGCGCGGCGAGGCCGCGACGATCGCACGCCACTTGTCTGCGTTGCGCGCGCAGTCTCCGGAGCTGGCGAAGGCCTACACCGATACGGTGCGGATGATCGCCGCGAGCGCGGCGCTGACCGGTCGCATCTCCGAGGACATCCGTGCGCAGATCGAGGAGGTTCTAAGACCGTGAAGGTGGTTCGCACCGCCGCCGAGTTGCGTGCGGAGCTCGCGCCGGAGCGCCGTGCCGGGCGCACGATCGGTTTCGTTCCGACCATGGGTGCGCTGCACGAAGCACATCTCTCGTTGGTACGTTCCGCGCGCGACACCAGCGATGTCGTGGTGGTGAGCATCTTCGTGAATCCGTTGCAGTTCCTCCCACACGAGGATCTCGCCTCGTACCCGCGCGATGAGGAACGCGATCTGGAACTTGCCGAGAACGAGAAGGTGAACGTGGTCTTCCTGCCGAGCGTCGAAGAGATGTATCCCGAGGACCGGGCGACCCTGGTCCATGTGGACGGCGTCACCGAGCGCTTCGAGGGGGCATCGCGGCCAGGTCACTTCGACGGTGTGGCGACGGTAGTGGCGAAGCTCTTCGGCCTGGTGCAACCGGACACGGTGTTCTTCGGTCAGAAGGACGCGCAGCAGCTCGCGGTCGTTAAGCGCATGGTCGCCGATCTCTCGCTGCCGGTATCGATCGTCGCGTGCCCGATCGTGCGCGAGAGCGATGGGCTGGCCCTGTCGAGCCGGAACGCGTACCTGTCGCCGGACGAGAGAGCGCGTGCCACCGTCCTTTTCAAGGCGCTGAACGCGGGCCGCGACGCGTACGTAGCAGGAGGTCGCGACGATGCGGTGGCGGCCATGGAGACGACCGCGGCGACCGAGCCGGAGGTGTTTCTC
>JBOGWY010000325.1:0-6536 GCA_050694015.1 Actinomycetota bacterium | reverse complement strand
CCCCCGGCTGGTCCCATAGCCACGAGTAATCCATCGGCGGCATGTCAAGTATTGGACACAGCCCACAAGGACTAAAAACCGCGTAGCCCGAGTGGGCCACCCCGTTTCCGAAGCCAAGGGGACAAGCTGGCCCGCCATCGAGGGCGTTGCCAGCGGATTACGCCGCGGAGGACTCCGAGTCTATGTTCCTGAAAACGTCCCGGCAGTCCTGGAGCTGCTTCTCGAACGAGGCGAGATCCCCCGGCCACACTTTGAAGCCGGCTTGTCGGTACTCCTCAGCGCGATTGGGATCGACTTCCTCCACGAGCGCGCTGAGGAGCATGGGGGCCTTGCACTCCTCAGGGCAACCGACGGCCAGCTCTTCGAGCAATCGCCTCGCCCACGCGCGCGTTCCGAGCGAACCGTACGCGGAGATGGCCAAGTTCAACAACGCGTGTCGATCGCGTGGGAGCTCGATCCGGGAATAAGCGTCGTGGTAGAGCTCGATCGCTCGGTCCATATCTCCCGACCGGCGCGCGAGATCGCCCGCAAGCACGCGGCCTGCGCGTGTTTCAGGATGGGCGGCGATCAACTGATCGACCACCGCAGCCGCTTCGTCGATCCGACCCATGGCGCGCAAGCGTGCCGCGAGATCACTCAGCAAAGGTTCTGCATCGGGGAACTCGCTCAACCCCCGGCGGAGTGCTTTCTCGCCATCAGCGTCCCGATCGATGTACCCGTACAGCCTGTCGAGCAAGGCCCAGCTGTTCGGATCGTAGGGGGCCACTTTCGTCATCACCTTCGCAAGGGCGATGGCAGACCGCTTCCGCTCCTTGTTCATCAGGCGCCACGCCAACCCCCACGCCAGGGTCATCGGACGCCAACGATTCAGGCGGCGCCTTAACGAGGAACCCTGTCTACTCCTCGCTGATCGCTCTGTTTCGGATGGCTTGATACCGACCGAATACCAGCAATGGCGATACCAAGAGATCGCCAACCCGAGAAAGGCACCGGCCATATGGGGTGCGGCCAATCTCGGCACCGCCAGCCACAGTCCCGCGATCGCAAGGACGATCGTCGCGATTCCTGCCGACGATCTCCATGGTCTCGGGAGAAGGACAGGCAGAGTGAAAGCCGCCTGCAGTCCGAGCCAGCCGAGGGCCGTACCCACCGCGAGAGAACCGAATGTCGCCACGATGTCCTCCTCGCGCCATAGGAGTCTGGCCGCGTCGAAGAGCATCCAGGCAACGGAAAGCAACGCAACCGCGCCGAGCAACGTGACCCGGCGCAACCCGCCTAAGGCACCCATAAGAGAAGTATCGGCAGTCGTCGCCGCCCCATAAAGGGGCCTCGTGTAGGGCCGGGCTAGGCTCGGCGATGGCCTCTCGGCGTTACGACATCGTCTGTTTCGATCTCGACGGCACGCTGCTGCCGTCCACGACGACCGTCCTGCACCTGTCGCGCTGGAACGGGACCGAGGCCGCCTTCGCCGAGCTCGAGCGCCGGTACGCGGCCGGTGAGATCTCGAACACCGAGGTGGCGCGGGCCGACGCCGCGAACTGGGCCGGCGTCGCGGTCGCCGACGTCCATCGCGCCCTGGAGGATGCGGTCCTCATCGAGGGCGTGCAGGAGACCGTCGCGACCCTGACCGAGCACGGCATCGACTCGTACATCACGACGCTGACATGGCGCTTCGCGGCCGAGTACTTCGCGGCGCGCTACGGCTTCGCAGGGGTTACCGGCTGCGAGCTCACCACCGATGAGCACGGAGTCCTCGGCGGCGTCTTGCGTCTCTTCGAAGCCCCCGACAAGGTCGAGTTCGCGCGGCGTATCTGTACCGAGCGCGGGATCGGGCCCGAGCGCTGCGTCGCGGTCGGCGACTCGCAGTCCGACCTTCCGCTGTTCGGATTCGCCGGGCTGTCGATAGCTCTCAACGCGACGCCCGATGCGCGGGCGGCCGCGGATGTCGTACTCGACACCGACGATCTAAGAGACGTCCTCGGTTATATCGTCGGTCCGGCGGCGCCACCAGATCACGCCTAGCGCGACCAGCACTGCAACTATGAGAACGAAGATGTCTTTCTTGTCGGGGACCGGCGGGGCCGCTTCCAGCTCGTCGAGTTCACCCACGACCTCGAGGTCGGGATAGGCGGAGCGCGCGGCCAGCATCGCCTCGAGCGGGTCGTCGTAGGAATGGTTGCTAAGCACGGCGGTGCCGTTGCCATCCGTGTAGCGCCAGCGCCACTCATGTTGTGGTTCCTCGAAGACCTCGAGCTGCTCCATGGCACTACCTATACCCGCTATCTGCTCCTCGATTCCCCGCGCAGCGCGGACAGCGGCATCTCGACGAGGCGCTCCGCCCCGCTGGCGGCCAGCGCCTTCATGAGGCGGTGTGTGAGGTAGCCGGCGACCGGTGGGATCGTAAACAGAAGGATGCGGTAGGTCCACGTCACCGTCTCGACCGGGACATTGAGCCACAGCGCGAGGAGGTCGTTGCTCGCCGCCATCCACATGATCAGGTAGAAGAGCAGCGTCGCGACCCCCAGCGCGGTGCGCATCGGATGGTCGCGCGCGCGATCGAGCAGATGGTGTGGCTCGCGATCACCGGTGAAGCGTTGCTCGAGGAACGGCCACGCGTACAGCAGCGTGAACGTGATGCCGGGCAGCAGCACCGCGGGATAGAACGGGTTGGGGATCTCGAAACCGAACGCGCGCGTCTCCCATGCGGGGAACAGACGGAGTGCGCCTTCGAGCCACCCGAGCCACCAGTCGGGTTGTGCGGGGGCCGCGACCTGCTGCGGCTCGAACGGACCGTAGAGCCACAGCGGGTTGATCTGGATCAGACCTCCCATGGCCGCGAGCACCGCGAACACGCCGAAGAAGAGCCCGATCGACTTCGCCGTGTAGGTCGGCCACAGCTTCGAGCCCACGACGTTCGACTCCCGCCGGCCCCGACCCGGGAAGTCGGTGTGCTTCTGGCGCCAGATGATAGCGAGATGAACCGTGATCAAGGCGATGATCGCCGCTGGGATGATCATCACGTGCGTGACGAAGAGCCTCGGGATGATCTCGTCCGCGGGGAATTCGCCGCCGAATATCAGGAACGCGACCCACGTCCCGATCAACGGAACCGATATCGCGATCGAATAGGCGATCCGCAAACCGGTTCCGGACAAGAGGTCGTCGGGCAGCGAATAGCCCGTGAACCCGTTGAACATCGCGAGCAGCAGCAGTGTGACGCCCACGATCCAGTTGATCTCCCGCGGTCTCCGGAACGCGCCCGTGAAGAAGATGCGCAGCAGATGCGCCACGATCGCCGCGATGAACACGATCGCGGCCCAATGATGCGTCTGCCGCATCACCAAACCAGCTCTGATGTCGAAGCTCAGCCTGAGCGACGAGTTGTAGGCATCGGACACCTCCACGCCGCGCATCGGCGCGTAACTGCCGTCGTACACGGTCTCGTTGACGCTCGGATCGAAGAACAAACTGAGGAAGATCCCGGTCAGGAGCAGGACCACGAACGAGTAGAGCGCGACCTCGCCGAGCATGAACGACCAGTGGTCCGGGAACACCTTGTTCAGGGCGCTGCGCGCGAACGAGGCCGCCCCCAGGCGGTTGTCGAGCCAGGTCGCGAGTCTCTTAATCACGGCCGCGGTTCCAGAAGCCGGGGCCGACGGGCTCGGGGAAGTCGCCGAGCGCCACGAGGTCGCCGTCCTCGTTCACGCCGATCGGTAGTTGCGGAAGGGGACGCGTCGCCGGGCCCGCGACCGGTTCGGCCGCCTGCAGCACCGCGAACGCGCTCTGGTGGCAGGGGCAGAACAGCTCTTTCGTCTCGGCCTGGTAGAGCCCGACCGGACAGCCCGCGTGGGTGCAGATCTTCGAGAACGCGACGAGCCCGTCGACCGATGCTCCCTCGGGACCGGGGGCCTCGACGTCGTCGGGCAGGTTGATCACGAGACTCTGCGAGTCGGCGGCGTCGGTGTGCCCCTCGGGGAACACCGTTAGGACTCCGTTGACCGGCAGGCTCGCCGCCTTCACCGGCGCTCCGGTCTCCGTGACGAGTCGGACCCCTTCGGTCCACGCGGTCTCGAAGAGCTCGTCGCGCGGACGCGTGCCGAGCGACCGGATCGGGAAGACGGCTGCAACGCCGAGTGCACCGAAGGCGAGGCCGAGGAGCTTGGTCAGAAAGCTCCTCCGTTCCAGGCTCTCGGTCCCCGCGGTGAACGCCTCCTCGACGTCCTCCTGCTGCTCCTCGTCTCCGAACGCAATGTCCCGTTCCTGGACGAAAGGCCCGTGCGGCAGGAACTCCTTCGCCAGCAGGGTCAGGCCGATCGCGATGCCGCCGAGGGCGACGCCCAGCAGGGCCCCCTCGAGCTGCGGCTGGCCGCCGGCCACGTACACGATCGCGAGACCGATGGAGGCCGCCGCGCTCAGCAGGTACGCGAGCGCGATGAAACGCGAGCCCTTCACAGCTCGCCCCTCTTCGTCCCCATCCACCGGATCAGGAGCAGCAGCAGACCCAGGCCGACGATCCAGCCGACCGCGCCCTCGAGCACCGGGCCGACGCGCCCTATCGGGGCACCGCCGCGATCCACCGAGCCGTGTTCTAGATACGAGACGTATCTCACGATCGCGTCCACGTCCTCATCGTCGAGGGTTCCTTCGGAGAACACCGGCATCGTTCCCGGCCCGACGCGGATCGCTTCGGCCACTTCCAACCCGGTCGGTGGATACAACGACGGCGCGACGAGCGACGACGTCTCGTCCTGCTCGGGGCTGTAGCCCTGCTCGGTAAGCGCTCCCCCGATGCCCGTGGTCGCGTGACACGCGGCGCAGTGTTCGAGATAGAGCTCGCCACCGTGCGTCAGCTGCGCGACATCCGGGTTGATCGTGGGAACGTCCGGCCCCTCGTGGTCGAACGTCCGCGTGAATCCGACGATCTCGTCGATCTGCTCTGGGGTGTAGATGGGGTCGCCGCGCTCGACGCGCTGGTCGGTCGACGAGATGGGCATGCGCCCGCTCGAGAGCATGAAGTGCACCGAGGCCGGACCATTCGTACCGCTGACGATGTCCGGCGCGTAGCGCGTCCCCTCGCCGGTTCCGCCGTGGCACCACGCGCAGTCGCGCATGTAGAGCTGCTTGCCGTCGTACGTCTCGGGAGCCGCGGCGAGACCCGGGGGCCGATAGATCTCGGTTCCGGGATCTTGCCCGTAGCTACAAGCCGCGAGCGCGATCAATGACAGCACCGCCAGCCGCCTCATCGCGCTCCTCCCGTGGCCGCCGCATCCGTGTCCATCGCGTTCAGCCAGCGCGCGAGGAGCACGAGCATCACCACTAGATAAACGACGCCCGGCGGGACCCACATGATGCCGCCGGCGAGCTGCTGATCCTCCAGCGCGGTCAGCCCCCAGTCCTCGGTCGTCTGCAGATGTGACTCATACAACGGCGCCGATGCAAACGCGAGCACCGCGCCGAGGGCGCCGCTCGCGAGCGCGGTTCCGAACACCAGACCCACCCGCGGCAGGCGATCGAGGTCGCGGAAGCGAGCGGACACGACACCCCAGAAAAGAAGCCCGGTCACGAGGAACGACATGTGTTCGAGCATGTGCACGAGATCGTTCGCCAGCGCGGCGTCGTAGAGGACGGGGAGGTGCCACACCCACATCGCGGTCGCATGAACAACCAGCACTACGAGCGGAACGGTGAGGAGCGCCGGGATACGTCGTGCGCTGGGCCATCCGGCGACGAACTGCGGCGGCACGACGAAGACGAGGATGAGGTGCTGGACCATGTGCGCCGAGAACAACTCGGTCGCCATGTTCTCGAGCGGTGAGAACAGTGCCACGAGCGCGATGACGAGTCCGGCGATGAAGTACCAGATCCTCACGGCGACACCTGGCAAACCTGGAGGATCAGCGGCGGGGCCGCGTTCGTCACGATGGCGATCGTGTAGAGCACCGTGTTCAGGATCCCGGCGTAGGCCATCCAGCGCGCGCGGCCCGATATGTCGTTGTCGGTGACCTTGATCCTCCGGAGGCAACGGAGCGCGACGACCCCTCCGGCGAGTGCGATCGCACCGAAGAGGACGGTGAGTCCCAGTGCGAACGGAACGACCCCGATGCCGAGGATCTCACCGCGGGCGGCGGTGGACGGCGCGCAGGCGAACCATTCCTCGAGGCTGTAGGTCGCGACGAGGACGGTGATCCACGCGAGCGGCGCGGCGAGCAGGCCGAACCAGAGCCCGAGCGAGCCGCGGCTCTCGCGCCGGCTGATCTCCTTCGGGACGGCTTCGGTCGCCATCAGAGGTGCGGAGAGAGGTAGACGGTCGAGAACACGAACACCCACACGACATCGACGAAGTGCCAGTACATCGTGAAGTTCTGGACGCTCACGTGACGGTTCTGGTCGTACGCGCCCTTCCACGCGCGGACCTGGACCCACATGTTCATGACGAGCCCGACGATCACATGCATCAGGTGGAAGCCGGTGACGGTGAAGTACAGCGACCCGTACGCGTTCGTCGTCGGCGTGAAGTCGTGCAGGGCCTCGGGCCA
>JBOGWY010000324.1:0-7959 GCA_050694015.1 Actinomycetota bacterium | reverse complement strand
GTGCCGCCGCGGGGATACGAGGACCACTACTACTCCGCGCAGAAGGCCGAGGTCGAGGCGATGCTGGACTCGCTCTCTCAAACAGGGCCGACGGAGGTCTACGTCTTCCGTCCGTGCATCGTCGCGGGGGCCGATGCCACGGAGCTGGTCGAGAACATCCCGTTCGTGCAGCTCGGTGAGAAGCTCCCGCGCCCGGTGCGCAATCTGATGGGCACGATCCCGCTGCTCCGTCCGGTGATCCCCGACCCCGGCATCCCGTTCCAGCTCGTGCACTGTGACGACGTGGCGCGGGCCCTGCGGGCGGCGATCCTGGGCAAGGGCGAGCCCGGCGTCTACAACCTCGCCGCCGAAGGAGAGATCACTCTCTCGGATCTAGCCCACGCTCTCGGGTGGTACTCGATGCCGGTGCCCGAGATCACCGTCGACGTCACGGCCCGCATCGTGTCCCGGCTCCCGTTGATGCCGGCACGCGCGGCATGGATCAGCGCGCTCAGGGTTCCGGTGTTGATGGACTGCACGAAGGCGCGCGAGAAGCTCGGATGGGAGCCGGATCACGAGGCCCTGGACACGCTGGCCGACACGATCGCCGGGGCCCGGGCCAAGGGACTCCCGGTAGGCCCGCCCCCAACCGTTTTGTGAGCACATAGCCGCGTTTTCACGCCTGCGTTTGCAGAACAAAACGGCGGCACCGGTTCCCGTAAGAGCGCACGCGCTCGCCAGAATCACGATGATCGGGCTCCTGTGAAGGGCAGTGGAGTCGAGGCGATGCGGAAGTCGCCGACTACGGAGAAGGTTGTTCCTTCAACGCTGCAACCGCGACAGTGCGCAACCACCACGTAGCGACCAGGCGCGAGATCCGGAACCGTGAACATGATGGAACCGACCCCGTCGTCATCGGAGACGAGTCTTCCGATCGCCGTGAGCCGGCGATCTCGCGGTTTTCCCTCTCCCGTTACCGCTTCCGCGACGCGTTGCCATCATTCTGTTCTGCAGTCGCAGGCCTGAAAACGCGGCTATGTGCTCACAAAACGGAATGCTCGCTGAAGTAGCTGCTGCTGCTCCTGGTCGTGGACGGTGGTCGAGCCGGTGGCGGGGCTCGCGCTCTCGGCCCGGGCCGCGTGCGTGAGCCTCAGGTTGTCGGGGAGGTAGCGCCGGAGCCGGGCATCGATGAAGCTCCAGGCCCCCATGTTCTCCGGCTCGTCCTGCACCCACCGGACGTGGCGCGCCTGCGGGTAACGGTCGAAGATCTCCTGCAGCTGCTCGTGTGGGAACGGATAGAGCTGTTCGAGGCGCACGATCGCGACCGGCGCGTTGAGTTCATCGCGCTTCTCCTTGAGGAGGTAATAGATCTTGCCCGTGCACAGCAGGATCGCCTCGGTCGGCTCCGGCCGCTTGATCGCGTCGGGATCGTCGAGCGTCTCCTGGAAGTGCCCGCTCATCAGTTCATCGGTGCGACTGCGCGCCTCGGGGAGCCGCAACAGCCACTTCGGCGTCATCACGATCAGCGGCTTGCGCACCGAACGCACAACCTGACGGCGAAGCAGATGGAAGTACTGGCCCGCTGTACTCGGCTGTGCCACCTGGATACTGTCCTCGGCCGCCAGCGTGAGGAAACGCTCGAGCCGCGCGTTCGAGTGCTCCGGCCCCTGGCCCTCGTACCCGTGCGGGAGCAGCAGGACGACGCCACTCTCCTGGCTCCACTTGTCCTCGCCGGCCACGATGAACTGGTCGATGATCACCTGCGCGCCGTTGACGAAGTCGCCGAACTGCGCCTCCCAGCACACCAGCGCGTCGCCGATCGCGACCGAGTAGCCGTACTCGAAGCCCACCGCGGCGAACTCCGAGAGGGAACTGTCGAAGACGCGGAAGGGGGCCTGGTCGTCGGAGAGATGCGAGAGCGGCATGTACTCCTCGCCGTTCTGGTGGTCGACGAGCGCCGAGTGCCGCTGGCTGAACGTCCCGCGCCGCGTGTCCTGACCGGCGAGACGAACGGTGATGCCTTCCATCAGCAGCGATCCGAACGCGAACGCCTCCGCGGCCGCCCACTCGATCGCGTCCTTGTCGAGCATGCCCTTGCGACGTTCTAGCTGCTTCTTGAGCTTCGGGTGGGGCTCGAATCCCTGGGGGAAGGACGTGAGGATCTCGTTGATGCGCTGCAGCCGATCGAGCGCGACACCCGTTTCGATAGCAGGCAACACCCCTGCAGGATCGGGCGGTTTCGCCGCGCGCGGCGGCTCGGGTTTCTTGGTGGCCCCCCTGGTCTCCTCGAACGCTTGCTGCATGCGCGCACGGAAGTCGTCGAACGCCTGCTCGGCCTCCTCGACGCTCAGCTCGCCGCGGTTCAGAAGATCCTCGGTGTAGAGCTTGCGGACGCTGCGGCGCTCGTCGATGCGCGAGTACATCATCGGCTGCGTGAACGCGGGCTCGTCGGCCTCGTTGTGTCCGTAACGGCGGTAGCAGATCAGGTCGACGACGATGTCCTTGCCGAACGCCTGGCGATACGCGAACGCGAGCCTGATCACGCGCACACAGGCCTCGGGATCGTCGCCGTTGACGTGGAAGATCGGGGCCTGGATCATCTTCGCCACGTCGGTCGCGTAGTTCGTCGAACGACCCGCCTGCGGCGACGTCGTGAAGCCGATGTTGTTGTTGACGACGATGTGCACGGTGCCGCCGGTGCGGTAGCCCTGCAGCTGCGACATGTTCAGCGTCTCGGCGACGACGCCCTGGCCCGCGAACGCGGCATCGCCGTGAAGGAGGATCGGGAGCACGCGGTCGCGCTCCTCCTCCCCGAGCAGGTCTTGCTTCGCGCGCGCCATGCCCTCTACGACCGGATCGACGGCCTCGAGATGCGAGGGATTCGACGCGAGCACGACCGCGAGCTGATTGCCCTTACGAGAGGTGAAGCTACCGGTGAGACCGAGGTGGTACTTCACATCGCCGGAACCCTGCACGGTGTCGGGATCGATGTCGCCCTCGAACTCGCGGAAGATCTCCTTGAGCGGCTTGCCGACGATGTTCGCCAGCACGTTCAGCCGGCCGCGATGGCTCATCCCCATCACCGCTTCGAGCATCCCGTTGTCGGCGGCGCACTCGAGGAGCTGATCGAGCATCGGGATCAGACTCTCGGCCCCCTCGAGCGAGAACCGCTTGTGGCCCGTCCACTTCGAGTGCAGGAAGCGCTCGAAACCCTCGCCGGCATTGAGACGACCGAGGATGTGTCGCTTCTCTTCGAGCGGGAGGTCCTCGGTCGTCGCCGACTCGACGCGTTCCTGGATCCAGCGCTTCTCGTCGGGATGGCTGATGTGCATGTACTCGACGCCGATCGTGCGCGAGTACGCGTCGCGCACGGTGTCGAGCATCTTCCGGAGTGGTTGTTTGCGGGGGCCGGGCAAACCGTCGGATAGGAACTCGCGGTCGAGGTCCCACACCGTGAGACCGTAGTAGCTCAGATCGAGCTCGGGGTGCGTGAGGACGTCGGTCGCGATCGGGTTGAGATCCGCGAGCAAGTGGCCGCGCACCCGGTACATGTTCATCAGCTGGATCACGCGCGACTGCTTCTCGAGGTCGGTCTCCTCGCCGGCGATCGGTGCGCGGTCGCTCGACCACCGCAGCGGTTCGTACGGGATCTTGAGCGACGCGAACATCTCTTCGTAGAAGCGGTCCGCGCCCAGTAGCAGCTGCTGGATGTAATCGAGGAACTGCCCCGACTCGGCCCCCTGGATCACCCGGTGGTCGTAGGTCGAGGTGATCGTGATGGTCTTGCTCACTCCGATGCGGGCGAGCGCGCGCGGGTCGGCGGCCTGGTACTCGGGGGGGTACGCGATCGCGCCGGTGCCGACGATCAGTCCCTGTTTCGGCATCAGCCGCGGCACCGACAGGCTCGTCCCGACGGTTCCCGGGTTCGTCAGGGTGACGGTCGTGTCGGAGAAATCCTCCGGTGCCAGCTCGTTCGCACGGACGCGCCGGATGAGGTCCTCGTAGGACGCGAAGAAACCGGCGAAGTCCAGCTCGTCGGAGTTCTTGACGTTCGGGACCAGCAGGACGCGCGATCCGTCTTTCTTCTCGAGATCCACCGCGAGGCCGAAGTTCACGTGCTTGTGCTGCACGACGTGCGGCTTACCGTCGATGTCGGCATAGCTCGCCTTCATCGCGGGACGCGCCTGCAACCCCTTGAGGATCGCCCACCCGATGATGTGGGTGAACGAGATCTTGCCCCCGCGGTGGGCGCGATGACCGGCGAGCACGCGGTTGATCACCCGGCGGTTCTCCTCGAGGAGCTTCGCCGGCATCGTCCGTACCGACGTCGCCGTCGGGACCCCGAGCGAGGCCTCCATGTTCTCGGCGATGCGCGCGGAGATGCCGCGGAGTGGGACCGCGTCCTCGGGGGCCTCGGCCGGCACCTCGCGAGGTGCTACCGGCGCAGGTGCCGGGGTCGGCTTGGGTGCCTCCGCCGGTCGCGTGCCGGGACGCTCTTGCGGGGGACGCGTGGCGGGCTGGTAATCCTCGAAGAAGTCACGCCACGATTCGCCGACCGCCTTCGGGTTCTCCTGATAGCGGCGGTACATCTCGTCGACCAGCCAGATGTTGGGGCCGAAGACCTCGCGGTCGATGTTGACTCCTTAAGTTCGCCGTCCCACGCCGTACATAAAGGGTAGTGGGTCAGTTACTACCCGTGTTCGGCCCTATATATAGGGGAACGGCGGCGTAACTCGCTTATTCCGAGAGCGACGCGTCGGGGATCCCGTACATGGCGAAGATCTTCAGGTAGGGGTCCGGATCGGTGCTCCAGCCCAGCGCCCGTATCTCGTCGAGCGTCCGGCGCCCGGTCAGACAGCGAAGGAGCTCGAACGGCTCGCCCGACACGGTCCCGACGGGATCGCCCTTGCCGGCGACCCAGCTCGTGCCGGCCGCCTCGACGGTGAGCGCCGGGAGCCCGGCCTCCTTGATCCGCCGTCCCAGGAAGCGCGTGTAGCTGTCGAGCGCGATCTCGAACGCCTTCGAGTCGTGGCCCCCGGGCCTGCCGACCGCGCCGCGGAAGTCCTGCTCGTGGGTGAACAGATCGCCGATGATGCCTCCGGCGATCGCGGGATGGAGCCCGTCGAGGATCGTCTCGAGCTTGGCCTCGCGCCACTCCTCGATGACGGCGCCGACATCCTTGCCCTTGCGTGCCTCCACCTGGCGGGACGTGTACGCCTCCGAGCCCGCCCCCTCGATGACCCCGGCCATCGTGTCGACCGCGATCCCGGCGAGATGCGAGATCACGTCCGTGGCCGTCCACGCGGGACAGGCCGGCACCGACGCCTGCAGATCGTCGTCGGAGAGCTCTTCGGCGATGGCCGCGATGCGCTCGCGCGCCTCGGTGTAGGCCTCGGACATATCTCCCATATCGACCTGAGCCTATTCCTATCCCTCGGTGGACGCGCACGGCCTTCCATGGGCGCCACCGTTCGGAATGGAAGGCCCCCACGGGCCGTTAGCGTGTAGAGACCCCCGGCTGGGACGGTTAGACCTACCTCGGAGGAACAACTTGCAGTTGACGCTTAAACGTGACGCGCGCGCCGCGCTGCCACGCCTGCTCACGCCCTTGTTCCTATTGGTGATGCTGTCGACCCTCGCCTACTTCACGGCCGTCGGCATGATCCTGCCGACCCTGCCTCGCTACGTCGAGGGACCGCTCGGCGGGAACAACGCGGCGGTGGGCGTGACGATCGGAGCGTTCGGCCTGACCGCCGTGCTCCTACGTCCCTTCTCGGGGCGGACGAGCGATCGCCGCGGGCGGCGGATCCTGATCGTCGGCGGCGGCCTCCTCGTCGGTCTGAGCATCGCGGGGTACGCGCTCTCGGCGTCTCTTCCTTCGCTCGTGTTCTGGCGTCTGCTGACCGGCGTCGGCGAGGCCTTCTATTACGTCGGGGCGGCGAGCGTCATCAACGATCTCGCGCCGGACGAACGGCGCGGGGAGGCCCTGAGCTACTTCTCGCTCGCGCTCTTCGGTGGTCTCGCCCTCGGTCCGGTCACCGGTGAATCGATCCTGCAATCGATCGGCTTTTCGTGGGTGTGGATCGTCGCGGGAGCGTCGGCCGCATTCGCCGGGTTGATCGGGTTGATGGTGCCCGACACACGTCCCGCCGGGATGCACGAGGCGCCGAAAGCGCCGCTGATACACAAGGCAGCGCTGCTTCCCGGGACGATCCTCGCGACCAACATCTGGGCGCTCGCGACGTTCTCGTCGTTCATCCCGCTCTATGTGCTGACGATCGGCATGAGCGGGTCGCGCTTCGTGTTCGCGCTGAACTCGGCGATCATCATCGCGATCCGTTTGTTCGGAGCGCGCTTGCCCGACCGGCTCGGTGCACGCAAGGCCGGTACGGCTGCTCTGGCGACGACCGCGGTCGGACTCTTCGTGATCGCGCTTTGGCCCAGCGAGATCGCGCTGTACGCCGGGACGGCGATCTACTCGATCGGACACGCGCTCGCGTTCCCGGCACTGATGACGTTCGCGTTGAGTCGGGCTCCCGCCTCGGAACGCGGCGCGGTCGTGGGCACGTTCACGGCGTTCTTCGACTTCTCGTTCGGGTTCGGAGCCGCGAGTGCGGGAGTCATCGCCGAGGTGCTCGGTTACCGCGGGGCGTTCGTGGGTGGCGCGATCGTCGCGCTCGGCGGCCTCGCACTACTACGCTGGGCGGCGCGGCGGAGCGCGGCGCGGCGCGCGGCCGAGATCCGGATCGCTCCGGCTGAGGTCGTGGCTCCCGGCGACGAGCTCGAGGGCCGAGGTGTGCCGAGGGCCGAGGAAGCCGCTATAGAAGGAGCCGGGCGCTAGGGCGTACGCTTGTTCCGTTACATGGCGGCCGTAGCTCAGCATGGTTAGAGCACCTGGTTGTGGTCCAGGATGTCGCCGGTTCGAATCCGGTCGGTCGCCCTCTCAGCGTCGCGTTTTGAGCGCCCCTACCCACCTCCCCGGTGGGTAGATCGGCTCACTCCCGCGTTTTGAACGCGCCCACCGGTCGGATCGACCGGTATCCGAGGCGAGAAGGCGTCAGTGCTGGACGACGCGCGCGTCGTCGGGCTCGGTCGGGAGCCGTTCTTGGAACCACTCACGGAAGCCGCCGCTCACGTTGTAGGCCTCGAAGCCCTGGGCCCGCAGATACTCGGCCACCATCGCCGAGCGCGCCCCCATGAGACAGATGCATGCGACGGGTTTGGTTCGATCGAGCTCATCGATGCGGGCCGGGATCGTTTGCATCGGTACGTGCACCGCGCCGCTCGGCCGGCCTGCGTCCCACTCCATCTGTTCGCGCACGTCGAGGAGCTGGATATCGCCCGCCTCCAGGCGCCGCGCGACCTCTCCGCTCGAAAACTCGAACTCAGGATCGCCCGGCGCCCGCATGTACGGAGCCTAGACGCGACTCGCCGGGACCCTTCTCGCAAGGGACCCGGCGAGTGGTAACGACTCCTAGTCGGACTTAGTGACGCAGACCAGGTCGGCCAGGCAATCCAGGATCCAGTTGCGCACGATCGGGACGTCGACGCGCTGGTACCCGCCCAGGTAACGGCAGTTGGATGTGTAGCCGTAGCTCGTGTCGGCGACGACGTATCCGTCGAGCATCGCGGGGCCTCCCGAATCCCCGAAGCACGTGCCGCCTTCGGCCCTCGGGTCGTTCTCATTCCCGTTCAACTGGAGGATCTGATCGGTGAGCTTCTGCCCGATCTCCGTCGTGAAGCGGCGCACGATGGGATTCCGCATCGGCGTGGGGGCCTGGGGGCCGGAATCGGCCCGACGCACCTCGGTCCCGTAGCCGATCGTGAGGAACGACGTCGCGTTAAGCGTGCTCTGGTTGAGGCGGTTGAGGTAGTTCTCGGGCGCCAGTGGCGCGGAGGGAACTCCGGGGGCGGTCTCGAGGATCACTACGCCGGTGTCGTTCCAGTTCTTGATGTCGGTGAAATCGCTGTACTCAGGAT
>JBOGWY010000323.1:0-6319 GCA_050694015.1 Actinomycetota bacterium | reverse complement strand
GACAACACGAAGGCGACGGTGATGACACGTGGGTTGGCCGAGATGGCCCGCTTCTCGGTCGTCTTCGGCGGTCAACCGCTGACGATGCTGGGCCTCGCTGGGGTCGGCGATCTGATCGCGACGTGCGCGAGTCCCCAGTCACGCAACCACTCCGTCGGCATCGAGCTCGGACAGGGCCGCAAGATCGACGAGATCATCGGTTCGATGAACATGGTGGCCGAGGGTGTCAAGAGTTGTAAACCGATCTTCGAGCTCGGTAACGAGGCCGGCGTGTACATGCCGATCACCGAGAACGTCGTGAAGATATGCCACGAGGGAGTGGCGGTGGAGGACGTGGTGCAGGACCTACTCGCGCGCGAGGTGTTGTCCGAGTTCGCAGGCGTCGAGGAATATCTGACCTTCAACCCGGAGCGTTCGACTACCTAACGCGTCGTCCCGAGAGCCCGATCGAGATCGGCGATCAGATCCTCAGGATCCTCGAGGCCGATCGACAACCGGCAGAAACCCGTGGAGATGCCCGCGGCCTCGAGCTCCGCGTCGTCGAGTTGCGTGTGCGTGACGCTCGCGGCGTGGACGATCAGCGAGTGGGTTCCGCCGAGCGAAGCGGCCGGAAGGATGACCCGCAACGCTTCCTGGAACCGTGCGGCCCGCTCGCGGCCCCCGGCGACGTCGAACGCAAGGGTCCCGCCACCTTTGCCATCCAGTAGCCGATCGACCAGTGCCTTCGACGGGCTCGACTCGAGCCCGGGGTAGTGCACGGCGTCGATGTCGGGATGATCCTCGAGGAAGTGCGCGACGGCGAGGGCGCTCTCTGTCGAACGCTCGACACGGATGTGGATCGTCGCGACCCCGCGCAGCGCGAGCCACGCGTTGAAGGGGGCCATGTTGGCGCCGGTGTCGCGGGCGAAGAGGCGGATGGGCTCGAGCGATGCGGGATCCGCGCACACGATGCCGCCCATCAGATCGTGATGGCCCCCGAGGAACTTGGTCGCCGAATGAACCACGATGCTCGCGCCGTGTTCGACGGGACGGCACAGGACCGGGCTCGCGAACGTGTTGTCGACCACGAGCGGGACACCGGCGCGCCGCGCGATCGAGCCGAGTCGTTCGAGGTCCGATACCTGCATCCGCGGGTTGGCGATCGTTTCGCAATAGAGCATCTTGGAGCCGTCGATCGCGTGTTCGATCGCATCGATGTCGTCGAAGTCGACGAGTTCGCTCTCGATGCCGTACTGCGGAAGTCGGTCCCGGAGCAGGGAATAGGTGTTGCCGTAGAGCTGTCGCGTCGCCACGATCCGGTCGCCGCTGCCGCACACCGACAGGAAGATCGCCGTGATCGCCGCCATCCCACTGGCGAAGGCTTCCGCCTCCTGTGTCCCCTCGAGATCGGCCACGGCCGCCTCGAACGCATCGACCGTTGGGTTCGCCCAGCGCGTGTAGACGTACCCCGCGCCGATGCGCTCCTGGGATGCCTTCGCGAACGCCTCTGAGTCATCGAACGAGTACGTCGACGACGGATCTAACAGCGGCGCGACGGGACGGCCGTCCTGCGCAGGTGGTGTGGGCGGGTGTACGGCGCGGGTTCCGAACCCGCGTCGCTCGGGATCCTCGTCTAGAGGTGAACGACCGGGCACGTCAGGGTGCGCGTGATGCCCTCGACGGACTGGATCCGCGCGACCACGAGCTTGCCAAGGTCGTCGACGTTCGTCGCGCTCGCACGCACGATCACGTCGTACGGACCGGTCACGTCTTCTGCCGCGTCGACGCCCTCGATGTCGCGCACTTCTTGCGCAACCTGGGCAGCCTTGCCGACCTCGGTCTGGATCAGAATGTATGCCTGGACGTCAGCCACGCCCGGTCCTCCTCTGTCGTCGTTGACTTCCTCAGGGTTCTGGAGTGTGGGGGAGTGTAGCAGGGGGGTCTGGGAGGAAGTTAAAGGTAGGCTGCCCTGGTCCCTTTCCAAACCAGGAGTTGATAATCGATGTCGTTGTCGAATCAGCTGGCGGGGATCGAACACCCGTCTGCTGTCCACCGAAACCTGAGTAGCGCGAGGCTGACCGAGCTCGCGGTCGCCCGCGAAGAAGGTTTCCTCGAGAGCACCGGTGCGCTGGTTGCCATGACGGGCAAGCGCACCGGGCGGTCGCCGAAGGACCGCTACTTCGTCTCACATGGCACCTCGAAGGACCGCATCGCGTGGGGTGCCGCCAACCAAGCCGTCGAGCCCGACGTGTTCGATGCCCTGTTCGATCGCGCCAGAGGGCACTTCGAGGGCCGCGAGCTGTTCGTGGTCGACGGGTTCGTGGGTGCCGATCCGGCTCACCAGATCAAACTGCGCGTGATCAGCGAGTTCGCCTGGCACGCGCTGTTCGCGCGCCAGCTCTTCCGCCGCCTGGAGCCGGACGAACTCGATGATTTCGAGGCTGAGTTCGTCGTCGTCTCGGCCCCCACGTTCGAAGCCGTTCCCGAGCGCGACGGCACCAACTCAGAAGCCTTCGTCGGGATCGATCTCGAGCGCAAGCAGGTACTGATCTGCGGGACGCGCTACGCCGGCGAGATGAAGAAGTCGATCTTCACATCGGCGAACTATCTGTTGCCTCTCGACGGCGTCCTGCCGATGCATTGCTCCGCGAACATCGGTCCTAACGACGATGTCGCGCTCTTCTTCGGTCTCTCCGGGACAGGCAAGACGACGCTGTCGGCCGACCCTGCGCGTCGCCTCATCGGTGACGACGAGCATGGCTGGGGTGACAACGGCGTCTTCAACTTCGAAGGCGGCTGCTACGCGAAGTGCATCAAACTGAGCCGCGAGAAGGAACCGCAGATCTGGGATGCGATCCGGTTCGGAGCCGTGCTCGAGAACGTCATCGTGGACGACGACACTCGAATGGCGGATTTCAACGATGGTTCGGTCACCGAGAACACGCGCGCCGCGTATCCGCTGGAGTACATCTCGAACCACGTGCCCGAGGGCCGCGGCGGCCACGCCGAGTCGGTCGTGTTCCTCACCGCGGATGCATTCGGCGTCCTTCCGCCGATCGCCAAGCTCGACGCCGACTCGGCGATGTATCACTTCCTCTCGGGTTTCACCGCCAAGCTCGCCGGCACCGAGGCGGGGCTGGGCAGCGAGCCCGAAGCGACCTTCTCGACCTGTTTCGGGGCGCCGTTCCTGCCGTTGAAGCCGAGCTTCTACGCCGAGATGCTCGGCGAGCGCATCGCCAAGCACCAAAGCCGGGTCTTCCTCGTCAACACCGGATGGACGGGCGGGCCCTACGGCGTCGGCACGCGCATGGACCTCGCTTACACACGCGCGATGGTCGCGGCGGCCTGCTCCGGCGACCTCGACGACATCGCGACGAAGCGCCACCCGATCTTCAATCTCGAGATCCCCACATCGTGCCCGGGGGTTCCCGACGACGTGCTCGACCCTCAGGCGACGTGGAGTGACGCGGACGCGTACGACAAGCAAGCGCGCCAGCTCGCGTCGATGTTCGTCGACAATTTCGCGCGCTTCGAAGGCGATGTGCCTGCGGAAGTAACGAAAGCCGGCCCCGTCGCTTAAATGCTGCACAGATGACGGCACAGAAAGTCTCCGAGCTGGGCGAGGTGGGTCTCGTCCGGCGGATCATCGAGCGGATCGGCGAGTCCAAGGAAGGCGAGACGTGGAGCGGCGACGACACCGCCGTGATCTTCCCGCCCGGCCCCCGCTTGCTCATGACGACCGACTTCGTCGTCGAGGGCGTCGACTTCACGCTCGACACGTTCCCGCCCGACGCGATCGGATGGAAAGCGTTCGCGGTCAACGTCTCCGATATCGCCGCGATGGGCGGCATCCCGGAGCATTCACTCGTGTCGATGGCGCTGCGCCCCGACATGGAAGTAGCGACCGTCGACGCGATCCTCGAGGGGATGCTCGCCGCGGCCGAGAAGTGGGGGGTGTCGTTGGTGGGTGGCGACCTGAGCCAGGCCGACGAGATCATGGTCTCGATCGCGCTGCTGGGTTCGCTCGTGGTCGAGGGCGCGGTTCTACGTTCGGGGGCCAAGGTCGGCGATGCGATTTGCGTGACGGGTTCACTCGGCGGTGCCGCAGCCGGACTTGAGGAACTGCGCGCCGGCGCGAAGGGCGAGCCGACGGACGCGATGCGACGTCAGATGTATCCCGAACCGCGGCTGCAGGCGGGACAGGTGATCGCCGAGGCCGGGGCCACCGCGATGATCGATCTGTCCGATGGCCTCGCAGTCGATCTCTCGCACCTCGTCCATGCCAGCAGCATCGGCTGTCAGATCGACCCCGATGCTCTGCCGTTGCATGAAGCTTTAGCCGCCAAGCCCCGCGAGCAAGCACTCGATATGGCCATCACCGGGGGCGAGGATTTCGAACTTCTCTTCACGATCCGCGAACGCGACATCCGTGAGGTGCGAGAGTCTCTCGGTGACGAAGGCCCTGCGATCACCCAGATCGGCGTGGTCACCGACGGAGCCGAGATGATCGGCGACAAGCCGCTGAAGGAATGGGAGAAACACGGATGGGATCACCTCCGCACCCACTAGGGGGCTTCCCGCGCGCGCTGACGATCGCGGGATCCGACTCCGGCGGCGGCGCCGGGATCCAGGCGGATCTGAAGGTCTTCTTCGCTCTCGGCTGTCACGGGATGAGCGCGTTGACCGCGCTGACCGCGCAGAACACGGTCGCGGTGACGGGCATCCAGGAGGTCGCCGAGGAGTTCGTGGTCGCGCAGATCGACGCGGTGGTGTCCGATATCGGTGTCGACGCCGCGAAGACCGGGATGCTCGCGTCGTCGGGCATCGTCGAAGCGGTCGCGAAGTCGATCGAAGCACACAGACTCGAGCGGCTCGTCGTCGATCCGGTCTTCATCTCGAAGCACAAGGACAAGTTGCTCGCCGACGAGGCCATCTCGGCACTCAGAGAGCGACTTATCCCGCTCGCGACCTTGATAACCCCGAACCTGCACGAGGCGGGAGGTCTGCTGGGCACAAGTATCGGGACGCTCGAGGAGATGAAGGAAGCCGCTCGGGCGCTGCACGATCTGGGCCCGAAGGCGGTGCTCGTGAAGGGCGGCCACCTGCCCGGCGATCGAGCGACCGACGTCTATTTCGACGGCACCGATCTCGTCGAGATCGACGGGCCCCGCTTCGACACCCAAGACACCCACGGCACGGGCTGCGTGATCTCGGCCGCGATCGCGGCGCGCCTCGCGCACGGCGACGAGCTGCTGGAGGCGGTTCGTTTCGGCAAGCGCTTCGTGACCGGTGCGATCGAGCACAGCCTGCGGATCGGCAAGGGCTACGGCCCGGTCAACC
Organism: Actinomycetota bacterium; assembly: GCA_050694015.1. Classification (GTDB taxonomy): domain Bacteria; phylum Actinomycetota; class CADDZG01; order CADDZG01; family WHSQ01; genus JBOGWY01. Next base: position 1,000 of record JBOGWY010000323.1, on the reverse strand, counting down.
CGGGCTGGGAGCTGCTCGCCTAACTGGACTAATCTGCACGTCCGTGCTGCCAGGCGCCGGGTTGCAGTGGAAACGCTGGCCGGTCTAGCGCACGCGACGTTTGGCGATCATCCCGATGACCACTATCCCGGCGACGACCGCGCCGGCGATCGCCAGCTTCTTGCCGAGCGAACCCGCTTCGACCTTGGCCCTGTCGACGAGGAGGTCCACCTTGCGTGCGAGATCCTCGCGCGTCTGCTCGATCTCCGTAACAGTCTGCTCTGCGTTCTGACCCATAGCTTTCCGCCCCTTATTTGTTCCGACCGAGCGACTTTACGAGTTCGACGTCTTCCTTGATCGTCTGCTTGGTCATGTCGGCCGAGATCGGCGTTGTGAGCTTCTTCTTGGCGACGAGTGCGCCGAGGCCCCCGATGACGAGCAGCACGACGGCCGTCGCGATGTCGGCCAACCACGTCCATAGGAACGTGTCGAAGCCGTCGCGGATCGCAAGTAGCAGGAAGATCAGCGCGAAGAACCCGAGGACGCCGGCGATCGCGACGATCGCGGCCCCCTTGGCCTTCTCGCCGACCGACTGACCGATCTCCTGTTTCGCAAGCTCGATCTCTTTGCGGAAGAGGGTGGAGAAGTCTTCGGTGACCTCCTTGATCAGCTGCCCCGCCGACTTCTCGGAGCCCAACCCGTTGCCGCTATACGGGGTCTCCGTCGTCTGGTCCGTCATGTCGCCTCCTCGGTCGTTGCCTTGAGCACTCTCGTCTCCCGACGCTCCGCGAGCGCCGCATTGAATTCGGCAGCCAGAAGGATGACCTGCGAGATGAGGAACGCGGCGACCAGCAGGGTGGCTGCTGTCGCAAGCGTACCGAACGTGTCGTCCCTCGCGGATTCGCTGTTCGCCAGGTACAACGCGCCGAGCGTTTTCAGCAGCTCGAAGCCGAGGGCAGCGATGATGGCGCCGGGCCAGACCTCGCTCCACTCCAGCCGTTTCGCGGGCAGGAACTTGAAG